>JAVBQR010000054.1:0-18279 GCA_031548865.1 Planctomycetota bacterium
AAAATAGCTATTTTGCCCGCAGACGAGGAAGGGCGTAGTGGCAGCGTTTTGTAACACGCGGTGGTGGTTTGTGTTACAAAACGCGAGAGCGAAGCCCTGACGAAGTATCCGGGCAAAAGAGCATTTTTAGAGCTGCCCCAAACATCTTTCCGTACAAGGCCCAGGCCATGGACAATGAGAACATCCTCGAATTGCGGGAAGTAAGCAAAATCTATCCCGGGGTCAAGGCGATGGACCGCGTCTCCCTGTCCTTTCGCCCGGGTGAAATCCACGCCGTCGTCGGCGAAAACGGGGCCGGCAAATCGACGATGATCAAAACCCTGACCGGCGCCATCAACCCCAGTTCCGGGGTGATACTCCTCGACGGACAGGAACACTCCTCCTTCACTCCGAACGAGGCCATGCGCCTCGGCATCGGCGCCATCTACCAGGAATTCAACCTGGTGCCGTTTCTCAGCGTGGCGGAGAACATCTTTTTCGGCCGCGAACCCATGCGCGGACCTTTCGTCGACTATGGCGAGATGAACCGCCGCACCGAGGAACTCAGCCGCCGCATGGAAATCGACCTCGACCCCAAGGCGCAGGTCAAGCATCTCGGCGTCGCCTACCAGCAAATCGTCGAGATTCTCAAGGCGGTCTCCCAGAACGCCCGCATCCTGATTATGGATGAACCGACCGCGCCCCTCACCAGCGGCGAAATCCATGCCCTGTTCCGCATCATCCAGACCCTGAAGGCCTCCGGCGTGACCATAATTTACATTTCGCACCGGCTGGAGGAAATTTTCGAAATCTGCGATCGGGTGTCGGTAATGCGCGACGGCTGCCACGTCTTCACGAAAAACATCGCCGACACCGACTTGCGTTCGATAATCGGCGCCATGGTCGGCCGCGAGCTCGGCGCCGACTATCCGAAAAAGCCGGTTCCAGCCGGGGAGACCGTTCTCGCCGTCCGCAACCTTTCCACCAGCGTCATTTCCGACATTTCCTTCACCCTGCGGCGGGGGGAAATCCTGGGGCTGGGCGGCTTGGTGGGAGCCGGGCGCACGGAAACGGCCCGGGCCATTTTCGGGGCGGATCCGAAAAAATCCGGTGAAATTCTCGTCAACGGCAAACCGGTCGAAATCCGCTCCCCCCGCGACGCCATTTCCCAGCGCATCGGCCTCATCACCGAAGACCGCAAAATCCAGGGCCTTATTCTCGGCATGCGTATCGACGAGAATATTTCCTACACCGTCCTCGATCGGGAAAGCGTGGGCGGCTTTGTGCGCGGCGGCGCCGTCGGCCGGCTTTGCCGCCGCCTCATGGACGAGCTCCGGATCAAGGCCTATTCGCCGGCGCAAAGGGTCAGGACCCTGTCCGGCGGCAACCAGCAGAAAGTGGTGCTGGCCAAATGGCTGGCGCGGGACTGCGACGTGCTGATCTTCGACGAACCGACCCGGGGCATCGACGTGGGGGCGAAACGGGAAATTTACCAATTAATGCAGTCCCTGGTCGAGAACGGCAAGGCGATAATCATGATTTCCTCGGAAATGCCCGAACTCATCGGCATGTCGGACCGGATTCTGGTCATGTGCGAGGGCAGGATTACCGGCGAACTGGGGCGGGAGAAGTTCTCGCAGGACAGCATACTGACTTACGCTTCCATGCGCAGGAAAAGAACGGCTTGAAGCGGCTTTTGGCGGGTTCATAGAGGAGCGGATTCATGGACAAGGGCGGGGCGAAGGCACAGTCGGTTAATTTCAGCGACTACATGATTCTTGTCGTTCTGGTGCTGCTGACGGCGTTTTTCGCCGTCTGGGTGGAGGCGTTCCGATCGCCCGTGAACCTGATGAACATCCTGAGGCAGGTCTCCATCGTCGGCATCGCCGCCGTGGGGGGAACGCTGGTCATGCTCACGGGCGGCATCGACTTGTCGGCCGGCGCGGTCATCGGCATGTCCGGCATGCTCCTGGCGCGTTTCCTCAAGGCCTACCCGGATCAAACCGTTCCCATCGTCGTCCTGGTCCTGATCCTTTGCGCCGTCATCGGCTTCCTGAACGCGTTCTTCATCAACGAACTCAAGATTCCGCCGCTGATCGTGACCTTGGGCGCCATGACCGCCCTGAGGGGCGGCGTGTACCTGGCGGCGGAACGCGGCCTGCCGGTGTTCGGCTTCCAGTTTCGCTGGCTGGGGCAGGGGGTGGTCGGCGGCGTTCCGGTGCCGGTGATTATCATGGCGGCGGTCTTTTTGGCGGGGGGGATTTTTCTCGGTTACACCCGCTACGGGCGCTACATCTACGGCGTCGGCGGTAACGAGGAAGCCTCGCGCCTGTCCGGCATCAACGTCAAGGGCATCCGCTACCTGGTCTATTCGCTGGCCGGTTTCCTTTCCGGGCTGGCCGGGCTGGTCCTGGTCTCCCGCATTCACTCCGCCCAACCCCGGGCCGGCACCGGTTACGAGATGGACATCATCACCGCCGTGGTCCTCGGCGGCGTCTCCATTACCGGCGGGGAGGGGAAGCTCGGATTCGTGATTATGGGCGTGCTGATTATGGGCGTCCTCACGAACGGTCTGATTCTCATCAATGTCAACGAATACTGGCAGCAGGTGATTAAGGGCCTGGTGCTGATTGCGGCCGTCGGCTTCGACCGCTACAGCCAGTACCGCCGGGCCAGGGCGGGCGAGAAGGCGTGAAGCGCGCGGAACGACAACGGGGGAACCGGAGCCGGTTCCGGTCGGGCCGCGCGGAAGGGATAAAGGCGAACCTGTTTGGACAAGAAAGGCAAGTCATGAAAAGAACGCTTTTACTGGCGGCTTTGACGCTGTGCGTGGCGTTGTCCGCTTCGGCGGCGGACAAGAAGCTCCGCTTCGCCTACTCGGTGATGAATTTCGAAAACCCCTATTTCACCCTGGTGATTCGCGGCTTCGAGGAACGCTGCAAGGAACTCGGCATCGAGACAAACGTGGTGGACGCGAAGTACGATCCCTCCATCCAGTACAACCACATCGAGAATTTCATCGCCGCCAAATACGACGCCATCCTGGTCTCGCCGATTGACGTCGACGGCATCAACGACATCTGCCAGAAGGCCATCGACTCCGGCATGATCGTGGTGTCGGAAGCGCAATACTTCGAGTGCGCCCAGGCCAAATTCACCCTGGACGAATACAAATACGGCTGGGCCCAGGGCACCGAAGTCTCCAAATGGATCAACGAAAAACTGAACGGCGAATGCGAATGGGCCCTGATTGCCCAGGACAATGTCCCGCCGGTGGTGCGCCGCGGCGACGGTGTGGTCGAGTCGATTGCCAAATTCTCCCCGAAGGCGAAGCTGGTCTCCCGCCAGACCGGCGACACCCCGGAACAGGGCATGCGCATTATCGAGGCGGTTCTCCAGCAGTACCCGAACATCAAGGTCGTGCAGGGCACGAACGACTCCGGCGCCATCGGCGGCTACCAGGCGGTCATGAACAGCGGCCGCGCCGGCGACCCCACCTTCTACGTCGGGGGGGCCGACGCCACCGACGAAGCCATCGCCAAGATGAAGGAACCGGGTTCGGTGTTCCGCATGTCGGTGGACCTCGCCCCCTACGTCACCGGCCGCCAGTGTGCCGACAAGATGCTCGAGTATGTGAAAAACGGCCCCCCGAAGGAACCCGAATTCGTCTGGTTCCCCATGACCCCGGTGTGGCAGGATGAAGTGCTCAAGAGGAAATAAGGGGTTGGCCTGCGGTCCGGCCGTCGGCCAATGATAATTTACGCATTTAGACAAGGAACGGCGGCTGCGGCCGCCGTTCCTTGTCATGGCGAAAACGGAGTCGTACGTCAATCCAAATATTTCGCCATTTTTGCCAACAGCACTTGCACGTCCAGCGGCTTCTTGATAAAGTCGTTTCCGCCGGCTTTTCTCGACTTCACTACATTCTCGACCGTGACGCTGCCGGTGAGGAACACCGCCGGCGTCGCCTCGTAGGCCTTGATTTTCCGGATGATCCCCAGGAGGGTGAAGCCGTCCATGTCGGGCATTTCGATATCCAGGAGGATGAGGTCGGCGGAATTGTTGGTGAGGAATTTCAGGGCTGCCATATGGTTGGTGACGCCGTAAACGATATACTTGTCCTTGAGGGCGCTTTTGACGGTGTTCAGGATGTCGGGGACGTCGTCGATGGCGAGGATTTTCTTCTTGGCGTTTTCCGGCTCGGCGTCGGGCCGCATGTTGGTGGCCAGTTCCAGCAATTTTCCGGTCAGGGCCGCCGCGTGATCGTGATCAAAGCCCTGGAGCGCCGTCTTGATGGCCTTGAGGGTGTCGTCGATGGCACGGGTATAGCTCGAGGCGGCGAGCAGGGTCACCTGGCGCATCGCCGCGTCTGTTTCGAAGCGGCCGATGAGATCGCGCAAGAGGTTGAACGCCTCCGCATTCGGGGCCACCTTGGGTTTGACGTTGGTTTTGGGGGCGCCGGAGGTGCCACCGGGATTGCGGGCGGATGCGGATCCCGGAACTTGGTCGCTGTTTGACATTTCAAATTCACTCATGTCCAAGCCGGGTGGTTCCGGCTGATTTCCGGATGGTTCAAGCTGATTGCCAGGTTGCTCCGACTGATTAGCTGGTTGCTCCGACTGATTAGCAGGTTGCTCCGACTGATTAGCGGGTGGGTCGGATTGATTTCCAGGTGGTCCGGGTTGATTTCCCGGTTGCTCCGGAGCGATTCTGGCTTCTTCGATTTTGTTGCGAATCATGGTGACTTTGGCGGCCAGGCTGTGTATCCGTTCGGCGGCGGCGCGTTTCTCGCCCCGATACAGCGATTCCGCCGCCTTTTCAGCCTCATAGAGGAGGGGCGAAGCGCCGATGGCGAGAAGGTGTTTCTGCAGTTCCAGGACCCCTTTTTGAAAAGCCTCGGGATCGCGGGCCACTTCCGGTGCGGCGAAGGCCTCATAGATGGCGGGGAAGTTATTGTAGAAATCGTCCAGTATCGCGAAATAGGCGCTTTTGCTGCCCGCGTTTTTTTGGGCGGCGGGAACGTCCATTTCACTGAGCTGCATCAACCGATTCAATCTATATATGGCCCGCTGTTCCGCCATCGGCGCTGCCTCCCCGGGTTCGGGTCTATTTGAATATTTTTATTTCCCTTAACCTTAACCGCATTACCGAAATGAGTCAAGGATGCCGGACAAAATAGTTGTAAGCGACATATTGGGGAAAAATACCCGCTGGAGTGCCTTATGGCCAAATGGTCGGATTTGTTTGCGAAACACCTCGCCCTTCACCTCGCTCCCCTATCCCGCGCGGAGGTGCTGGAACGCTACGGCTGGGTGCAGGAATATGCCGAAAAAGCCCGGGAAATCCTGGCCCCGGAGCGACTTCGGGGTATGCCGGCGCAGGAAATCTACGCCGCTCTCGATCGGCTCAACGTTCCCTTGTGCCAGATTCGCATGACCAATCTCGGCAGGATGAACCAGGCGGAGGAGGTGATCGCGGCCCTGCGGCGGCTCCTCAGCGAGCCGGGCGACTTCGCGGTCAAATATCGGGCCGGAAAAATTCCCCAAGCCGGGGTAGTGACTTTGTCGCAAATTCTCTGCCTGGCGCAGCCGATGCGCTTCGCCATTCGCAACACCCCCTTCACCCGGGCGCTGGCGAAGCAGGTCCCTTTCTACACCGCCAAGGCGCTGGACGAGCTCGATTACGAAGCGTATCTGGATGTATGCCGGGAACTGGCGCGGGTGGCGGAGGAGGCGCTCAAGCCGGCCGGATTGCAGGAATGGGGCGAGAGGCACCGTTTCCTATTCCTGTACGCCCTCTTGGCGGTTAAGTGACCAGGACGCGGACATCCGGGTCGGCGGATAAAAACAGGCCGGTTTGCTTGCCATTCTTCTTGGCAAAAAAAACGCCGGGGTTATAATGCCCAAGGTTCCGTCGAATCATTTACGCGAATCCGGCCCTTTTCCCCCGACCCTTGGCCCCGCCCTTCCAGGAGTGCGTATGGCACGTATAAAATTTGAATCGAACGTTGCGGTTTCCGAAGACGCGGTGAAAATCATCTCCAAAAATCTGGTCAAAGCCGTCAGCCGCGTCACCGGCGAACCGGAGAGCGAGATGCGCGTCAGCATTTTCGGCAATGTCCGCATGCGCATGGCGGCGGCCGAAAACGCTGCCATCGCCCACATCGAGATCCGCGACGTCCAGATTTCCAAGGATCGGGCGCGGGAGTTGACCCAGGCGATTTGCCCGGTGGTGGAGGAGGCGCTCAACATCGTCGAGCACAACCTCTATATCGCGGTGGTGAATCCGGGCCGCAACTCGATGTGGCGGGTGAACGGTGACCTCGGAAAAACCGAAGACGATGGGAAATCGTAATTACGAATCACTACATTTCCTACCTCGATCAGCATAAATCCAGTGGGTCGGCAAAACTTCAGTGAAAGGAACGGCATGGCCAGCATACGAAAAGACACCCCCCTTGTTAAAACCAAGGCTTGGGCGGCACTCGGGAAACACCGGAAGGCACTCGCCAAAACGCAAATCCTCGACCTCTTCAAAAAAGACCCCAAGCGCTTCGACTCCTTTCACCTAAAATTCCGCGATCTCCTGGTTGACTTCTCGAAAAACCGCCTCACCAAGGACACCCTGAAGCTCCTCGCCAACCTCGCCCGCGAAGCGGACGTCGAAGGCTGGCGGGAACGCATGTTCCAGGGCGACAAAATCAACTTCACCGAACACCGCGCCGTCCTCCACATCGCCCTCAGGAATCTCGCCAATACGCCGATTATGGTCGACGGCGAGGACGTCATGCCCGGCGTCAACCGGGTGCTCGAACAAATGCAGAAGTTCTCCGCCGCCGTCCGATCCGGCAAGTGGAAGGGCTTCACCGGCAAGAAAATCCGCGCCGTCGTGAACATTGGCATCGGCGGCTCCGACCTCGGCCCGGTGATGATCACGGAAGCCCTCAAGCACTACGCCGACGGCCCCCTGGTCCGCTTCGTCTCGAACGTCGACGGCACCGACTTCGTCGAAAAGACGAAAGACCTGAACCCGGCGGAAACGCTCTTCATCGTGGCTTCGAAAACTTTCACCACCCAGGAAACGATGACCAACGCCCTCTCCGCCCGGGCCTGGCTCCTCAAAACCCTCAAGGATGAAAAAGCCATCGCCAAGCATTTCGTCGCCCTCTCGACCAACGAGGCGGAAGTTAAAAAGTTCGGCATCGACACCGCCAACATGTTCGAATTCTGGGACTGGGTCGGCGGCCGCTACTCCTCCTGGTCCGCCATCGGCCTCCCCATCTGCTGCGCCATCGGCTTCGAGCGTTTCCACGAGCTCCTCGCCGGCGCCCACGAAATGGACAAGCATTTCCGCACCGCCAAACTCGAGGAGAACATTCCGGTCATCCTCGCCCTTCTGGGCGTCTGGTACCAGAATTTCTGGGGCGCCGAGTCCCAGGCCTACCTTCCCTACGACCAATACCTGCACCGCTTCGCCGCCTATTTCCAGCAAGGCGACATGGAGTCGAACGGCAAATACGTCGACCGCGACGGCAAACCGGTCGACTACCACACCGGCGCCGTCCTCTGGGGGGAACCCGGCACCAACGGCCAGCACGCCTTTTATCAGCTGATTCACCAGGGGACGCGGCTGATTCCCTGCGACTTCATCGCTCCGGCGTTGTCGCACAATCCCCTCGGCGATCACCACGCCAAGCTGCTGGCGAACTTCTTCGCCCAGCCGGAAGCGCTGATGCGCGGGAAAAGCCTTGCCGAAGTAAAGGCCGAAATGAAGGCGGCGGGGAAGACCCCTTCGGAAATCTCCCGCCTCGCCATGCACCGGGTTTTCCAGGGGAACCGGCCTTCGAATTCCATTCTCGTGAAGGAAATCACCCCCTTCACCCTCGGCATGCTGACCGCCATGTACGAACACAAAATCTTCGTGCAGGGGATAATCTGGCGGATCAACTCCTTCGACCAATGGGGCGTGGAACTGGGGAAGGTGCTCGCGAAAACCATTCTCGCCGAGGAGGAGGCGCTCCTCGCCGGCAAGAAGGCGAATTTGTCCGGACACGACTCCTCCACCGCCGGGCTGATGCGAGCCATGGTGAAAATGCGCGGAAAGTAGACGCTTCGTGAGTAAAGATGCCAAAAACAAGGAACGGGGGCCGGGCGCTTTGCCCTCGCCCCCGTTTTTTGAAAAAATCTTCGCCGCCTACGCCAACGCCTGGCAGGTCTGCATCGTCCTGGTGAATGCCGAAGGGCAGCCGGTCGTCGGCGCCTTTCCGGAGAACTCGGCGGAAAACCTGCCGAATCTCCTGGTCCTGCATCTCCACGAGGCGGTCCGTTGGGGCGAAACGCCTTTCGACCTCCTTCCCGACGGCGGCATGCTCTGGCTGGCGCCGATTATCACCAATCAGAAACCGCTCGGGGCCGTGGTCGCCTTCCTCCCCAAGGAGCGGCTTTTCCCGAACGACGACGACGAGCCGGCCGTCGACGTCAAGGCGGCGGCTGAAGAACTCCTGGCCATCCTCGAAGACGAAAACCTAACCAACGCCGCCTTGCTGGAACTCCGCCGGATAACCCACCTCTCGGAGCGCCGCCGGGCCGAAGCCATCCACGCCTTCAAGACCCAATCCCTGGATTTCCGTTCCGTCTACATCCGCGAGGAGCCGGCCCTGATGGCGGCCATCCGCCGGGGCGACCGCGAGGAGGCGCGCTCGCGCCTCAACACCATCCTGGTGGTCCTGCATTTCCAGGCCGGCGACAACCTGAACCTGGTGAAAACCTTTTTTCTGGAAGTCATCACCCTGATGTGCCGGACGGCGGTGGAAAGCGGTTGCGAAGCGCCGGAGCTGCTCGGCCGGAATTACGAGGCTTTTGCCGCGTTGTCCCGGATAACCTCCGACGAGGATTTGGGCCCCTGGCTGAGGGAAATGCTCGAGCGCCTCATCGACGCCATTCACCGGCACCGGAACATTTCCCCCCTGGCGCAACTCCAGAGCGCGGTCGTCTTCATGCACGACAACCTGCACCGGGACATCTCCCGCGACGACGCGGCCCGGGCGGCGCATTTGTCGCCGGCGCATTTTTCCCGCCTGTTCAAAAAGGAAATGCGGGAAAGCTTCACCGACATGCTCTGCCGCATGCGGGTCGAGCGGGCGGCGGATCTGCTGGCCCGGACCGACCGGAGCCTGGCGATTATCGCCCTCGATTGCGGCTTCAAGGATCAAAGTTATTTCACCAAGGTGTTTCGGAAATTAATGCGGGCCACGCCCCGAAGCTACCGCTTGCGCCTGAACCGGGGGCGGGGGGATTGACGGCCTGCGCTCCTCATCCGCCCGCGCCGCCTGGATGTCCAACACCTGCAAAGTCGCCACCCCGAATTCCAGCATCACCCTTCCCGTCACCCACAGCGGCCGCCGCGCGGTAATCAACCGCTGGTAGCGCCGGAATTCATCCGGGAACAGCACCGCCTCGCAGAGCGCCCCCTCGTCCTCGAAGGACTGGAACGCCATCGCCTCGCCGTGTTTCGTCTCGACCACTTTTCCGGTGATCGGCCAGGCGAGAAAAACCACCACCTTGCCGGCGAACCGCGGCAGATTGCGGGCGTCAGTGAAAATCGGCCGCGCCCGGGCGGCCCGCCGCGCCCGCCCGGCCCGCACTTCCTCGGCAAACATGGCGAGGGGATGCCGTCCCGGCAGAAAATCCAGCGCCGCATATTCGGCGGCCCAGCTTTCCGCCAAACTGTAAGGCGGCAGCGGCGGCGGCGGCGGAACCAGCTCCAGGCCGTCCCGCGCCCCGGTCAAAACCGGGGAAAACAGCGACCCGCCGCCGGAAAGGCTTTCGCCACGGCTGGCGCCGGCAATTACCCGGCCCTCACCGGCTACGCCTCCGCAACCGCCTCCTAACCGCCGCTCCCGCTCCCGATCCCGGCCGCAATGCCAAAGGATCTGCGGCCGGTTCCAGTCCAGCGCCAGCGCATCCAGCGCCCCTACCAGCGCCAGCCTCCGGTAGTCGTCGGCCGCCAAGGCGGTCCGGCGGAGAAAAGCGTCGAGATTTCGGTACCGTCCATTCCGTTCCCGCTCCGCCACGATGTCCCGGGCCGCCGCCGCCGCCCGCCCGGAAATGGCGTCTAAGCCCGCCCGAATCGCCCCCGCCCCCTCCGCCGCCCAGGCCGCGGCGCTGGCGTTCGCGTCCGGTCCCAACACCGCCAACCCGAGCCGCATCGCCTCCGATACATAGGCCTGCGCCGTATAAAATCCTCCCCCGTTCGCCAGCACCGCCGCCATGAACCAGGCGGGATAATGCGCCCGCAAATAAGCCGCTTCGTAAGACACCCGGGCGTAACTCGCCGAATGCGGTTTGCAGAACGAATAGCCGGTCATCGACATCAGGGTCCGCCAGAAGCCGGCCAGGGTGGCGTCGTCGACTCCGCGCTGGCGGGCGGCTGCGGCGAGTTCGGGGAAGGCGGCGGAGAGGCGCTCCCGCGCGTCGCGTTTACCCAGGCACTTCCGGATGCCGTCCGCCCGGGCGTAATCGTAGCCGGCCAGGGCCATCGCCAGCTTCACCACATCCTCCTGGTAGACCGGTATCCCGTAGCTTTCGTCGAACAGGCCGGCCAGGAGCGGATGCTCCGGCGACCAGTGTTTGCCGTGCAGGCGTTCCAGGTATTCGTTGATAAAGGCGTTGGCGGCGGGGCGGATGATCGAGGAATGGATCACCGTATGGGCGAAGTCGCCCCGGCGGGCTTTGGCCAGGAGGAGCCGCATGGCCGGGCTTTCCAGATAGAAGACGCCGAAAGTGTCGCCCCGGGCGATCAGCTCGCGGGTGGCGGGATCGTCGGCGGGATCGCCGGGGATTACTTCCGTGTCCGGTATGCCCCTGGCCAGCGCCACCGCCCCGACCGCGTCGCGGATCACCGCCAGGGAACGGTTCCCCAACAGGTCGATTTTCACCAAACCCATGTCTTCCGCGCCGTCCTTTTCCCATTGGATGGTCGGCTGGCCTTTCGCCGAGACGATGGTGGGGACGTGCCGGGCGATGGGACCGGGGGTGATGACCATGCCGCCGCAGTGCATGGACAGGCCGTGGGGTTTGTCGACGAGCCGCCGGGCCAGGCGTTGGGCGACCTGCCAATCGCCGCCGCCGTCGCGGTTGAGAAGCGCCAGTTTCCGGTAAGCGCGTGAAACCGGCGCCAGATCGGTATTCGCGGCTTGGGCCGGGACGACTTCGTTCTTCGCCTTGCCGCCGGCCGCCGCGCCGCCGGTCGCCTTGCCGCTCCGGACCGTTTCGACTTCCGGCAGGGGTGTGTTCCCGGGGTGCGTTTCGCCGTAAAGCTCGACCCGCTCGCCGATGCGGCGGCTGATTTCCGGGTCGGAAAACCCGAGCGCCCGGGCGGCGGCGCGGAATGCGCCCCGCCAGTCGTAGCGGTTATGATTGGCGACCCGCCCCACCCTGGTGTCGCCGTAGCCGGCGATGACCCGCTCGAGGACGCCGTCCCTTTCGTCCCAAGCGAAGTCGACGTCGATGTCGGGGGGATCGCGGCGGGCATCGTTGAGGAAGCGTTCGAACATGAGGTCGTGGCGGATGACGTCGACATTGGTCACGCCCAGGCAGTAATTGACCAGGCTGGCCGCTCCGGAGCCCCGGCCGCAGGTGATGGAGCGGCCGCGTTTGATGCGGCCGTCGCCGCCGGCGATGCGGTTGACGATATCGTGGACGACCAGGAAATATTCGCTGAAGCCTTTCCTGCCGATGAGGTCGAGTTCGTGTTCGAGGCGGCGGCGGACCGCTCTGTCGACGCCGCCGTAACGGATTAGCGCGCCTTCGTAGGCCAGGCGGCGGAGGCGGGCGAGAGGCGCTTCGTCTGGAGGCGTTTCGGCTGAACCCTTACCCTCAGCCGCATATTCCCCGTGGTTTTCCGGGGCGGGCGGATGCAGGAAGTCGCGCCGGGGCGAGAAAGCGGCGAGGCGGCGGGCGACCGCGTCGGCGCGGCTGACGGCGTCCGCATAAACGGCGAAGGCGTCCGCGTAAGCTTCCGGCGCTTGCAGAACCCGGTCCGGAGCGGCCACGAGCGTGACGGCGGCATTATTGGGAGATATCCTGGGATCTTCCGGAATAGCCGCGAAAGGGAGCCCCGTGCCGACGGCTCTCAGGAGGCGGTGCGTGGTGAAGTCGTCCGGCCTGAGAAAAAGCGGTCCCGGCGCGCACAAGGTCGCGGCGGCGGGAATTTCCTTGGGCGGTACGGCCAGGGTCGGGCCGATGCGCCAGTAGCTTTCCCCGCCGGCGGCGGCGAGAGTTCGCCACAGCGGCAGGGAGTCGGTTATCCACACCAGTCCGGTCAAACCGTCAAGCGCGGCGGCGGCCTGGAAAAAGCGCCGCGCCTGTTCCTCTTCAAGCGCCGGTACGCCGCCGCCGCCGTGATTTTTCGCCCCTTTTCCCCAAAGCCTCAGCCATTCGCCAATCCGCTGGCACAGGTTCCCGTAACCGGCGGCCGTTTCCACATAGGCGTAGGCGGAGCGGCTGTCCAGCAGGGGAAAACAGGCCCCGTACAGGGCCTTTACCGGGGATTGTTCCGCCAGTTTGAGGATTTCCGGCAGGCCCGCCAGGGAGGCGTGGTCGGCGATCCCTAGGTAGGCGTAGCCGAGTTCCCGCGCTTTGTTGAACCAATCCGCCGGAGCGGCGGTGCCCCAGTGGAATGAGAAGTGGCTTTGGACGGCGAAGAGGGTTTGCATGGGGTTATCCTCGACTGCGTTTATATATTCTGCCATTATAAGCAGTGAATATGAAATGTCAAGGATTATCGACCTTACCGCCCCTTAGCGGCCCGGAAAGACCTTGACAGGCGTATCTGGGCAAGATAGTGTTAATTTCATCTCCGCCTTCCTCTTTTTCACGAGTTCGCCGTACCCACCTCCATGTGAAAGGGCCGCGCCGTATGCAATGCGATCCCGCCGATTTGTTGTCACTCGCCCATTTTGGCGAAAACCCCGCCGATTATTACCATGCCGTCGTTCCGCCCATCTTCAGCAATTCCCTTCACGTCTACGATTCGATTACAGGCTACGAAAACGGCCGCTACAGCTATGGCCGCCACGCCAATCCCCTCACCGAAATGGTCGAGGCGAAAATCGCCCGGCTCGAACACGGACAAACCGCCCTTCTCTTCGGCTCCGGCATGGCGGCGGCGAGTTCCGCGGTCATGCACGCCTGCGGCGCCGGCGACCACGTCATCCTCCAGCAAACCTGTTACAATCCGGTGAAGAACTTCCTGGAAAAAATCTGTGTCGGCAAACTCAAGATGGAGCTGACCTACCTCACCTGCCTGGACCTGGCGGAAATCGAAGCCGCGGTAAGACCGAACACCCGGGCGATTCTCATTGAAAGCCCTTCGACTTTTGTCTTTGACATCATTGACATCGCCGGCGTGGTGCGTATCGCCAAAAAGCACGGCCTCAGGACCTACATCGACAACACCTATTGCACGCCCCTGTTCCAGAAACCCCTCGACCTCGGCGTCGACTACGTCATGCACACCGCCAGCAAATACTTGGGCGGCCACTCGGACATCATCGGCGGCGCGCTGATTGTCAAGGAATGGGGCGAGGAGCTCCAGAACGATTACCGCGAGCTCTTCGGTTCGATAATCGGTCCCTTCGAAGCCTGGCTGATGCTCCGCGGCCTCCGGACCATGCCGGCCCGGCTTAATCAGCACCAGGAAAGCGCCCTGGCGGCGGCCCGTTTCCTCGCCCAGCACCCCAAGGTCAAAACCGTTTACCACCCGGGCCTCGAAACGCACCCGCGCTACGAACTCGGCAAGAAACAAATGTCAGGTTACACCGGCCTGTTCGCGCTGGAACTGGATGCTTCCGAGGAACAGACGGTAAAGTTCTGCGACGCCTTGAAACTGTTCGGGAAAGGTTGTTCCTGGGGTGGTTTCGAAAGCCTGGCGATTATGCCCCTGCGTCTCGCCGACCCCGGGTTAATCAGGAAATTCGGGGCCAGCAACAAACTGGTGCGTCTCCACTGCGGCCTCGAAGGGACGGAGAATCTACTGAACGATCTCGAACAGGCGCTGAAGACGATTTGATTTCCAGCGAGCGCCGTTCATATGGGGATGTCACATGACGCGACTATCAGCCTTTATTCTTCTGACAGCACTCTGCCTAAGCGGGGGAATGGCTTCCGGCGACGTTGCCAATGGCCGATTGGGTGACGATCGCCCTGGCTGGTCCGTAACGGCACAGGCTTCCGACTATCCCGACGATACCGCCGACGAAGATGAAGAGGCTGCCGACGAAGGTGATGAGGTGGCCGCCGGCGACGGAATTGGCGGCGACGACGCGGATGCATCCGGCGGCGACGGCGACAACGCGGACGCCGCTGATGGCGACGATACGGCGAGCGACGAGACCGGCAATGGCGCCGGCGAGGCGGCCGGTTCCACAGCGGCGGAGGAGCCCGATCCCGAAACGGAAGAGATGCCGCGGCAGGCCCGGGACGTCGGCGTTTGGGGGGAGCCGGTGCAATCCGCGACCAGGAGATGGACGGTTCTAATTTATTTGGATGGGGACAACGATCTCGAAGAAAATGCGCTCGAGGATATGCGGGAAATGCGGCAGGGCATCGCTGCGGCCAAACCGGGGACGGTGGATGTCGTCGTCCTTTTCGACCGGGCGAAGGGATATTCGCGCGAAGACGGGGATTGGACGGAAACGCGGGTTTATCATTTAGGCGCTTCCGGAGGAAAACCCGTCCGGGGAGCGGAACCTCTTTATAACTGCGGCGAACTGGACCTGAGTTCCCCCGATACCCTGGAGAATTTCGTTCGCGAGGGAATGCGGATGTTCCCGGCTCCGCGAACCGCCCTGTTTCTCTGGAACCACGGGGGCGGTTGGGCCGAATTGATTAACGACGAGGATGCGCCCGGCGCTGCGGAAGAATCGCCGTCGATGACGCTGGAAGGGGTAAGGAAAGCCCTCTCCCGGGCGGCGGTGGCGTTTCCCTCCGGCAAGCTGGACCTGCTGGTTTTTGATATGTGTCTGATGGGACAGGCGGAGGTGCTGGTGGCGCTGGCGCCCTTCGCCAGTTATATGGTTGCCTCTCCCCCGCTGGCCCCGGGCGACGGCCTGGACTACGAACAGGGCATCGTCCAGTTCGGGAAGAATTTGTCCACGGCGGACACGGCGAAAGGGCTGGTCGCTGCCGCATTGGCCTGGTACCGCGCCAACGACAATCCCAGCGCCTCCTTCGCCGCCTACGACTTGTCCAATATCACCGGTCTCCTGACCTCCTTTGGCGCCTTGTCCCGCCGGCTCGACACCCTGATTCCCGTTATCTGGCCGCAAATGACCCGCTCCCTGTTCCACACCGGGCATTTCGGCTCGCGGGCCGATTTGACTCCCGAGGCGAAGACGGTTTCCAGTATCGACATTATCGATTGGTTCGGCCGGCTGCGGCAGGTGGCCGACCCGGCCCAGGCGGCGACCTGGTCGGACGATCTCCAGGCGGTCGAACAGGCGCTGGCCAAGCTGGTCATTCACTGCGAAAGCGGTGAAGAAGTGGCATTCAGCCATGGATTGGCCCTGTACGCACCCATGCGGCGGGCCAACCTGGACGAGGATTATTTCACGAACTCGTTTGGCGTCTACACCGACTGGGCGCAGCTCTTGACCGACCTCCACCGGGAGCAGGAGGATAACGCCGGCGTACCGCCGGTGATAGCCGAGGTCGCTGTCGGCAGGGATGCGGGGGAAAACGGCGCCGCCGCTGAAAAGGAATTGGCGCCGCTGGAAGAATGGGTGTCGTCGGGAGAGGACGACGCGGACGCGCCTGCCATCAAAATCACCGTCAACGGTACGAACATTCTCTGGGTCAACGAGATTTACACCTTGTCCGTAACCGCCGATCCGGAAGGCGAGTATGTTCCGGTGTGGCGCCAGGACATATCAAACAGCCGTATTTTCTCCGCCAGCGGCGCCGATGCCGGACTGTCGGCTTTCGACGAAACGATCCCGGTTTTCAAGGACGGCCAAAACATTTTCCTGTACGATGCCGCTTTCGCCTTGACCGTCCTCAGAGGCGCGGAAGACGCGGCGCCCGTTTACCTCCAGCACGATATTACCAGCAACAATTCCCAGGTCGAGGTCGACGGCGAAGCGATGCCGGAAGGCGAAAGCGCCTGGATCCCGGTCGTGGCGAAATTCCAGAATAACAAGCTTTTGTCAGTCATGACCCGGGACGACGATCCCGCCGGCAGGAAATTCATTTCGGAGCTCAAGATCGGCGCGAACGGCTTCTTCCGGCCGCTGTTCCCGGTTTACCGGGACGATCTGCCGGTCGGCAAGCGTTACGGCCGGGGAATCCGCTGGGGCAATTCACCGACTTTGGAACCGCGCCGCCTCCCGGAAAACCATTATCTCAAGGTCGGGGTGAAAGCCGAATCGCTGGCTGGACTGGGGGCGGCGGGGTTCAGCGCCGGCATTCGGGTTGGGCTTTGCGAAGGTAAGGAATTCGATTGGGAAGGAGGTTTTGGAAACGAAGCTGCTGAACCGTGAGGCACTACGATTGATGCGCCGATGATGCGCCGAGTTGTGATATGCCGAACGCATATGGTTCGGTATGAGCTATCAGCCAAAAACCCTGGAAGGAGATGTCATGAAAAAACTGACCGGTTTCCTGCTTGCCGCATTAATGTTGACCGTCCTCTTCGCCGTCGGCGCCGGCGCAGGCGAAAGCGTCACCCTCCGTTTTATCGACATTTCCCCCGGCCCGGTGCGGCAGAAGTATTTTGAAGAAACTTTCCTCAAATTCGCCGAGGAAACGGGAATTGAAGTCCAGTACGAGTCCGTCCCCTGGGACGACGCCGCGAACAAACTCACCATGCTCGGTGCTTCCGGGCAGCTCCCCGACGTCCTCTCGACCTGGGCGGGCTGGCTCGGCCAAGTCGTGCCGGCCGGCTGGGTCATTCCCCTGGAAGGCTATTTGGCGGGGAAGGAAGGCGAGTTCACCTCCTACGTCAACAATGTCGTCTGGGCCGGGGAAAAGGAAAACTTCCAGCACATCTACACGGTTCCCGACGGCATGATGGTGAAGGGGATTTACTACCGCAAGGACTGGTGCGCCGAAAAAGGCCTCAAGCTGAACGAAAACTGGACCTACGACGATTTCTTCCAGCTGATTCGCAACCTCGCCGACCCGGCCAAGAAACGTTACGGTAACAGCTATCGCGGCGCCAGGGGCGCCTTCGACCCGATTCTCGTCTACCTCCAGTCCTTCACCGGCGGCCGCACCTACGACGCCCAGGGGAACTGCCTCATCGCCAGCCCCGAATGCGTCGAGGCCTTCAAGAAGTGGACCAGCGTCTACCTGGACGGCGCCGTGCCGAAGGACTCCATCAATTGGGGCTTTGTGGAAATGGTCGACAATTTCACCGGCGGGCTGACCGGCACCCTGATTAACGACTCGGAAGTCGCCCCCACCTGCATGGCGAGCATGAAGGACAGCGAATGGGGCGTGATGCCCATGCCCATTTCGACCGTCGACGGCAAGCGCCTGAACACCGTCAACAGCCCCTACGCCTACTCGATCAGCGGCCACTCGAAAAACCCCGACGCCGCTTTCAAGCTTATCGACTACCTTACCCGCCCCGACAACAACATCGAGTTCTGCAAACTGAGCGGACTCATTCCCATCAAGAGGGCGGTCGGCAACGATCCCCTCTATTCCCGCGAAGGCCCCTACGCGGCGTTCGTGAAACAGGTCGACGATCCGAACCTGGTCATTCCCCCCACCTTCGGGCCATTCAACTTCACCGACCTGCACCAGGGCATGCTCCACGAAGAGGTCCAGCAATACCTCCTCGGGCGGAAATCGGCCGAGAGCGCCATAAACGCCATCGCCGACGAACTCACCAGCCGCATGAAGGAGTACCTGGCCGAGAACCCCGGGGCGGTCGTCGAGACGCCGAAGCTGCTCCGTTAACAGTTCGTGAGGGGGAGGTAACGTCGCGGGATGGAAATACCCACCTCCGTGCGCTGTTACATTGTTCCCTCCCCACCCGTCATTCCGGCGCCGCAAACGTTGAACCGGGGAGAAACGTAACTCGCCGGAATCCAGGCCGATTGACGATCGCTACAGTGGCGTTTGCTTCGGGCGCAGAGCACTTTTGTTGCGTAAGTCCGTACGCTGCTACGTTGTTCCCTCCCCACACGTCATTCCGGCGCCGCAAGCGTTCAACCGGGGGGAGGCAGAACTCGCCGGAATCCAGGCCGATAAACCGTCGCTCCGTGGTTTCACTAAACACCTTATCCGTGTCGGG
>JAVBQR010000001.1:0-52012 GCA_031548865.1 Planctomycetota bacterium
GGTTGCTCCCCACCCCGCCTCTCGGCGACGCAGTTACCTTCGGCTACGGGGTTGTGACAAACCCCGATGCGGACTTGCACCGCACTGATTTGGCGCCATCACGGGCGCACTCATTCCGGCGTCTTCGACAGGTGCTGCACCTCAAACGGGTAGTTTCGCCGGAATCCAGAGGGATTTACTTATACGGCACCAGGTTTGCCAGATGTTCCGTAGCATTGGTTAAATCCTCTGGATTCCGGCGAAACCGCCCGTTCACACCCCGGTTGGATGTACATGACGCCGGAATGACGTGTGGGGGGAGTCCGGCGTTACAGCGTTCGGAGCCACCGTCCCTTTGCCTAGCCGTTACCACTGACGTGTGGGGAGGGGTTCTGCGTAACAGGATGCAGAGACAGGAAGTTTCCCGAGAACCAAAGTGGTTCCAGTATACATTAAGGACAACCCATTGAAAACGTAAGAATACCGGGGGCACGAAATTTAATTATCCAAACCGCCGGCCAAATATACATCATCTCCCCGTAATCCTCATGTCCCCATCCTTCCCAGCAAAAAAATAATGACAAGCGATTATTATTTCGTAAGATGTAATCGATATACCGGAGGTACTTTGAAAATTGAGGACATGTTATGCAAATGCTCGACCTGTCAGCGTGCTTTGGTTTATTCGATTTCATATAGAAATCCACTGATATAAACAAACGCTACCACCATAATTCCGCGACGAAGGAGTCAACTCATGGCTATGGATATCCCCGCCGTATTTCCCCCGGAAGATTCGGACGAATTTCACGGCATGCTCTATGCCTATAATCACCAGCCTTTTCCGGTAGCCTTGATTTCTCCCGACGGAAAATGGAAATTCCTCAACCGGGCCGCCCTGGATTTTCTCGGCGTCCCTTCGGTCGAGGCGGCGGAGGGCATGGACTGTTCCGACTGGGGCGGCCGCCTCGAGCCGGCGGCTTCGATTGGCTTGGGCAAGGCCAGGCAGACCCGAGATCCGGAATATTACCAGGACCGGAAATCGGGGCTGGTGTTCCGCCGTTTGGCTTCGTCTTTCGGCTGGGCCGGGCGGGTCGAGTCGCTCCTCGACGTCACCCCGCTTTATGAGGGGAACGAGCGGGTCATATCCATGATTGACGCCGCACCCCTGTGTTGCAATTACTGGAACGACAAATTCGAAAACATCGACTGCAACCTCGAGGCGGCCAAGCTGTTCGATCTCCCGAATAAACAGGCCTACCTGGATCATTTCTACGAACTCTCCCCGGAAATCCAACCCAACGGCAAAAAGAGTTCCGACGAGGCGGCCCGGCATATCAAGACCGCCTTCACCGCCGGTTACGACCGCTTCGAATGGATGCACCAAAAACTCAACGGCGACCCGGTGCCGGCGGAAATCACCCTGGTCAAGGTCAAGACCCGGGACGGCGACGTGGTGCTGGGTTATACCCGGGATCTCAGGTCGTCGAAGTCGGTCTCGGACGTCGACGATTTGGACTGGATGACCAATGTCTTCAACAGCCTGCCCTTCCCGGTCGGGGTGGCGTCAAGCTCGGGCAAGTGGCTGTTCATGAACAAGGCCGGCACCACCATGCTCGGCATGCAGGGGCCGGAGGAGCTGGAAGGGGTGTCGGCAAGCGATTGGGGCGGCAGGTTGAAACCGCTCACCACCAAGGGCGAGGGCGAAATCCAGCAGCATTACCTCGACACCACGACCGACAAGATTTACTTGCGCGCCTCCTCGCCCCTGAAGGATTCCTTCGGCGGGCTGGTGGGGCGGGTGGAATGCCTGCAGGAGGTCACCGAACTCTACGAAGCGGAGGAGCGCATTCGCATCATGATTGACGCGGCGCCCCTGTGCTGCAATTTCTGGAACGACAAATTTGAAAACGTCGAATGCAACCTCGAAGCGGCGAAGCTGTTCGATCTGCCGGACCGCAAAGCCTACCTCGATCGCTTTTTCGAATTGTCCCCCGAGTACCAGCCCAACGGAAAGAAGAGCGCCGACGAGGCGCTGAAACATATCACCACCGCCTTTACCGAAGGTTTCGACCGCTTCGAATGGATGCACCAGAAGCTCAACGGCGAGCCGATTCCTTCCGAAATAACCCTGGTCCTGGTCAACCACCGCAAGGGAAAGGTGGTGCTGGGCTATACCAGGGATTTGCGGAAGTATAAATAACCGGGTATAAACGAATTCAGGATGGCGGAACAATGGCCGGTAAGATTAAGGTAATGATTGAGCAATTGATCCAAGTGCGCACCAAGGGGAATCCCCACATGGTCGCGCCGCTGAAGATCAAATTGATCATCAAAGGAATTGATCCCGATCTCTATAACGAGACGTCCGAGGACAATCCCATCGTCATGCAGCGCTTGCAGAGCCTGGCGAAGACGATGGGGTGCGAGTTGTAAAAATGCGCGCCGCCTGGCCTTACCTTCCTGAAGCGCTTTCGTAATAGATCCGCAGCGACAAACCCTTGTGCCCCTTGTAGCCCGGCAGCCGGTCGCTTAAATTCCTGCCGTCATAACTCACCAGCCACTCGCCCGTCGCCGCCGGCGGTTCCGGACCGAGTTCCCGGGCGGTGAACAGGGTGGCGTTTCCCCTGCCCCACGGCTTCTTCGCCCACTCCGCCATGCCCGGTCCGAGAATATTCGCCGCCACCGACATAATCGCCCCGTTCCGGGCTGGTTTCCCGACCGCCACCCCGCTCGAGCGGAGCTCGACCTTCGTCACCACCGCGTCGTCCGGAATAGCTGCCGCGTCCACCTCGAACTTCGCCACCGTGGAGGTGACGGTGCTTAAGGGCCGGCTGTTCACGATTAACATCATGTCGCCGGAACGCTGGGTGAATTCGCCTTCAATCTTGAAGGCAGGCGTTTCGACCGCATCGGCCCCGATCAAGCGCGCCGGAACGGTCCAAAAACAAACGGCGCACAACAGCATCAACGCCGGCCAGAGCCTGACCGGAAACGCCACGCAATAGTTCGAAAAAAACCGGCTGCCATGCACCTTTTCATTCCTCCCCAACCTCGATTTGACTTTCCAGCACTTCGGCAATAAAAGCCGCGTCTTCCCGGTCCGGCATGTCCTGCAGGCGCAGGCGCTCGTCAAAGCGGATCATCACCGGCGACTCGGCCCGGTACTTCGGCCAAAGCACCCCCGACAGCGGTTCCTCGCCCTGGTTGGGGTCGCCGGAGATGATGAAATTGGCGAAGCGGGTTTGGATTTCGTCGCGGAGACGCAGCATTTCCGGGGTGGGATCCTTTTCGTTGGTCGCCGCGAAAGTGTCGAAAATGTACGGCATTTCCGCCCCGTGTTTCGCTCCCTCCCCTGTCTTCGCGTGTTGCGGCGACACATGGGTGAAGTAATAGCCGTACACGTCCAACCCCTGCGCGGCGTAGGCGTCGGCGAAAACTTTCATGCCGGCGGTGAAGGTGCCGGTCTGCATCGCCTTGAGCGCCTGCCGATAAACGGTCCCCGCCGGGGCGAACCTGGCCGTGACCGCGGGGCCATGCTTCGCGAACATGCGGGCAACCAGCGCCTTGTACTGCAGACCGTCGATATTTGGCGGTATAAAAACCGTTGCTTCGTCGGCGTTGAAGCCGAACAAAACCTTCACCCGGTTGAAATTTCCCGTCCGCAATGCCGCGTATGGATTACGGGGGAGAACCTTGCCGTCGAAAACGGGGAAACACAGGTAGGCGGTGGTGATGCGGAAGTCCCCTTCGAAAGCGCTCGACTGCGCCATCGCCTCGGGATCGGCCGCCCGCAAGGCCGCCAGACCGGCGGCATCGTCGCGGTCGGCACCGAACATGCTCGCGAACATCCTCCCCACGGCGATGCTTTTATCGAGATCCCCGCGCGCGTAGGGGGTCGAGGTAGTCACCGACAGGATGGAGCCGCTTTCGAGAATGGCGGCCCGGAAGAGGCCCTTCGCCAATGGGCTTAGCATCAGCGCCGAGACGGCGAAGGAACCGGCCGACTCGCCGCCGATGGTGACCCGATCCGGATCCCCGCCGAAGGCGGAAATGTTGCCGCGCAGCCATTCGAGCGCCTTGATTTGATCCAAATGCCCCCAATTGCCGGTCGTCCCGTAGCGGCGGTAGGTCTCGCCGGTGGCGAGGAAACCCAGCGCGTTCAGGCGGTAGTTTATGGTTACGACGACAATTCCCCTTTTGGCCAGATTGCTCCCGTCCCACACCGGGCTGGCGCCATTGCCGATGGCATAGGCGCCGCCGTGGATGAACACGTAGACAGGTAGTCTCTCCTCCCCGCTTTTCGCCGGGGTCCAAATGTTGAGGCTGAGGCAGTTCTCGGATGAGGCGACTGGGGCGGAGACCATGGGGCCGAAAGACCCCTGTTGCACCGCCTGCGGTCCGAAAGCGTCGCAAACAAGGGTGGTGCTCCAGGGTTCGACTGTTTCCGGCGGGGCGAAGCGGCCTTCGCCCAATGGAGGCTTGGCGTAGGGTATTCCCTTGAAGATGCGCAGGCCGTCTTCTGACAAACCGGCGACCGGCCCCGAGGGGGTGGTGACGAGGGCCGTTTCCGCCGCTTGCCCCAATACGCCGGCGGACAGTAAAACCGCGCAGGCGAAAGCCGCGCCGAGAAGTTTTTTCCTTAACCCTAGCATGGTGTACTCCTTTTCTATGTCCGCTCCGTTCCCGCCAACGCCTGCAACTGCGGCAGGAAAGACGCCCCCTCCATCGGACCCTTCTTGGTGACCGCCAGCGCCCCCGCCGCCGAAGCCAGCCGCATCGCCTCGCGGGGCGGATATCCCAAAACCAAAGCCGCCACCAGGGCGCCGCCGAAACAGTCGCCGGCGCCGGTGGGGTCGACTTCCTCGACCGGGAAGGGTTCGACCGCGAACCGTTCGCCGCGGCTTACGTACAGCGATCCCTTGGCCGCCATTTTCACGGCGATGGCCTGGACCGGCGTGTCCCGGAACACTTTTTCGATACTCCGGTCGAGATCGTTCTCGCCGGTGAGGAGGGGGAGTTCGTCGAGGCCGGGGAGGAGCAGATCCGTTTGCCGGTAGACCCGCATGATGCGTTCCCGCATGGTGTCGTCGCGGGAAATGAGTTCCTTGCGGATGTTCGGGTCGAAGCTGATTTTGCCGCCGTTCTTCTTGACGATGCGCGCCGACTTCTCGACCGCCTCGTATACGCCGGGAATGGCGAAGGATGAGCCCATCACGTGGAGATACTGGCAGTCCGCGAGCCAGGTCTCGCTGATTTCGGCCGGATCGATGAGGCCGGCGGCGGCGTTGGGGATATGGTAGATGAAGGAGCGGCCGCCGTCCTTATGGTAGGTGACGAAGGCGCAGCCGGTGGGAAGTTTTTTACTGACCGCGATTGCCGACACGTCCACCCCGTCGGCGCGGAGCCGATTCAGGTTGAGGCGGCCGAAATCGTCGTCGCCGACGCAGCCGACCATGCCGGTCTTGGCGCCGAAGCGGGCGGCCTGGCTGATGAAAATGGCCGGCGCGCCGCTGGGGTAGGGGGCCATCCACAGCCCGGGTTCGAGAAAGGTTTGGCCGACGTCCTTGGCCATCACTTCCACCAGGATTTCACCGATAGTCACGATTTGCGGCATGTGCTTGTCCTTTGCTGATCAAGAATTGCTTTCAAAACGCATGGGAAACGTGTCTCCGGAACCTATCCGAAGCATGCCCCCCATGACCGTCATCCCGGCATCTGTGCGTTGAACCGGGGTGCAAACAATGGCGTGCCGGGATCCAGTGGGATAAACAGTCGCTATGCTGATTCCTTATCAACAACCATATGATGTTTGATTAAGATGAGATTGTTCCGTAGTCAATGTTTATCACACTGGGTCCCGGCACGCCATTGTTTACACCCCGGTTCAACGTACAAGACGCCGGGATGACGGTGGGGGGAGGTTTGCTGCGTAACAGGATCCGGAGGCGGGTCTCGCATCCACGCCAACAATATTGACAACCCACACTATTCCATATCTCAGGCACGCATCCGCGCCGCCGCCGCAAACATCCCGAGCGCCCGGGCGACACCGCAGCGGACCAACGCCTCCGGCCGGTTCTCGAGCCGGCCGGCGCGGATTTCCTCGTACTGCAGGGGGAGATATTGGCTGAGGAGGGAGTAGGGGATTTCCACGCCGGAGAGGTCGCGGAGCAAGGCGTCCACCGCCGCGCGAATGTTTTCGTTCGGCCAATAATAACGGGCGCGATCGCTGAAGGAAAAGGCGCGGGCCAATTTCTCCGCCGCCGCCCCGCCGTGATAATGCCCCCGCCAGTAACCGGGATTCGCCAGCATTTCCGCCTCCATGACCTGACGGAGCCCCGGCGCCAAACCCATTTCCACCGCGATGGCTTCAAGGCCGAAGAGGGCTTCGCGGTAAGCGAAAGTGAGATGCGGCCCCACCTTCATGACGGCGAAGTGATCCTCGACCATATCCGCCAGGCCACGCGCGGTTTGGTAATCGGTCGAATGGGCTTCGAAAACCAGCGTTCCCACCCCGGCGATGAAGCGGGACAGCTCCGCCGCCTTGTTGCGGTCGTAATCGACCACGGTGTAATTGCCGAATTCGACCCCCGGCTGAACCACCAGGGCTATGACCCGCGTCCAGGCGTCGGCGAGGCCGGCTTTGGCAAAAACCTGGTTATGGATTTCGAGGGTCGCGCCGGCGTCGGCGACTGAAGTCGGAGCGAGGCTGGCGTCCAGCTCGTGGGCGACACCGCCCGGGATCGGCACCTCGGTTCCGATGACGTAAACCGGCGGCGGATGACCGCCGTCCCGCGCCGCCTGTTCGGCGACGCGGCACAGATCGGCGGCGCGTTGGGCGACGACTTCCCCGGCCGGGGCCGGCCCCGGGTCGCCCCCGAGGGCCATGCTGCAGTCGAGGTGAATCTTCCCGTAACCGGAGGCGGCGAACTGGCGGACGAGCTCCCGCGCCTTGTCCATGGCCTCTCCGGCCGGTTCCTTCCGCCACGGATTGGGGCCGAGGTGATCGCCACCCAGAATGAGCCGCTCCTTCGCCAAGCCGGCCTTTGCGGCTAGCCCGAGCAGCCACTCGCGGAAACGCGGCGGAGTCATACCGGTGTAGCCGCCGAACTGGTCGACCTGGTTCGAAGTGGCTTCGACGAGGAGGGGCGTTCCCGCCCTTGCCGCCAGGGCGGCGGCGGTTTCGAGGGTCGGGCCATGGGCGCTGCAGACCGAGAAAATGCCTTCGCCCGTGCGGTAATGCCGTTCTGGCAGGTTGGAAAGGAGGTTGTCGCTCATGGCCGAATGTCCTTTTAGTATTCTGAAAATGGAACAAAATTGTGAAAAATTTGTGCGCCAAATTCCCCGACCCGGACGGTGTGAATCTACAACGCGGTATTTGCGGAAACCGCATCCGCAAATACCGCATGAAGTTAGGGTTATCGGTGAACCATGGGGCGGTGGCGAAATACAGAACAATATTCCGTTCACCAGGCAACCTTTCGATTACACAGCTGTTGTGGAGGCGGTTCCCACAACGGCAGCGTAGTAGAAATAACTGGACTTTTGCAAAATCACCATTCAAACCGCCGAATGGCGATTTTGTAAAATCAAAAACCCTTGAAATCCGGGCAAAAACGATTTTTGCAAAGTGGCGATTGGCGGTTAAATCGCCACTTCGCAAAAGTTCAGAAATAATTCTACATCATATGCGCTTTCGTGATTTCAGGCAATACGTCCCGTCCGCTGCCCGGAGTGGTAACGGGATTGGCCGGCCCGGAGACCGCCGCGGATATTTGCGGTTGCCAAGGACAAGGGCACGGGTTGAAATTGGTCACAAAGCGCCGCTGGTAGATTTTTTAATAAACCCTTGCATTATTTTAAAAAAAAGGTTATTGTTGGACACATATTCTCTTCTCCCATGGGAAACGTGAATGGCGCGGACTATGCCGGTTCTATTAATAGCGCTGATTCTCTGGGCGGCGGCGGCAATCGCTCCCGCCGCAGACGGCAGTGTCTCCGCAAATATCCTCTATGGGTCTAATGCAACCCCCTGCTTTGTCTCGCACCAGACTGTCAACTCCGCGATATTACCGCCGGACGAGCCAGTCCCTTCCGCACCGACCGACCGCATCGATCACCGCGAACTTTTCTTGTACCGGGTACGCATTATCACGCATAACGGCGGCTTTTTCCTCGATGACGCCGAATGTCTGGGAGCCCTGCCTCTGTGCCGGTTCTCCAGCAAAACCCGCTCCATCCTACGCAATAACCCTCCTGTCAATAATTTCCTCGCCGTACTCCTCTGGCTCAATCCGCGTTCACCGCCCCAGATCTAATCCGCACCGTTCCCCCTAGTTTTCTTGTATCCATCGTCAAAGCGCCGCCGTGTCGGGATGCGTTCGATTGCTCCTGTTTCCTGTGGTAATTCAGGTTTGATCTGAATTACCGGCCGCGGCGTCGTTTCAAAATACATCCAGCCCCAGCTTTATCCGCAATTCTCCAGATTGTCGCTGCGGCCAGGCCAGCCCTGGGCAAATCCGCAGTTCCGTCTAATCCTACAACGCGACTGTTGTGGGAACTGCACCCACAACAGTCGTGTGATCAAAAGGCTGCATGGCGAAAGGAACACCGCGCCGTTTTTCACTGTTCCCTTCCGGATATCTGGCAACCCTAACTTCATGCGGCATTTGCGGATGCGGTTTCCGCAAATGCCGCGTTGTAGGCCCAATCATGCACATACGTGTGGTTCGATAGTGATATACCTTTGTTTTCAAACTTAAGGGGGTAATTTATGGCCGAGGAAAGACAGGAACTGAAGCGGGCGTTGAGCATGAACGACATTCTCGCGCTTGCCTTCGGGACAATGATTGGTTGGGGCTGGATTATGCTCGCCGGAAGGTGGGTGGCGCAGGGCGGTGTCTGGGGCGCCGTGCTGGCCTTTGGAATTGGCGCCGTGCTTTGTATTTTCGTGGGTTTGACCTATGCGGAAGTGACCCCCGCCCTGCCTCTCGCCGGCGGCGAACTGGTCTTTTCCTACCGCAGTCTCGGTTACAAAGCCTCCTGGCTCACGGGCTGGATGATTTGTTTCGCCTATGTGGGAGTGGCGGCGTGGGAGGGGCCGGCACTCGCCACCGCCATCGACTATTTGTTCGGCGGCCTGCCGCGTTATGGCGAACTCTGGACGGTGATGGGCTTCCAGGTCTATGCCTCCTGGGCCGCCATCGGTTTCATCGGCGGCTTGATCCTGATCATTCTCAACTACGTCGGCGTCAAGGATTCCGCAATATTCCAGACTTACGCGACCCTGGCCATGGCCATCGGCGGCGTCTGCTTCCTGCTCGGCAGTGTCACCATGGGGAGCGTGGAAAACCTGGTCCCCACCTTCACCGGTTCGAAGGGGGTGGTGGCGGTGCTCCTTGCCGTTCCGGCGATGTTTGTCGGCTTCGACGTCATTCCGCAGGCGGCCGAGGAAATGAATATTCCCCTGAATAAAATCGCCAAGGTCCTGATTCTTTCCATCATCCTGGCCGCCGGCTGGTACATTTTCATGATTGTCGGCATCTCCCTATCCGCTCCCAGTGAAATACGCACCTCGGCCGGCATTCCTGTCGCCGACGCCTTCGCCTACGCCCTTGGCAACCCGGTATTCGGCAAGGTGATGATCATCACCGGCATGTGCGGTATTCTGACCAGCTGGAACGGCTTCATCCTCGGCGCCACCCGCGTTCTGTTCGGCATGGGCCGCGCCAAGATGCTCCCGACTATGTTCGGTAACGTCCACCCGAAATACCAGACCCCGACCGCAGC
This sequence comes from Planctomycetota bacterium, assembly GCA_031548865.1. Lineage (GTDB taxonomy): Bacteria > Planctomycetota > SZUA-567 > SZUA-567 > SZUA-567 > JAJBSZ01. The sequence continues at coordinate 9,772 of JAVBQR010000001.1, forward strand.
CATCATCCTGGTCGGCATCATCACCTGCCTGTCGCCGCTCCTGGGCAAGAGCTCGCTCGGCTGGTTTGTCGACGCCAGTGCCTTCGGCACCGTGGTCGCCTACTTCATGGTTGCCTTGTCCTTCGTCGTTCTCCGGAGCACCGAACCGAACCTGGCCAGACCTTACAAAGTTGCCGCCGGTCAGGTAATCGGCGTCTGCGCGGTTCTGGTCGCCCTGTTCTTCATCTGGCTCTACCTGCCCCTGGGCAGCCCGAATCCGCTCGGACATGTCGAATGGATCATGGTCGGCAGCTGGGTGCTACTCGGGATCATCTTCTACTTCATGGCCAAGAGCGCCTACCCGAACGTCAGCCCGGCGGAACGGGAATACCTGCTCTTTGGCGACGAATACTCCCGGCCGAATCTGAAATGGAAACACTAAAATGGTTCTAGCTCGCGCGAATTGACGAGCCGGTTTTTCGCTGGAATCGGGTATGCGTCAACCGATTCCAGCGAAAGCCGCTCCGACCTCGTGCTTGAACAAATTAAACCCACATTTTTTTAAAGTTGCTTCGCCGCCCGGCGTAGTATATAATCGTTTTGTGCAATCGAAACGCGTGTTACGCAAATCCGGAAGTACCATCCTTTTATTGCGTCGCGATGTCAAACTTCTCCCCGGGTGAACTTTTCCGGGCGACATCCCGACATTAATCCGGAAAACGATTGCCCCCCAAAAACGCCGACGCGACTACCCATTGGAATCCTTTACCTGACTCTTCGATCTCTGTCACGCTATTCTCCCCGCTAGCCAATCCGGCGTTACAGGGTATTGTAGAACAGCAAAGTGGTTGCGCAATTGCATGTGGTATAAAACTTTAAATTAATACGGGTCGTTTGGAATGATCCATTTATGCGGTTGGGATTGGCTTTGCACTGAAAGGGGAGAATGTATGGCAGAAGAGAGACATGAACTGAAACGCGCGCTGAATATGAAGGACATTCTCGCGCTGGCCTTTGGTACCATGATCGGCTGGGGCTGGATTATGCTGGCCGGAAGGTGGGTGGCGCAGGGCGGGGTCTGGGGCGCGGTATTGGCCTTCGGCATCGGCGCCGTGATGTGCATTTTCGTGGGTTTGACTTACGCGGAATTGACCCCGGCCCTGCCGTTGGCAGGCGGCGAATTGGTCTTTTCCTACCGCAGTCTCGGTTACAACGCCTCCTGGCTCACCGGCTGGATGATCACCTTTGCCTACGTCGGCGTCGCGGCCTGGGAAGGGCCGGCCCTCGCCACCGCCATCGACTATCTGTTCGGCGGCATTCCGCGTTTCGGTGAACTATGGACGGTCATGGGCTTTACGGTATACGCCTCATGGGCCGCAATCGGTTTTATCGGCGGCTTGATCCTCATTATCCTGAACTACATCGGCGTCAAGAATTCCGCCATTTTCCAGACTTACGCCACCTTGGCGATGGCCATCGGCGGCGTGTGTTTCCTCGTCAGCGGCGTCACCATGGGCAGCGTTGAAAACATGGTCCCGGTCTTCACCGGCTCCAAGGGCATCGTCGCCGTCCTCTTGGCCGTTCCCGCCATGTTCGTCGGCTTCGACGTCATTCCGCAGGCGGCCGAGGAAATGAACATTCCCCTGAACAAAATCGCCAAAGTACTCATCTTCTCCATCATTCTCGCCGCCGGCTGGTACATCTTCATGATCATCGGCATCGCCCTGTCCGCCCCGGGCGAAGTCCGTAACGCCGCCGGCGTGCCGGTCGCCGACTCCTTCGCCTACGCCCTCGGCAACCCGGTCTTCGGCAAGCTGATGATTATCGCCGCCATGTGCGGCATCCTCACCAGCTGGAACGGCTTCATCATCGGCGCCACCCGCGTCCTCTTCGGCATGGGCCGCGCCAAGATGCTGCCCGCCATGTTCGGCAACGTCCACCCCAAGTACCAGACCCCGACCGCCGCCATCATCCTGGTCGGCATCATCACCTGCTTCTCGCCGCTCCTGGGCAAGAGCTCCCTGGGTTGGTTCGTCGACGCCAGCGCCTTCGGCACCGTCATCGCCTACTTCATGGTCGCCTTGTCCTTTGTCGTTCTGCGTAAAAGCGAACCCAACCTGGCCAGACCCTACAAGGTCGCCGCCGGCCAGATTGTCGGCGTCTTCGCGGTTCTGGTGTCCCTGTTCTTCATCTGGCTCTACCTGCCCCTGGGCAGTCCGAACCCGCTCGGGCACGTCGAATGGATCATGATTGGAACCTGGGTGGTTCTCGGTATCATCTTCTTCTTCATGGCGAAGGGCGCTTACCCGAACGTCAGCCCGGAAGAACGCGAATACCTGCTCTTCGGCGACGAGTACTCGCGTCCCAATTTGAAGTGGAAGCGCTAAGCGAATTGGTTGACTGACCAAATTAAAACTGTATCATGCAATAATCACAATTGCGAATTCCGGTGCTCCGTAAATTCTGTTTTTACGGGGCACCGCTGTTTTGTTTCAATTTTTCCACCGTCGGTACGAGGTCTTTTCCTTTACAATACGGTTTTTCATCACAGGAGAATCAGGCATGGGCAAGAACCAGGATCTGCACAATCGTCGCCTCGCCGCCACCCCCAAGGGCGTCGGTGTCATGTGTTCCTTCTACGCCGATAAGGCCAGGAACGCGGAAATTTGGGACGTCGAAGGCAAACGCTACATCGATTTCGCCGGCGGCATCGGTGTCATCAACATGGGGCACGTCCACCCCAAGGTCAAGGCGGCCCTGACGGCGCAGCTCGAAAAGCTGACCCACACCTGCCACCAGATCATCCCCACCGAACAGTATATCGTCGCGGCCGAACGCATCAACAAACTCGCCCCGGGCAAAACGCCGAAGAAAACCTGCTTCTTCTCCACCGGCGCCGAAGCGGTCGAAAACGCCATCAAGGTCGCCCGCTGCTACACCGGACGCCCGGGCATCATCGCCTTCAACGCCTCCTTCCACGGCCGCACCAACATGACCCTCGGCCTCACCGGCAAGGTCAACCCCTACAAGAACGGCTTCGGACCCTTCCCCGGCGACATCTATCACGTCCCCTTCCCCAACGCCGTGCACGGCATCAGCGTCCAGGAAAGCCTCGACGCCATCAACGACATTTTCAAGACCGCCATCGAACCGAAGCGCGTCGCCGCCATCATCATTGAACCGGTGCAGGGCGAAGGCGGCTTCAACATGGCCCCGAAGGAATTTGTCCACGCCCTCCGCAAGCTTTGCGACGAACACGGCATCGTCTACATCCACGACGAAGTCCAGAGCGGCTTCTGCCGCACCGGCAAAGTCTTCGCCACCGAATACTACGACATCGAACCCGACCTCATAACCATCGCCAAATCCATGTCCGGCGGCTTCCCCATTTCCGGTCTGGTCGGCAAGGCCGAAATCATGGACGCGCCCCAGCCGGGCGGCCTCGGCGGCACCTACGCCGGCAGCCCCCTCGGCCTCGCCGCCGTCAACGCCGTCCTCGACATCATCGAGGAAGAGAAAATCTGCGAAAAGTCCATGGCCCTCGGCGACAAGGCCAAGAAGCGCCTCGAAGCCATGAAGAAGGACATCCCGCAAATCCGCGACGTGCGCGGCCCCGGCTCCATGATCGCCATCGAATTCTTCGTGGACGGGAAACCCAGCGCCGACTTCGCCAAATCGGTGCAGACCAAGGCGCTCGAGAAGGGCCTCGTCCTCCTCACCTGCGGCCCGTACTACAACAATATCCGCCTTCTCTACCCCCTCACCATCGACGAGAAGACCTTCGAGGAAGGCATGAAGATCCTCGAAGATTCCATCCGCGCCTCGAAATAGCTGCGGTTCAAGCAAGCGGCGTTTATTCACCTCTATTCACCCCGCGGAGCAGTCCGCGGGGTGATTTTTTTTGCCCAACCTTCCCCGGAATCCTCGTCCCCTCCCCTCAATCCGCCCCGGAGCAACTGTCGATAAAAGAGAATAGGGTATGTCCCGCGCTTGTCCGTTTTATCGGCCGCCCGACAAATGAGGGCTAAAGAATGCCAGACGTCACCAGACCCGCCGCCACCCAGCCGCCCCGCCGCCAGGGGAAAAGCCGCGCCCGCGCGGCGGTTCTATGCCTGGCGGCGCTTCTCGCCATTATCGGCCGCACCCTCGCCGGCGCCGGCGAAGCCGCCCCCATTTTCGTCGCCAGCCGCGAATTCGACGTCGCCGTCGCGCCGGTGGACGAGGAGTCGAAAAACGCCGACAGCGCCATTCTCTATCAACGAAGCAAAGCGGGCGAGGAATGGAAGGCGCTTGGCCCTTGCCAACGTAAAGTCCGCCCCAACGGCGAAGTCAGGTTCAACCGGGAAGTCGAGGTGGATAATGACGGCCTATACCAATACACCAGCCGTCCCGTCGTGCGCGGGGAAGTGTCCCGGCCGCCGAAACCGGCGGATCCGCCGCAGGCGGTGGTCATTGTCGACACCCTGCCGCCGAAGGCGGAAATCCTCGCCCCGGCCAGCGAAGCGGCTTTCACTGCGGGCGACAAAATCCGTTTGCAATGGGCGGTCGAGGACGAGCACCTGCAGGACAAGCCGGCCGCCTTCACCTACTCCGCCGACGGCGGAAAAAGCTGGCTCCTGGTCCGCCGCGACCTCTTGCCGAAAGGCGAATTAAATTGGGAAACGCCGGCCGACCTGGACGGTCCGGTGGCGATTCGCCTGGCCGCCCTGGATAAAGCCGGGAACATCGGCCGCGCCTTGCGGCGGCTCGAATTCACCAAACCGCCTCCGCCGCCCGAACCGGAACCCGAACCGCCGCCGCCGCCGCCGCCACCTCCACCACCACCTCCTCCTCCGCCGCCACCGCCGGAGAAGAAGGAGGAACCTCCGCCGAAGGAGGAACCGCCGCCGGTGAAAAAGGAGGAGCCGCCGCCGGCGCCGCCCAAACCGCCGCCGCCGCCGCCACCACCTCCTCCTCCTCCGCCGCCGCCACCGCCACCGCCGCCGCCGCCGGCTCCGGAAGCGAAGGAAACGGTGTTGAAGAAGAAGCCGGCCCGCGACATGGACCGCTCCTGGCTGTATTACCTGATGGCGCTCAACCTGATGCGCCAGAACAAGCCGGCGGATGCGCTCCAGTATTATTGGCTGTCGGTGAAGGCGGATCCGGAATTCGTCAACGCCTGGGCGGATTTGGCCTTGGCCTACAACGAACTCGGCGCCTACAAGACTGCCCGGGAAATCGCCCTGAAGACCCGGGAAATCGCCCCGGAGCGCATCGATCTCCTGCACCTGGTCGGCGAAACGTTTCACGCCGAGGGCATGAACCTTCTCGGCAAGGCGAATTCGGTCGAGGAGCGGATGCAGGCCAAGGGGCTAATCGACCAGGCCGTGGCCTGGTACGGCAAGGCGTTGGATATGGCTTCGAAGGAATGGCGCCTCGCGGACCAGGCGGCGAGTTATTACCGTCTCGGCGAGATTTGTTATTACGTCAACATGGACCGCGACGGCGCCCGCGCCTACTGGGAGAAAATCCTTTCCCTGCACGTCCCGACCCCGAATCCGGATCTTCTCAAATGGTCGCCCTGCGGGGATCGGCCCCGGGAGCGATACAACCTCGAGGCGAACACCGACCAGTGGGTGGCGTTGGCCACCTGGCAGAATTGGGCCCGTGGCTATGTGGAACAGATGGATGAGCGGGAAAGGGCCGGGATTGTCGAGATGATGCGGGCGCAGCAGATTCGCCGCGCCGGCAGCAGCATCGCGCCTTCCCTGGACTACGCGGGGAATGCCCTAAGCCCCGGCCGGGCCGACGGCAGGTCGATGTTTTCCTTGTCCGGGCAGTACGGGAGTGGCGAAGACGTCGGGGCTTGCGTGGGAGTTGCCGGTCCGTCTGGCGCGGGGGGCGGCGGCGGAGACGCGGTCACGCCGGGAGGCTGGGGACAGGTTCCTCCGGCTGAAGCCTTGACGAAAGGCTATGCGTTCTACGCGAAGGATGGACGCGGTGGAAACGACAAAGCAAGTCGCGGCAAGGCTCAGTCGCCAGCGGGCGGGAAGAAGGGCGGCCTGTTTTCCGGCGGCGGTAAACCGCCGCCAAAACCGCCGGTCAATCCGGATCCCTACGCCTTCCCGTTGGGTAATCAAGGCGGGGCGGCCTGGAGCAACGAACAGCCTTACGGCAACAAGCCGTTGCGGGGCTGGTGAGGTCAAAACTGGCTGGAAACATCGGCACCGGACGGAAAAACATCGGGGAAGTCGGGCGGCGTTCGGCCCGACTTTCCCGTAAAATCCTCACTCCCCCCGCCACCAAACGTCAACCGCCGCGCCTTGGCTGCCGTCGGTCCTGGTGAAGCTGCTTTTCTGGCCGATGAGGTTGCCTTTGCCGTCCTCTTCCCGGGTGTTGTCGTAATGCAAATTGATCGACGTGATGCCTGCTTCCCTGAGGCTCATGGTTTCCTCGGCTTCGCAGACGCCGTTGCCGTTCGCTTCCGCCCATAAGCGCAATTGATCGAACGCGGCGTCTTGCTCGTCGATCACGCCGTCGCCATTTTCGTCGTACTGCCGCAGCTTTTCAAAGCCGTTGGCGACGCCGTCCGCGTTGCCGAAAAGTTGCCGGCCGTCCTGCACCACACCGCTTTGGTCGCTGTCGATGAAAAGGAGGGCGTCGTCACCCTGGATGAACGCGGTCCGCCGTTTGTCGCCGTCGCCGGCTAAATCGAAGTCGACGCCGTCCTCGGCGGAGCGGAAGTCGAAGCCGTCGCCGTTCAGGTCGAAAACCAGGGGATCGACAATGACGTTCGCCACCGCGATTATGGCGCTGGCGTTATAGCGCACGCCGTCGACTTTGACCCCCACATTGGAAGCGGGGGGAGAAGCACTGCCGGTGGAGGAGGCAACGCCGAAGGAAGCCGAGGTCGAGGACCAAGCCGCGGCGGCGCCGTTAAGCGGCACGCCGCCGCCAAGGAGCCCGCCGGCTTTCTGGATGCCGTTCGCCAGTCTCGCGCTGGCGCCGGTTATGGCACGGCGCTCGGCGTCGTAATCTCCCTGGCCGCCGGAGTATTTGGCGTCCAATTGGGCGATGCGGTCGAGGGAACGCTCGCGGACCAGTTGGCCGAGTTCTTCGGCGGTGCGGTTGAAATCGGAGAAATCGAGGCCGAGGGCGGCCAGGTCGTGGGCGAGGGATTCGAGGCCCCAGGCCGAGTCGCCGAGGTTAAGCTGCCCGGCCAGTTGTTTGGCTTGGGCCATGGTTTTGGCGAGGGGCGAATCGGGGTCGGTGTTGGTGGCAACGGTATAATTGGCGGTCGCTTTTACGCTTGCGGCCGGGGCGGCGTTAGGGTCGGCCGGGGGGTCGGTTTTCTGGAGGGCATTTTGGATTTTTTCGATGGTTTTCCGAAACGATGCCTCGCTGTCGGCGTTTTTATAGGAATCCTGCAGGTATTGCGCGGTGTTTTTGGCCAGGTTTCTCACCGTGGCCTTTTGCCCCTTGGGAAGGATGGGGGGGAGCCACTTTTGCGAAGCGAAAAAAGCCGAATTCATCAGCGACTTGGCGGTGGTGGCCATGTTGACCTTTCGTATCCGGAGGAGTAAGGCCTGTTTTTCGCCGTCCCTTGCCGGCGGCGAAAACTCCCGGTGACGCGATCCCTGCGTCTTATTCCCGAACCATCGGGAAAATTGCGAAACAGCCCCCATGGCGTTATTAGCGGACACGCTGCCGCGAACTTTAGCGGGTTCGACGAATTCCTTTAAATGCTTCGGGAAAGAGGCGATAATTTTGGCTTTAAAGTTGCGGCGATCGCGACCGAAAATATAATGTGGAAGGGGATTGCCGGGCTTTCTCCAGGAGGGAGACAAACATGAGCCTCTCGGCCATACAGGACAATCTGGTGAAGACGTCTTTGGTCCAACATACCCAGACCAAATCGGACGACGTCAACCGCAGTCATGAAAATACGGTTCTCGCCAAACAGCAGGAGGCGAACCGGCAGGAAGATCAGGTGGTGATCCAGTCCCGTCAGTCGGACGAGAAGAAGGAACTCAAACCGGACGACGAAAGGGAACGCCGCCGCCGTAAAGGCGAGGAGCGGTCGGCCGAAGGCCGGGAAAAGGACGGCGAAGATGAAGAAGAGGAAGCCACCGGCAGTCCACGCGCCAAGATGCGGCGCATCAACATCGTCATTTGAGGCACAATGCCGAAGAATCGCGAAAAGGACCGGATGGAACACCGGGCTTCTTGGATGGTATCAACATTTATAAACGAGATGGCTTGAAGCCATCTCGTTTTTTGTAGGCGCGCGTCGGTATCGCCGCGATACCGCATTTTTCGGCCGCCCCCGCGCGGACGGGGGTTTTGGGGAAAGGAGAACTGGATGCGCATTAGGGTACAAACTTCGAAAAGGTTGGCTGTGCTGTTTATCGCGACCGTAGCGTGCGCGGTGCTGGGCGGGATGTTACAATCCGCCCGGGCGGGGACGGCGGATGAAGCGGCGGAGATCAGCCGTTTTCTCCAAGCCATGCCTTGGTTGAAGGAGGTGGGACAGCTTCCCTCGGCGACGATTCCGTATAACACCCTGAGGGTGAGCGAAGTCATCCCCCAGACGGGTGACCTCTATTCCATCGACGCCAACGTTACGGCGGTGGCGTACACCTATTTTTACCAGGTAAACACCAATCACGGCCGCTTCCTGATCGGTTCCTCCGTGAACCTGGCGAAATTCGTGCATGAACTCCAGGTAATCGACCAGATTGAAAAAACCCATAAGGGCAAGGAAATCCTCTATGGTTTGGGTGCGGGCGTAAAGGACATCGGCACCGGCATCGGGAACGCGGTCATTCACCCCGGGATCAGCCTGAAAAACCTGGGACAACGCTTCCGCCAAGCCGGCCGGACCATCGAGCGGACCGTCACCGGCGAAGGCGCGGTCGGCACCGACGCCGGCGGGCAGGACCGGGCGCTACTTGGGCGCGGCCCCGCCGGCGGCGCCCGGCGCCAAATCGCCTATGAAATGGGCGTCGACGTCTACAGCAGCAACCCCATTCTCAAGGAAGCCTTGAATGCCCTGGCCCGGGCCCGCGCCGGCGGCTACTTCACCCCCTGGGCGGCGCCGTATCACCTGAGCGCCCTGTCCTCCTTCAACCCCATCACCGGGGACGACCAGGCGGAAACGCTGATCCGCGATCTTGACCCCACCGAACTGCGGCGCCGGGTCGGGATGGATCTGGAAGGTGTGTTCGGAATGTCCCGGGAAGACCCAGGGAGCCCCCTATACCGACTGGTGACCAATCCAAACTACTCCCCCCGGGACATCGCCTATCTGGGCGGCGTTTTCGCGAACTTGTCGGGAGTGGGGAATTTGGCCGGAGTATTGGATGAGCTGGCCGATGCCCAGTCTCCCGACGAAGCGGATTTCCTGACCTTGGACCTACGGTTGTACGCGCTACTCCACCGGAACATCCAACCGATTGCCGAATTCCGCTCCTTCACCGAGACGTTCGGCGCGGTGGGCCAGAACGGCGTCCTGTACATCATGTCCATCGCCGATACCCTGCGCCCGTGGGGCGAGACGGCGGCGGCTTTCGAGCGGATTATCGGCGGGGCGGTGCAGGAGGGCTTGCGCGGCATGGAGGTCTGGACGATTGGGGACGTGCACCCGGCGATGGTGGAGAACGCGGCGAAGCGCGGCGTGGTGGTGCACCAGGGCGTGCTGCGGGATCCGCAGTTCATGGCCGGTACCGGCAAACAGTGACTGGAAATTGCGAGGGGACGGCGATTTGTTGACAACAGGAGGCACCGCGATGAACAGACGCGATTTTTTGAAAAGTTGCCTGGCCGCCGGGGTCGGTATGGGAATCGGCGCTTGGCCGAATCTTTTCGGCGGTAGGGGCGCGGGAAAGGCCTTGGCGGTCGAAGGCCCGGGAAATCCGGACATTGTCGCGGTGCGTAACGGCGAACCGGAGGCGATGTTCGACCGTGGCATCGCGGCTATGGGCGGCATGGGGCGTTTCGTCAAACGGGGCCAAAAGGTGGCGATTAAGCCGAACATTTCCTGGGATTCCAAGCCGGAGTATGCAGGCTGCACCAACCCGGCCCTGGTGAACCGGATCGTCAGGCATTGCCTCGAGGCCGGGGCGGCGCGGGTGGTGGTGTTCGACCATACTATCGAGCATTGGCGCCGTTGTTGGGATTCGAGCCAAATCGCCGCGGCGGTCAAGGAGGCGGGAGGGGTGATGGCGCCCGGGGAAACGGAGCGCTATTACGCCGAGCGCCAAGTGCAGGGCCGGGCCTTGACGCGGGCGCGGGTGCACGAAGCCATGCTGGAGGCGGACGTGCTAATCAGCGTGCCGATCCTGAAGCATCACGGCGGCGCCGGGATGACCGGCAGCATCAAGAATTTCATGGGCGCGGTTTGGGACCGGCGGACCTACCACGCTACGGATTTGCAGCAGTGCATCGCCGATTTTTTGACGGTCCGGAAGCCCGATTTGTCGGTGGTGGACGCGTACCGGGTGATGCTGAAGAATGGTCCGAGGAGCGGATCTTTGGCCGACGTCTCACTCATGAAAATGCAGGTTTTGTCGACGGACATTGTGGCGGCGGACGCGTCCGGCGCGCGCCTGCTCGGCCGCAACCCCGAGGATTTTTGGCATATCCGCTACGCGCAGGAACTCGGCTTAGGAGTGATGGATCCGGAAAAACTGAACGTGCGGCGGATTTCCCTGTGAAAATATGGTAGCGGGACGCGGCTCCGGACCCTGTAACGCCCCATACCTCCCCCACGGTCATCCCGGCGTCTATGCATCGAACCGGGGTGTGAACAATGGCGTGCCGGGACCTAGTGGAGTAAACCTCTCTTTCAGCGCTCCGCAAACACCGCGCAGCCCGCCGGCAATTGCGCCAGACCGTCGGCGCCGGTCAATAGTAAATCCCGGCTGTGCACCCTACCGAAACGGGGCAGCGCCGCCCCGACCAGCGCCGCCGCCTCAGCCGCCCCAAACCCTTCGCGGTGGCAGGTGAGGGCGAACGCGGCCGGACCCGGGTCGAGAAGCTCCGCCGCCAGTTCGCAGAGTTCGGGGAGGTCCCGCTCCAGCTTCCACTCCCCTTTCCTGCCTCTTCCGAAAGCGGGCGGATCGGCCAGGATCAGGTCGTACTTCTTTTTCCGGCGCTGCTCACGCCGCATGAACCCCAGTGCATCGTCGGTTATCCAGCGAACAGGGCGCTCCGCCAGGCCCGACGCGGCGGCGTTTTCCCTGGCTTGACGCACCGCCGCCGCCGCCGCGTCGAGGTGGAGGATTTCCGTTCCCGGCAGGAGGGCGAGGCGGAGAGTGGCGAGACCGGTGTGGGCGAAGAGGTTCAAAACCCGCAGCGCGCCGTTCTTTTCCGCTTTTCCCTGGAACGGTTGTTCGCCGGCCTTTTCCGCCAGCCACTCCGCCACCGGCAGGTGCTCGGGGAAAACGCCCAACTGCCCGCCGGCGGCGGGACGCAACAGGAGTACCACTTCGCCGAAACGAACCCGCCAATCCGCCGGGGCCTCCCCTCGCCAACCCGTTTTTTTGCTGAAGATCAAATCCGCCCGCCGCCAGATTTCCCCGGCAAGATGCGGGCGGAACGGCGCCGCCGGGGCCGGACGCTCCACCGTCACCCCGGCGAAGCGTTCCAGCTTTTTCCCGTCGCCGCAGTCCAACAGGGCGTAAGGCGCAACAGGATCGGCAGCCGCCGCCTCGGGATTGTCCACTACCGCCTCCCGCCCAGCTTCAGCGCCCCGGTCCCGAAGATGGAGTTAATCCCGGCCAGGACCTCCCGCTTCGCCGCAAAGGAATAGCCCTCCCCGGCGCGGATGTCCACCGTCCCCTCGAGGCCATGCAGGCGGAAAAACAGTACGGTTCCGCCCCGGTTCTCCCGCACCAGCTTCTTCAGCTGCCGCAGATCCGCTTCCGCCACCTCCTCCAGGTTCAAATTGAGTACCGCCCGCCGGGCCAATTTTTCCTCCGCTTCCTCCAAGGGAATCACCGTGTTTACGACCAGCACCGGTTCGTCCCGCGATTTGTCCACCCGCGCCTCCACAAACACCACCGCGTCCACGGTCAGCAACTCCTTCGCCTCCTCGTAGACCCGGGAAAATACTACGGCGCGGGCTTTCGCGTCCATGTCCTCGAGTTCAAGATTGGCGAAGCGTTTGCCGCGTTTGTCGTTTTTCACCGACACCTTGCTGATTAACCCGCCGATCACCACCGACGCTTCGTCGGGAAGTTCGGCGAGGTCCTTGATCCCCGCCGTGGCGAATTCGTTCAGCCGGGCCGAATATTCGGCCAGCGGGTGCGAACTCGAATAAAAGCCGAGGACCTGTTTTTCGAACTGCAATTTCTGCCGCTCCGGCCATTCCTCGACCTTCGGCAGGACCGGCGCCGGCGCGGGAACGGCGAAGGCCGCGAAGAGCCCCTTCTGGCCGCTGGCGCGGGATTTCTGTTCGCCGACGCCGGCCGCGATCGCCCCTTCGAGGCCGGCCACCAGGCTGGCCCGGCCGGCGCCGAAGGAGTCCATGGCTCCCGCCTTGATGAGCGCCTCCAGGGCGCCTTTGTTGAGGCCGCGGAAATCGACCCGCGCGCAGAGGTCGTAGAGATCCCGGAAGGGGCCGTTTTTCCGGCGCTCCTCCTCGATGGCCTGGGCCGCGCCGTCGCCGATTCCTTTCACTGCCGAAAGGCCGTAGCGGATGTCATGCCCTTCGACCGCAAAAAAGGCGTCGGAATGGTTCACGTCCACTGGCAGGACCTTGATGCCCATCGCCTGCGAGTCGCCGGAATAGAGGACGATTTTGTCGGAGTCGCCGCGGTTGATGGTGAGAATCGCCGCCATGTATTCCCGGGGGAAATGGCACTTCAGGTAGGCGGTCTGGTAGGCGATGAGGGCGTAGCAGGCGGAGTGGGCCTTGTTGAAGCCGTAGCCGGCGAAGACCTCGATTTGATCGTAGACCTTTTCGGCGATGTTTTTACCCATCTCGGCGCCGCCCTGTTGGATAAACTTTTCGCGGTAGGCGGCCATGATTTTCGCGTCCTTCTTCCCCATCGCCCGGCGCATCAGGTCGCCTTCCGAGAGGGAGAAGTGGGCGAGATCCTGGGCCAGGCCCTGGACCTGCTCCTGGTAGAGGATCAACCCGTAGGTCTCCTTGAGAATCGGTTCCATTTTCGGATGCAGGTAGGTGAGGGGTTCGCGGCCGTGTTTCCGGTTGATGAAGGAGTCCAGGAATTGCAGCGGCCCCGGCCGATAGATGGCGACGCCGGCGATGAGGTCCTCGAAGACGTCCGGTTTCAAGCGGGCCAGGAGCTGGCGGAAGCCTTCCGACTCGAACTGGAAGACGCCCTTGGCGTCGCCGCGCGAGAGCATTTCGAAGGTCTGGCGGTCGTCCAGGGGAATTTTCTCGATGTCAAAATCGGGGTCGCGGCTGCGGCGGACGGTATCGACGGCGTTCTTGATGAGGGAGAGCGTTTCCAGGCCGAGGACGTCGATTTTGCAGAGGCCGAATTTCTCCAGCGCCTTCATCTCGTACTGGGTCGTCACTTCGCCGTCCCGTTGGGCGAGGGGGCCGTAGTCGGTGATTTCCTTGTCGGCGACGAGGACCCCGGCGGCGTGGACGCCGGTGTTGCGCATGGCGCCGTCGAGCATGCCCACGGCGTCGAGGAGTTTTTGCGTCTCGGGGTCGGAGTCGTACTCGGCCTGGAGTTCCGGGATTTGTTTCAAGGCCGAAGCCAGCGGCGTCAGGCCTTTCTCCGGCTTGAACAGGTCGGGAATCATCTTGGCCAGTTTGTCGGTCCGCTGCAAGGGGACGCCCATGACCCGGCCGACGTCGCGGATGCCGGACTTCAGGGACAGGCAGCCGAAGGTGATGATTTTCGCGCAGTGGTCGGCGCCATGGCGGTCGATGATGTGGGCGACCACTTCCTGGCGGCGTTCCTTGTCGAAGTCGAGGTCGATGTCGGGCATTTCGTTCCTGCCCTCGTTCAGGAAGCGTTCGAAGAAGAGGCCGTATTTAAGGGGATCCAGGTTGGTGATGCCGAGGCCGTAGGCGATGATGGAGCCGGCGGCGGAACCGCGCCCGGGACCGACCGGTATGCCGTTCTCGCGGGCAAAATTGACGACGTCCCAGACGATGAGGAAGTAGTCGGGGAAGCCCATCTTGAGGATGACCGCCCGCTCCTTTTCGAAGCGTTCCCGCACCGGCTGGGGAAGGGGGTCGCCGTAGCGTTTTTTCAAGCCTTCCAGGCAGATTTTCGCCATGTATTCGTCCGAGGTCAGGCCGTCGGGGATATCCAGCTTGGGAAGGTGAAAGCCCTTTAGCGGCAGATCGAGGTTGCAGAGTTCGACGACCCGCTGGGTGTTTTCGACGGCGTCGTGGTAATCCGGGAGGGCGGCGAGCATTTCCTCGGCGGACTTCAGGTGGCAGCCTTCTTCCGCGTGCATGCGGTTTTCGTCCGCGAGGAGGCGGCCGGTGTTGATGCAGATCATGATGTCCTGGATGTTCTTGTGCTCGGGGAGGAGGTAGTGGGAATCCGCCGTGGCGACCAGGGGAATGCCGGTTTTTCGGGAGAGTTCCCGGAAGGCCGGGAGGATTTTCTGCTGTTCGGCGAGGCCGTTATTCATGATTTCCAGGAAGAAATTTTCCGCGCCGAAGACCTCCCGGTACCAGCGGGCGGCCTTCTCCGCCTCGGCGAATTTCCCCACCAGCAGGAATTGGGAGATTTCCCCCCTGAGGCAGCCGGACAGGCAGCAGATGCCGGCGGCGTGTTCGCGGATAAGATCCTTGTCGATGCGGGGGTAGCGGTAGAAGCCGTGCAGGAACGCTTCCGAACACATGCGGGACAGGTTTTGGTAGCCTTCGAAATTTTTCGCCAGCAGGGTCAGGTGGTTGTAGGAGTACTGGTCGCCGGCGGGTTTTTCCCGGCGGTCTCCCGGAGCGACGTAGGCTTCGAAGCCGACGATCGGTTTCATTTCCATTTTCTTGGCGGTGGTGTAGAAGTCGACCGCGCCGTACATGACCCCGTGGTCGGTTACGGCCATGGCGTTCTGGCCCATTTCCTTGGCCCGGGCGAGGAGTCTGTCGACCAGGACGATGCCGTCCAGGGTCGAGTAGTGGGAATGGATGTGGAGGTGGGTGAAGGGGACGGACATAAAGGGTCTCCGGACAACGGAAAAATGCTGACGAACTCTTTTGGATCAAACGCTTTTAACACAGAGGTCACAGAGTTTACAGAGGACACAGAGAACCACTTAAAATTAGACCTGGGAAAAGAATACCAAGTACGTATAAAAGCTGGTTGTGGTTCTCTGTGTCCTCTGTGTTAAGGTGGTTTTGAAACCGACCAGTATACCCCATTTCCGTTTTCAGGAAACCACCTTCAGCCCGACAATCCCCGCCACGATCAGCCCCAAACATACCAGCCGCGCCGCCGCCGTGGATTCGCCGAACAGGTAAATCCCCAGGATGGCGGTGCAGAGTGAGCCGATTCCGGTCCAGACCGCGTAACCGGTGCCGACCGGCAGGTACTTGAGGGACCACGACAACAGGTAAACCGAAACCGCCATCGAGGCGAGCGTCCACACGGACGGCCACAGGCGGGTGAAATTATCGGAATACTTCAGGCCAATCGCCCAACCGGTTTCGAACAGGCCGGCGATGATGAGGACAATCCAGGCGGTGGTCATGCCGGTTCTCCAAAAAATAGGGTTACAAAAAGCGAAGGCGGACCCCCGGGGTCCGCCTTCGCTATCACGGGGTTTTTTGTCAAAGCGATTATTTCACCGCCTTCAATTCCACTTCGAAATAGAGGGTGGTGTTCGGCGGAATCGCCCCACCCGCCCCTTGGGAACCGTAACCCAGCTTCGGGGGAACTATGAGCGCCCGCTTCTCGCCCACCTTCATGTCGGACAAGGCCTCGTCCCAGCCCTCGATGACCTGGCCCTTGCCGACCTTGAACGAGAACGGCCCGCGGCCGACCGAAGTGTCGAAAACCTTGCCGTTCAAGAAGCGGCCGGTGTATTCGGCTTCGATGGTCTGGCCGGGACGCGGCTTCGCGCCTTCCCCCTTTTGCAGGACGACGTACTGGAGTCCGGACATGGTGGTCTTGGCTTCGTTCTGGTGCTTGCGGATGATCCGGCCGTATTCCTCGTCACTCACCTTGCCGGCGGGAGCTGCCGGGCCTTTACCGCCCTGCTGCAACTGTTTGAACATGGCGGTGTCGGGACGGAAGGCATCCGCCGCGGGTCCGACCCGGATGATTTCCAGATGCTTGATGCGGTCGCCCTTTTGGATGGCGTTGACGACGTCCTGGCCGGACAGGACTTTTCCGAATACGGTGTGCTTGCCGTCGAGGTGGGGGGTGGGGACGTGGGTGATGAAGAACTGGCTGCCGTTGGTGCCGGGGCCGGCGTTGGCCATGGAAAGGATGCCGGGGGAATCGTGCTTCAGGTTCGGGCGGATTTCATCGGCGAATTTGTAGCCGGGGCCGCCAGTGCCGGTGCCGGTGGGGTCGCCGCCTTGAATCATGAAATCGGGAATGACCCGGTGGAACACGATGCCGTCGTAATAGGGTTGGCCGCGCCCTTTGGACGTGTTGTCGATGGTCCCCTCGGCGAGACCCACGAAATTGGCTACGGTCATGGGGGTTTGTTCAAAAAACAGCCGGGCGACGATGACGCCTTTGCTGGTGTCGAACTTGGCATAGAGGCCGGGGGGAAGTTCGCCCGCTTCCGGGGAAGCGGCGAAAAGCATGAAGAGTGGGGCGACGGAAAGAATGCTCGCCCGGAGGAAATTATTCATCGACGGTCCTTTAGCGAAAAGAAGGAAAAACCTCGCGGCGGTTTCGGCGTCCACCGAAAACAATCAGGGATAGGCCCTTTGGCAAGGGCAACTCAGTGTTTCGCCCTTTCGAGCTGACCCAGGGCGCGCACTTCCCCGGCCAGCCACAGGCTCCCCGTTACCAGTATCAAGCCGTCGACCGGGGTGAACTCCTCGGCCATTTCGAAGGCGTGGGCGGGGTCGATGGCGATGGCGGTCTTGATTTTCGGGAATTCGCTGCGCAGGAACTGGTCCAATTCCTCCGGTGGAGTCGCCCGGTCGGAATGGTAGGGGGTCAATATGATGCGGTTGAAGAGCGGCGCCAGGATGCGCAGCATGGTCCGGTAGTCCTTGTCCTTCGCCACCCCGAAAACCATGGTCCGGCCGGTCGCGGAAAAACTCTCGAGTATCGTCTCGGCGGCGGCCCAGGCCGAAGCGGGATTATGGGCGCCGTCGATGATCCGCCAAGGGTGGTGGATAGGGAGAACCTCCATCCGGGCCGGCAGCACCAGGCTCCGCCAGGCCCTTTTCAGGACCAGCGCGTCCAGGCTCTCCCGGTCCATGTATTCGAGAAAGAGATCCGTCAACCCGAGGGCCAGGGCCGCGTTTTCGGATTGGTGTTTCCCCAGCATGGCGATGGGAATGTCCGGGTAGACGTTACGCCAGGTTTCCAAATCCAGGCGCTGGCCCATGCCTGGTTTGTCCCGCTGGGTGGCTTTCCTGAACTGCACCTGGATGTCCTTGCCGACCAAAAAAACCGGCGCCCCCAAATCGCGGGCGCGGGAGTTGATTATCCTCAGGACCGCGTTGTCCTGGCTCATCACCACCACCGGGACGTTTTTTTTGATGATGGCCACTTTTTCCCCGGCGATGGCGGTCAGGCTGGAGCCGAGGATATTTTCGTGATCCTTCGAGATGGTGGTTATCCCGCAGGCGACCAGGCGGAGATCGGGGAGGTTGGTGGCGTCGAGGCGGCCGCCCAGGCCGGTTTCCAGGACCATCGCCTCGACCCGCGAGACATGGAAGGCAAGGAAGGCGATGGCGGTAAAGACTTCGAACCAGGTCGGGGGCGTGCCTTCCTCCCGCATCGCGGCTGCTTCGCGGAGGACGGTCGAACTCACTTCCACGAAGCGCTGCTCCCCGATGGGGCGGCCGTGGATTTGGATGCGTTCCCGCAGGTCGTTCACGTGGGGCGAGGTGTAGAGTCCGGTCTTGAGGCCGGCGGCATCAAGGGCGGCGGCGACCATGTGGGTGGCGGTGCCTTTGCCCTTGGTACCGGCGACATGCACGGCGGGAATGCCAAGGTGCGGATTCCCCAGGCGCTTCATCAGGCGCTGCATGCGCTCCAGGCCGCCGGTCAATCCCGCGACGCTGACGCCGGCGCGCTCCTGGTTATGGAAGGAATCGAGCTGAAGGATAATTTCCTCGTAACTCGGCAGGGTATTAAGTTCCATGATTGGCGTTCCTTTGGATTGCCGGACAAATCTAAAAATGGTTCGCTTTAGAAATATCCCCAGGTCTGTTCAGAGAATTTTGCAGAGTTCCCGAAAAGAGACCAAACACGGCGGAGCCGAAACCGTCTCCGCCGTAAAAAATCACGCGCCGCGCGCTTCATTATTGTATACCTGCCAAGGCGCGCGGCGCAATAGTTAAATCCAGCTCTTTACTTGTCTTCGTCGTTCTTGCCTTCGGCCAGATCCTCGTCCGCCAGCTTGCGGCGGTTTTCCTCGGCCAATTGCTTTACGGTGTTGAAGAGGGGCGTATTGGGGAGGCCGCCGATCATGTCCCCCAGAACCATCACCGCCTCCTGGAGATAGGCGTTCTCCTCGAGATCGACGTTATGGTTTTCCTCGCCCTTGAAGTCGCGGAGATAAGTGGCGATGCCGAAGCGGAGTTCCTTGCGGGCGAGATCCGCGTCGATCTTTTCCTTGGGGTATTTACCTTGCAGATAAGTCAGGAGCGTGTCGAACTCGGGATATGCCATGGCGTCCAGGTTGTCGTATTCGAGAAGGCGGCGGAAATCGCGTTCGAAACGTTCCCAGCGGCCGTTTTCCTCGAGCCAGAAGGTGATGTCGTGGTTGTCGCGGATTTTCCAGCGCGCTTCCGCTTCCGCCACCGGCAGGTCGATTTCCGGGACCTTGTAATCGGGTTCGATGCCTTTTTCGTGGATGCAGTCGCCGTCGGGGAGATAATATTTCGCGACGGTCAACTTGATGCGGGAGCGGTCGCGGGCGGCGTCGACGCCGATGAGGGACTGAACCGAACCTTTCCCGTAAGTCTTTCTGCCGATCAGCGGGGCACGCTTGTGGTCCCGCATGGCGCCGGCGAGAATTTCCGCGGCCGAGGCGGTGCCGGGGTTCACCACCACCACCACCGGCTTCTGGTAGAAGGGGTTCCCCGGGTTGGCGTTGTAGTAGGTCGGGCGGGAATAGTTGCGTTTTCCCTTGCTGGAAACGATGTTCTTCCGGTCGCCGATGAACAATTTCGCAACATCGACGCCGGAAACCATGACGCCGCCGGGGTTGTTGGACAAATCCAGGACAATGCCTTTGGCGCCCTGGCGGTTCAGGAGGCCGAGGGCGTCCCGGACCAGGCCGGCGGTGCCTTTTACCTTGCGGTAGGGATCGCCGTCGTTAAACGAATTGATGCGGATGTAGCCGATTTGCCCGGGGAGCATCTGCGACTTCACCGAGGGGATTTCGATGATTTCCCGCCGCACCGCCACTTCCCGGGGTTCCTTCCAGGCGCGGCGGTAGACCCGCAGCTTGACGGTGGTCTTGGGGGTGCCTTTCAGCATCTTGATGATTTCGTTCTGCTTCATGTCCTTGATTTCGATGTCGTCGATTTTATCGATGACGTCCATCGGTTTCAGGCCGGCCTTGTAGGCGGGTTTGTCGAACATGGGGGTGAGGATGGTGAAGCGGCCGTCCCGCATGCCGACCCAGGCGCCGATGCCGCCGTAATTGGCCTTGAGCTGCGATTCGAAGTCCAGGTAATCCTCTTCGTTCATGTAATCGTTGAACTGGTCGAGGGAGTAGAGAAGGGCTTGGGCGGAGGCTTCGGCGAGGCTTTTGGGTTGCAGGCGTTTCACCTGTTCCTTGTTGGTTTCGTCGGCGGCGTAGAAGTTGCGGATTTTCTGGATGACTTCGGAAATCAGCAGGACCGGGAAGTCGTCCCGGCGCATTTCCTCGCCTACGCGGCTGTTGATGAGGATGATGTTCTGGGCGCGTTCGCCGATGATGCCGGGCATGTCGGCGAGGGTCTTCACTTCATCCTTGATGGAGGCGAAGCGGTCGGTTTGGGCCAGGGCCAGGGTGGCTTCGGCCCGGGCCAGCGGGCTGTAGCCGTTCAGGCGAATATTTTCCAGGACTTCGTAAGCCTGGGGCCGCGAGGACAATTTCCACAGGCTGTACGCGAGTTCGACCCGGAGGCGTTCGGGGACTTCGGGCGCGTTCAACATAATCCCCAGCCGGGCGGTTGCGTATTCCCCGCCCCATTTGCCGAGGATTTGCGCCGCTTCCAGGCGGCGTTCCAGGGGGGCGGCGCGGTCCATGGCGACGTTTTCGAGGCCCATGGTGCCTTCGCGCTGCTCACCGAGGAGCAGCAAGGCGCCGGCGGCGGCCATGCGCTCGGGAAGGGGCCGGGAGGCGTCCTCGACCGCCTGGGTCAGAGCCGGATCGATTTGGGCATAGCCGGAGACGTCGTGCCCCACCACCGCCACGTGGGCGATGTCCTGGGCGGCCTGCCAGACCGGTTCGGTAAAATTGGCGGCCTGGTTTTGCAGAATCACCTGGGCGTCGGAGCCGGCGGCAGTAGCGGCGGCGGGGCCGACGGCAAGGAACAAGGCCATGGCGGCCGCGGCAAGAATCGGGGTTTTTCTCATCATGATGTTTTCGTATCCTCGCGGAAACAGAGAACGGTATACGTGGGGCAACTTTATTCGAAACATTATTGACAAATCCATCCTAAATACAAGCGGGGAATGAAAAATTTGCCTCATCTCCCGAAGCGCCGCGCCAATTCATCCCAACCGATGCGAATGGCGGTCGGGCGTCCGTGCGGGCAGGTCGGAAGTTGTCCCTGGCGGAAGAATCTATCCAGGAGGGCGTCGATTTCCTCGTCGGCCAGCGATTTCCCCAAAAGCACCGACATCCGGCAGGCCATGGCCGCCAGAACTTTTTCCCTGGCGGCGGCCAGGACGTCACCGGCGCCGCCGACATCACCCATAACTGCGCGCAGCAAATTTTCCAGCCGATCCGAGGGAAGAAAGGCTGGCGCAGAAGTGATCCGCAGTTTGTTGGCGTCGGCAATTTCGATTCCGAAACCATGGGCGGACAATTCCTCGACCACCTCCCCGGCCGCCGCCGCCTCGGCGGGCGAAAGGTGCATTTCCACCGGCAACAGGAGCCGCCGGGAATTCCCCCCGCCCTTTTCGGCCAGCAGGCGGTCGAAATTCCAGCGTTCGTGCAGGGCGTGCGGGTCGACCAGGAGGAGCCCGTCGGCGCCGTCAACCAAAATATATTTCCCGCCTGCCTGGCCCAGCACGCGGTGGAGCCCCGGAGACGAAGTCGGCACGCCTCCGGAGGGGCGCGCTTCCGGAGGCGTGCCGGTCGCCGGGGCGGAAACGTGGTTTACCGGAGGAACGATCCCCGGCTTTCCCTTCCGCGCCGCGTCCTGCAAGAATGTATCGGTCAAACCAATCCTGTCGTCGGACGGGGTGGAATCCCCCTGTGCGATACCGCGTAATTTTTCGCGGACGGCGGAAAGATCCAGGGCAGCGGCTTCCTGGCCTTTGCGGCGGGAAGGCGGACCGGGTGGATATAAGGCCGTTTGTCCCGGCGGGGAAGCCGATCCGGCAGCCGGAGCGTGGCCCGGCCCGGCATGCCGCGCCGAAGCGGAGGCGCCGGCAGGGGATGGCGCGGGCGGGGCGTTGTCCAGGTCCTTTTCCGGCCGGGCGGCTTCGGCGTTCTCCCCGGCGGGTTGGGCTTCCGACTTGAGCAGGCTGGCGGTGGGGACGCCGGCGACTTGCCCCAGGGCTTCGGTTATCGCCTTACGCACGCAGGCTATGAGGAGCGTTTCCTGATCGAAGCGCACCTCCTCCTTCATGGGGTGGACGTTGACGTCGACGCGGCCCGGGTCGACCAGGAGGTTAACGACGGCAAAGGGGTAGGAACGGGGCGGCAGGACGCCGGCGAAGGCGTCGGCGATGCTGCGGGCCAGGCCGAAATAGCGTATCCAGCGCCGGTTGACCAGGAGATAGACGTCCTTGGCGTTGCGGCGGCTTTCCGGCGGGCGGGCGAAATAGCCGATGACCCGGATGCCTTCGAGGCTGTCCCGCTTGAAAGGGACCAATCGCGAGCCGAGGCGATCGCCGAATAGGCTCTTCAGGCGTTCAAGCTGGCTGGCGGCCGGGGTGAGGGACAGGGCGAGGCGGTCGCCAAGCTGGAGGCGCAAGCCCAGGCCGGGGTTGCCGAGGGCGATGCGGGTGAGGACTTCGGCGGCGCGGGTGTTTTCGGAAGCGGGGGTTTTAAGGAATTTCCGGCGGGCGGGGGTATTGAAGAACAGGTCCCGCACTTCGATTTGCGTGCCTTTCCGGGGCTGGCTTGCCGAGACCCTGACTATGCGACCGGCTTCGGCGAGAAGTTCGTGGGCGGGAGCGTCGCGCCCGGGGGCGGTTAGGATGGCGAGCCGGCTTACCGAGGCGATGCTCGGGAGGGCTTCGCCGCGGAAGCCGAAGGTGGCGATGCGGTAGATGTCGTCGGTGTCGGCGATTTTCGAGGTGGCGTGGCGTTCGAGGGAACGGATCAGGTTTGCCTCGTCCATGCCGGAGCCGTCGTCGGAGACCCGGATAAGGCGGTGCCCGCCGTCCTCGAGGGTGACGTCGATTTGCCTGGCGCCGGCGTCGATGGCGTTTTCGACCAGCTCCTTGACGACCGACGCCGGGCGTTCGATCACTTCGCCGGCGGCGATTTGATTTTGCACCTGTACGGGAAGTACGCGTATTTCGGCCATGGCCGCCCTCTCGGAGCCTGTGGTTAAAGTAATTACTTGACTTTTGCAAAGTGGCGATTGGCGGCAAAAATCGCCACTTTGCAAAAATCGTTTTTGCCTGAAGTCCAGGTGGCGCATCTCACTTTTGTTACCGCAGCTCCCTGCATGGCGCTGAAATAAGGACAAAACCGCTGTAACGAGTGGTCCTTATTTCAACGCCATTCGTACCTGTGTCCTCTTGTATGCGGTTTTCAAAATTACGCGTCGTTCCTGGTATCTCATCCCCCCGCATTCGCGAACCACACCCTCGCCTCGGCCAAATCCCGCCTGACCTGCCGGGTCAAATCCTCCCGGTCCGGGAAATGCATGGCGTCCCGTTTTTTACGGAAGAACTCCACCTCTACGCTCCTGCCGTACAGGTCGCCGTGGAAGTCCAGGAGGTGGGTCTCGATTAACACATCCCGGAGGCCGGCCTCGATTTCCTGGTCGGTCGGCGGCCTGCCGATGTTGGTTATCGATTCGTAGCCGACCCCGTCGATAAGCGCCTGGCTGAAATAAACCCCCGGCGGCGGCCGGAGTTCGTGGTAGGGATCGATGTTCAGGGTGGGGAAGCCCAGTTTGTGGCCGCGTCCCTGGCCGTGCACCACCATGCCCTCCACGGAAACACGCCGCCCCAGGAAGCGGGCGGCCCGGTCGAGATCCCCGGACTGCACCGCCAGGCGAATCGCGGTCGAACTCACCACCGTCCCCTCGACGACCAGCGGCTCCGCCCCCACCACCCGCATACCCCACGGCTTGGCCCAGGAGGCGAGGGCCCGCACGTTCCCTTCGCGGCCGAGACCGAAAACCGCCTGTTCCCCCAGCACCACCGCTCCGGCGCCGAGGCGGTCGCGAAAAAAATCGTTGGCGAAATCCTTGGCGCTTTTCTGGGAAAATTCCGGGGTGAAAGGAAGGACCCAGACCGCATCGAGGCCGGCTTCCCGCAGGAGGGCCAGGCGCTTTTCCAAGGAGCAAATCGCCGGCGGCGCGGCCCGGCCGAGGGCCTGGCGGGGATGGGGGGAGAAGGTGATGGCCAGGGCCGGTGCGGAAATTTCCCCGGCGATTTCCCGCAACTCGGCGATAATCTTGCGGTGTCCCCGGTGGACTCCGTCGAAAACGCCCATGGTGAGGGCGGGGTGTTTCTCGGCCAAGGGGCGTTTGTCTTGTACATCAAACAACAGCATTGGGGTATTCCTGTCAAGAAAGTGAAATGATCCATTATAGGGACTGTTTTCATTCCGGCAATGGTTGAATGCGGCTTCAACACCGCTCCGGACTCTGTTACGCCGTCCCTCTCCCCCAATCCGACATCCCGGCGTCCATGCTTTCCGTGCCCTCGGCGATAAAATTGTTTCACTAATCCGTTACATCGCCAGTATAATAACTGTTTACCCAATCGCGGAGGCGCCGACCCCTTATGGCCCAAGAATACATCACTAACTTCCTGGTCTGGTACCTGGTTTTTCTGTTTTCCACCACTCTCCATGAAGCCATGCACTCCTACGTCTCCCACCATTACGGCGACTCCACCGCCGCCGCCGGGGGGCAGGCCAGCCTCAACCCGGTCCCGCATATCCGGCGCTCCCCCTTCGGCATGGTGATTGTCCCCATCGTCACTTTTATTCTGGCCAACGGCAACTGGCTGATCGGCTGGGCCTCCGCCCCCTTCAATCCCTACTGGGCGGCCCGGTATCCGAAGCGGTCCTTCCTTATGTCCCTGGCCGGACCATTCTCGCACCTGCCGCTGGTGATTATCTCCCTGGCCGCGATGCACTACGGGCTCGGCAACGGCTTTTTCGGGCCGCTGACCGGGGAGATGTTCCCGGTGGACATGGGGAACGGCGGGAAATTGTCCTGGGCGCTCGCGAAAATATTGAATGTCGTTTTTCAACTGAATATCATCCTCCTCATCTTCAACCTGCTGCCGCTGCCGCCGATGGACGGCTCGGAAGTCTGGTATCTGTTCGCGAAAAATGAAGCCGACCGCCTCCGCTGGCGTTCCTTGGCCAATCAGTATTCGATGATCGGCCTGCTTCTCGCCTGGTGGTTGTTCCCGAAAATTTTCTCGCCGATCTTGCTTTTCCTGGTGTTCAACGTCCTTTACGCCGGTTTTCAGGGGGTGTAGAGGTACAGCTTTGCTATAATCGAGGGGGGGTATGCCGACCGCCCGGTATATAAGGAAAACAACGGCGGTATGCAAAGGCGGTGTCCAAATGTTCCACGAATCCAGCATGATCCTCGATGCGGAAACGATTTCCTTCGACGGAGAGCATCCGAATCCCCTGTTCACCACGCCGCTCACCCGCGGCATCATCCTCTATCAGCCCGGCAGCGACCGGATTGCCGCGGTCAACGACCTAGCCGCCCAGCAAATCGGCCGTTCCAGGGAGGAAATCCTGGCCACGCCCGGCCGTAATCTTTGGGGTGAAAGCGGTTTGAAGGTCATCCAGCGGGTTTACCCGCGCATGGAAATGACCGACCATTCCATCCTGTGGGGACAACCCCTCCCCATTAACACCGCCGACGGCAAAAGCGGCCTCTGGTTCTGTTCCCTCAGCCTTCTCGACTGCGGGCCGGGGGAAATCCGCGTCTGCCTGGAAAGCCCTGACCCGGAAATCCGCTTCCAACCCTTCGCCAAAGCGCCCCTGCGGGCCTTTGCGGTGCACGCCCTGCAGGGAAGTATGTGGGAATTCGACGTCAAGCGCCGGCGCTTCTACCTCGGCCGCGACAACCTCGGCCTTTACGGCTTCGACGGTTTACCGGTCACCACCGACCTGACCGTCCCGGAAATGCTGGCGAGAGTCCATCCCGACGACATAACCCAAATCATCCACCGCTGGCGGCAGCTGGTCACCCGGGGCATACGCGCCAGGAACCGTTACCGGGTCATGGACGGCGCCGGAGGCTGGCGCTGGATTCATTCCGTCATCCACGCCCTGATCAACGACAAGAAAGGCGATCTGTCCCTAGCCGTGGGCTTGAACATGGACATCACCGAGGATCTCGCCAACGAAAGCGGCTTTCTGGATTTGCAGAATCGCCTGCGGCTCATCTTCGAGAACGCCGACATCGGCATGGCGATTGGCAATCCGGAGGGAATCCTCAACAGCGTCAATCCGGCCATGGCGGTGCTGTTCGGCCGCAACCGGGAAGAGTTCGAGGACCAACCGCTGACCAATTTCCTGCCGGAAAGGGAATGCGCGGAATTCTCCTCCTGCCTGGAACGGCTCACGACCGGACAATTCGGGCGGGTGTTCCACGACTGTCGGCTGGAACGGCCGGACGGCCGGGAGGTGTGGGTGAAGATGACCCTGACCATGGCCCGCGAAGGCCAGGACCGCAGCCGCAACCTGATCCTGCTCCTGGAGGACGTTACGGCTCTCCGGGCCAACCAGGAGAAGCTCCTCTACGAAGCCAGCCACGACGCCCTCACCGGGCTCCTGAACCGCGGAACGATATTGCGCCGGCTGGAGGAGTACATACATCTGGCGCTGCGCCAGGGAACCCCCCTGTCCTTCTGCATGGCCGATCTCGACAATTTCAAGCTGGTGAACGATCGGCACGGACACCAGGCCGGAGACCAGGTTTTGCGCCGCTTCGCCGACCTGCTCGGCGAGGTCATTCGCGACACCGATCTCGCCGGCCGCTACGGCGGGGAGGAGTTCTGTATCGTATTCCCCGGCACGACGCCGGAAGGGGCGGGCGAAGCCATGGAACGGCTGCTGGAACGGTTCGGGGCGGAAGTGTTCACCTCCCGGACCACGGGAGAATTCCAGGTAACCGCCACTTTCGGCATCGCCAGCCTGGAACACGCCAGCAATATCCGCGATCTGATTGCCTGTGCCGACGCCGCCTTGTACCGGGGGAAGAAGTCCGGCCGCAACCGGGTGATGACGACGGACAAAAGCGCCAGGAGCAGAAGGAAAGCCGCCGCCGGCGAAGGATTGGCCCAATGACTCCCACTTCCCCCGCCCCAAACCGGGGCGCCAAGCCCCCGGCCGCGAAAACGCCGGCCCGGCCGGGCCGGCCGCCGGTCGCAGGCGCGACCCCCCGACAGCGGGAGGTCCTCGATTTTGTCCGCACCGCCCTCGCCGATACCGGGCTGACGCCCACGGTCGAGGAGATCCGGCGGCATTTCCGCTTCAAGTCGACTTTCGCCGTCCGCTGCCATCTCCTGGCGCTGGCGAAAAAGGGTTTGGTGGAAATGGCCCCCGGCATTCACCGCGGGCTCAGGATTGTCGGGGAGGCGGGAAAGGTCGAGGACGCCCGCGCGGCGGCGACCTTTTCGGTGCCGCTTTTGGGGGATGCGCCGGCGGGGGTTCCTGTCGAGGCGGTGGAGGTAGGCGACGAACGGCTGGAGGTGGATGGGAGCCTGTTCAAACCGGAAAGGCTGTTCGCCATCCGGGTGCGGGGCGATTCGATGCTGGGGGCGGGAATCAATGACCGGGACCTGGCCCTGATCCGCCCGGCCGCCGCCGCCCCGGAGGGCGCCATCGTCCTGGCGCGCCTGAACGGCGAGACGACCTTGAAGCGTCTCGGGGTCAAGCAGGGCCGCCCCTATCTGCTGCCGGAGAATCCGGCCTACCGGGACATTGTCCCCGAGAGCGGCGACGATTTCACCATAGTAGGCGTCTTAACCGGGATAATCAGGAAATACTGACGGGACTAACTCTACATTGCGATATTTGCGGGAACCGCATCCGCAAATATCGCGATGCAGAACTTATCGGAGTCCCGAAATGGGGGGGGAAACCATGACCGAGGCGAAGAGTGAACATAACCCGGGAGCCGAAGCCGAAGCGAGCGCGGTTCCCCAACCGCATGTGGACTGTCTATGTAAACGACAAGGGCATTCAGTCCCTCCTGCGCAAGGTGACGAACGACGAACTGGCGACGGCGCTGAAAACCGCCTCCGATGCGGTTCGGGCGAAATTTATTAAAAACATGTCCCGGCGGGCGGGAGAAATCCTCAAGGAAAACATGGACTTCATGGGAGCGGTGCGGGTGTCAGATGTGGAGCTGGCCCAGCGGCGCATATTGACGATTATTCGCCGGCTGGAAGAGACCGGCGACGCCATCATCACCATGCCGAATGAGATGCTTATTGACGGCGAAAAGAATTACCGCCACACCGCCATCGCGCCCGAACCCTCCGCTTCCGTTTCGACCAGCGACTTGAGTAACGCCTTACCCGCCTCGCCGCCGGCTTCGCCGAACAGTTCGGACAACGACACCACCCGCTTGTAGCCGATTACCCGCATCTCCTCCTCGCCGGTTTTTTTCTCGGCCCAGGCAATGGCGTCCTCGATATAGCCGATGGAATCGACCAGGCCGTCGGCCTTGGCCTGATCCGGCCCGAATATCCGCCCGTCGGCGATTTCCCGCACCCGATCCGCCGGCATTTTCCGCCCCTTGGCGACGATTTCGACAAAGCGCTGATAGGAAATGTCAATGTATTCCTGGAGAATCTTCTCCTCCTCCGGGGTCATTTCACGGAAGGGACTGCCGAGATCCTTATGAGGGCCGGAGGTGATCGGGTTGACCCTGACCCCGATTTTCCCTAGCATTTCCTGGACCTGGACATGTTGCAAGATGACCCCGATCGACCCCAGGGTGGCGGTGGGGCTGGCCATTATTTCGTCGGCGGCGGCGGCGATGTAGTAACCGCCGGAGGCCATCATGCCGCCGGCCCAGGCCAGGACGGGTTTCCCCTTTTTCTTGAGGACTTCGACTTCGTGGTAAAGTTGATCGCTCGCCGACAAGCCGCCGCCGGGGCTGTCGACCTGGAGGATGACGGCTTTGACGTCGTCGTCTTTTCCCGCGGCGCGGAGCTGCTGGGCGACGAACTCCAGGGTGCTATCGCCGTGGAGGGCCGAGCCGCGTCCGCCGATGACGCCGGTGACGGCGACGACGGCGACGCTGCCGGCGCCGCTTTTACCGGCGCGGAGGGTGCGTTCGCGGAGGTTGCGGAAGTCCGGGCTGGAGAGTTGGTAAAGTTCCGACCAGGCTCCGCCGTCCTTCGCCGCTTCCTTTACCCCGCTGGAGAGGAGCAGGAAGAGGAGGCAGAAGAAGCCGCCCAGAAGGAGGCAGGGGACGAGGAGAGTCACGCAGCCGGAGATGAGGCAGCTCTTCAGGGCGCCGGCGCCGAGCTGGTTGCAGGGGGGATAGGGGTAGGGCGGCGGCGGCGGCGGCGGTGGCGGCGGAGACCCGGGCGTACCGTAATTGTAGGGTCGCTGACTTCCGGCAGGGTCGTTGGCGGAACCGTTATTGTCCATGGGTTGACTTTCCATCCGTTGTTTCAGCGAATACCGGCGAATACCGGGGACACGAAATTTAATTGCCCATGCCGCCGGGCAATTAAATATCATGTCCCCGGTATTCTCGTGTTTTTAGTTGGTTGTCACTGATTCAATGCCACCCGCAACCGAATCCTCACACCCTGGCCCTGCCGTTGCCGCCGCGCGCGGGCCGGCGGCTGTTGCGGAGCGCCGGCTTGTCGACAGGTTTATCAGCCGTGCCGGCCGGCTTTTTGGCCGCTTTGCCGAGCGGATGCCGGGGCGTTTTTTCCAGTGGTTTCCGCGGCGCTTTTACCGGGGCGTTTTTCTTGGCAGTCGGGGAGTTGCCGCCGTTTTCGGCGTCAGCCTTGCTGTTGGCCCCGTTCGCGTCCTTGCCGTTTTCCTTGATTAAACCCGAGGCGACGAAGCGGGCGGTCAATTTCGGGAAGGCGACCGGGAGCATGCCGGTGATGCTTTCGATGGGGTGGAAGCAGATGTCCCGGCGCACTTCCGGCTGGAGCTCGTCCAGATCGTGGACGTTTCCGGCCGGGATGATGATATCGCGGACCCCCGCCCGCCTGGCTGCCAGGACCTTTTCCTTGATGCCGCCGACCGGCAGGACTTTCCCGCGCAGGGTGATTTCCCCGGTCATGGCGAGGCGGGAGCGAATCGCGGTTTTGGTCAGGAGGCTGACCCGGGACGCCACCAGGGTGATGCCGGCGGAGGGGCCGTCCTTGGGGGTGGCGCCTTCGGGGAAATGGATGTGGATGTCGTGGTTTTCGAAGAAGTTTTCATCCAGCCCCAATTTCACCTCGCGGGTGCGGATCCAGGACAGGGCCGCCTGGGCGCTTTCCTTGATCACCTCGCCGAGGCGTCCGGTAAGGAGGAGGCCTTTTTTCCCGGCCATCATGCTGGCTTCGATAAAGAGGAGGTCGCCGCCGCTGGCGGTCCAGGCCATGCCGACCGCGACTCCGGGCACTTCGGCCTTGGTCGGATTGGTGGCGAAGAAGGTCGGGGGGCCGAGATAGGTCTTGATGTCCTTCGCCCCCACCGTGAACGGCCCGTTGTCCCCGGCCGCGATCTTCACGGCGAGCTTCCGGACCACGGTGGCGATTTCCCGCTCGAAATTCCGCAGGCCGGCTTCGCGGGTGTAGGAGTTGATGATGGCGAGGAGGGCTTCCTTGTCGATGTTCAGGCGCTTTTTGTCCATGCCGTGATCGGCGAGGACGCGGGGAATGAGGTATTTCCGGGCGATTTGCAGCTTTTCCTCGTCCGAATAACCGGCGATGCGGAGGATTTCCATGCGGTCCAGGAGGGCCGGGGGGATGGATTCCAGCGTATTCGCGGTGGTGATGAAAACCACCTTCGACAGGTCGAAGGGGGCGTCGAGGTAATGGTCGCGGAAATTGAAGTTCTGCTCCGGGTCGAGGACTTCCAGGAGCGCCGACGAGGGGTCGCCGTGCATGTCGGAGACCAGCTTGTCGACCTCGTCCATCATGAAGACCGGGTTTTTCGTGCCGGCGCGGCGCATGCCCTGGATGATGCGGCCGGGGAGGGCGCCGACGTAAGTGCGGCGGTGGCCGCGGACTTCCGCTTCGTCCCGCACTCCGCCGAGGCTGATGCGTTCGAACTTCCGACCCATGGCCTTGGCGATGGAGCGGCCGAGCGAGGTCTTGCCGACCCCGGGGGGACCGACGAAACAGAGGATGGGGCTGCGGCCGGTGGGGTGGATTTTCCTGACCGCCAGAAATTCGATGATGCGGTCCTTCACTTTGGTGAGATCGTAATGGTCGGCGTCGAGGATTTTCCTGGCCTTCTGCATGTCGATTTGGTCTTCCGTTTCCTTCGACCAGGGGAGGGTGGTCATCCAGTCGAGGTAGGTGCGGGAGACGGTATACTCGGCGGAGCCGGTCTGCATCCTTTCGAGGCGGGAGAGTTCGCGGCGCGATTCCTTCAGGGCCTCCTCGGGCATGCCCGCTTCCTCGATGGCCTTCTCCAATTCGGCCATTTCCACCCGGTCGTCGCCGGAGTCGCCGAGTTCATTCCTGATGGCGCGGAGCTGTTCGCGGAGGAAGAATTCCCGCTGGCCCTGGTTGATTTTCTGTTTGACGTCCTCGTGGATCTTGGTGCCGAGTTCGACGATTTGCATTTCGCGTTCAAGCAGGACGGAGATTTTCTCGAGCCGCTCCTTGATGTTGGCGGCGTCGAGGATGGAGCAGCGCTCCTCCATCGACAAATTGAGGTTCGCCGCCACCAAGTCGGCGAATCGCCCGGGGTCGGTGATGTTCACGGCGGAAAGCTTCACTTCCGACGGCGCATGCGGGAGCATTTCCAAAAGCCGGTTGAACTGATCCCGTACCGAGCGGTGCAACGCGTCCAGCGCCACTCCCGGTTCGAGCACGTCCCTGATTTCCATGGTCCGCGCCGAGAAATAGGGCTGGCGCTGGAGAATCGTTTCGATGCGGATGCGTTTCAGGCCCTGCACCAGGAGCCTTACCCCGCCGTCGGGGAATTTGATCATCTTCAGGATCACCCCGACGCAGCCCTTGTCCCATAAGGCGTTGGGGTCGTTGTCGTCGGCGGCCGGCCGGACCACCGGCACGAAGGCGACAAAGCGGTCCTGCAGGAGGACGTCGTCCACCAGGCGGATGTCGCGGGGGTCCTGAATGACGTGGGTCAGAAGCATGTCCGGGAACAGAACCGCGTCACGCAACGGGAGTATGGGTAGTACGTCGGGAGTGCCGGGTTTGTGATTGGGATCGATGATGGGGGCATGCTCCTCATGTTCGGCGACGTCGTCCATTTCATCGTCTTCGTCCATATATAATCCTTATATCAAGGTTTTGATGCGTAAATGCGTGACCGCGAACATCGGTCGCCGGCCGTGGGGGAGAAAAATCTCGAGCACGCCGTCGCGAAGAAACGCCTGGCTTTTTTCCTCCGCCACGGGTTCGGGGAGGTTGATGACCTTGCCGAATTCGCCACGGGACACCTCCATGTGCACGTAGCGTTTGCTCCGGTTGGGGCAAATGGCTTTTCTCACGCCCCGCACCAGCAGCTGCTGTCCGTCGACAATGGCCTCGACCGAAGCGGCGTCGACCCCGGGCAAATCGACCTGGACGAGAAATCCGCCTTCGATCTCCAGTAAATCGGCGGCAGGCTGCCAGACGTCGCGGTTGTCTCCAGCCCCGAAAAATCCGCCTTCCCCGGTTGACATCACCCCGCGTCCGCCTATGAAATAAATCTTGCCAAAATGGGACATACATCCTCCCTGCTCACGTCGGTTCACACTTGCCTCTGCGCCCCATTCCTTCGTTTCACCAGTTCCAAGGATATCCCGGTCTCGCGCAAAAGCAAATAATGTTTTGCAAAATCCGGGGCGATCCCGAACCGTAGCTGACATTGCCATAAGCTGTCTGTCGCGGCGGTCGGGCCGCCGTTGGGGTGGAGTAGGCTATTGAGATAATTGAATTTGACTTCGAGCTGCCAAATAAATCAAATAGAAAGGGAACAGGCAGTTTCGCCGGCATACAGAAAGTTTAACTCTACAACGCGGCATTTGCGGGAACCGCATCCGCAAATGCCGCATGAAGTTAGGTTTATCGGTAATCCGAGAGGCGGTGGCTGAAAACGGCACAACATACCGTTGACCATACAACCTCTTGATCGCACGACCGTTGTGGAGGTGCCTCCCACAACAGCCGCGCTGTTAGGAATAGCCAGAGTCTTCCCTTTTCACACACAACAGGATTGTCTCATGGACCCACTCACACACGCTCTAACCGGTGCGGTACTGGCCGATGCATTGCCCATGCCAAAGTCGGGGAGGCGGGGCCTATTTTTTGCCATGTTCATGGGGGCGTCCCCCGATCTTGACTTGGTGCCCGCTTTTATTGCCAAGCTTCCCTACAACTTGGTTCCAGGCGAAATCCTGTTCGATTCCAAATGGATGTACTTACATCGCGGCCTTACCCATTCTCTTGTCTTTGCAGTTGTTTTTGGCCTGGTTGCGGGTTGGCTATTTTGGCGGGTCGGGGCAAGGGAAGGCTCGTTCTGGAAATGGTCCGGTTTTGCCGTACTCGTCTTGCTGTCGCATGATTTTCTGGACTTGTTGAACGGCGGCGTCAGGCTTTGCTGGCCATTTTCCGGTGGGTGGGTTGTTCTTGCCAACTGGCAAATCGTCGATCCGTTAACCCTCGCGCCGCTGCTGATTTGTTTTCTTGCCAATCATTCACCTACGACACTGTGGAAACGGAGGTGGCGGGAGGGAACACTGGAAAAGACCTGGCGCTGTTTTTATGAAAGGGCAGGGCAACGCTACGGAGCACTAAAAATAGCTAAATATTGCCTAGCGTTAATTGTGACGACCATCGCAATACGGCTTGTGCATATATAATTTTAGTGGGGGGAATAAATGCGTTCACGTAGCGTGTATCCGCACCCAGGCCCGCCGGACACCTCCCCCACCGTCATCCCGGCGCGACAGGATGCGGAGACGCCGCACACCATTGTGGTTATAAAATTTGTACCGACTCGATAACTCAACCGGATAAAGGCAATGCGGACGTCCGGAATAAATTGTTTCGCCTATTATAAGGTATTTAGGGGAGGCGCGATTCACTCGGTATGAGGTCACCGGGGCCGATAAGGGGCAGCCGCGGGTCAGATATCCAAGGTTCCACCCTCTTCGGTCGAGAGGGTGAGGAGGTCGAATTCGCCTTCTTCCACCGGGAGTTCTTCGACTTCGGGGATTTCCAGCCAAATTTTCTTTTCCAGAACTTCGCGGCACACGGCGGACAAAAGCGCTTCCCCCGGCTGGCGTTCCACCAAGAGCTGGGCGCCGTTATTGATGGCCCGCAGGCGTTGGGCGACCAGGTAGGTGAGGCGCGCCTTGCCGCCGGCGGCTTCGGACAATTTGTCCAATTGGATGGTGTGCAGCGAATCGTAAATGGCCACGGATCAATTCTCCTAAAGGGAACTTCGAAATCTTTTCCAAAAAAAAACACTCGCCAAAATTCGGCGATGCGGTAGAATACCGGGCAACCCCCAACGCGTCGCGTCTCCGCCGTCCAGCGCATGGTGCCGAGATATTTTTGTCAAAATACCGGCGAAGTCAAGCGGCATTTGTCCCGGCGGATGAATTTTCCCCCTCCCTTGGTGAAATCGGATGGGAGTTGTCAACTTATTTCGTGGGGAAACTTGAGCGAATTTCCGATTTTTTTTGTTTTTATTCAAGGAATTTTCTGCTGCGCTCCGATATAATCCTTGCGGGGATTCGGAATCGCGAAACGAAAATTCTGTCGCGGGAGAATTCCGCATCATTCCCTCAAAATGCAAAAAAAACAGGAACCGGTGAAATCCGGCGGCATCCCTATCGGAGGAATCAAATCATGAAGAAAGTGCTTGGCCCAATTCTCGCCATGTCGCTGGCGGTTTTCATCGGAGCAGGCGCCGCCGCGTTTGCCTCATCCGGAGATGATTACATCATCGTCCCCTCCGACTACGGCAACGATTCGATCGGGTCGCAACTGAGTTACGATTCCTTCCACCAGACCGTTAAACGTCGTATGGAATCGTTGCGCCTCGGATCCTTCGGCGGCATGTCCTTCGGCGGCCGGGCTCCGGCGCCGTCGGCCCGTTACGGCGGAAGTTACGGCGGCTCCTACCGCCCGCCCAGCACTTATGGCGCGCCGCCGCCCGTCTACAATGCCCCGCCCGCCTATAACAGCCCCACCTACGGCGGTTACTCGAACCCCCAGGGCTACGGGACCTATAACGCCCAGCCGAATTACGGCGGCGGACAAATCTACAACGCGCCGAGTTACGACCAGGGCGGCGGCGGAGTTTACCAGGGTTCGGGCGTGAACACCTACGGCGGCGATTACAACACCCAGAACAGCGGTTTCGCCCCCAATTACGGCAACGGTTATTCCTCCACCTTCGCCTCCGACTCGGCTTTCGCAGCCCCTTATTACGGCTCCTCCTATTCCTCGGACTACCGCCGGCGCCAGCTCGATTGCGTGTACTATTCCGGCTTCACCATCTGGAGCGATCTCTACGCGACCTTCGGCAAGCAAAACAGCAACGGCTGGGAAGACGGCTACAGCTACCGCACCTTCGGCCCCGCCCTCGGCTTCGATTGGTCAAACGGCCCGCTCTCGCTCGGCTTGGCCACCACCTATAGCTGGGGCAAGCTGGACGGCAGCGATTATTATCACCACCGCAGCATGCGGACCTTTGGCATCGAAGGCTACATCCAGTACAACAGCGATGTTTTCTATGTGAACGGCAGCATCGGCTACAGCCACAACAAATTCAGTTCGGATCGGCAGAACTCCTACGCCTGGAACACCAACGCCTATTACAATAATTACAACTATTACAACGGTTACCATAATTCCGCCAGCTATAGCTCCAATTCCTTCAATATCGATGCGGAATTCGGCTGGAAGTTCTTTGTCAGCGGCTTTAACATCAGTCCCCACGCCGGCTTCCGCTATTACCACGACAACCGCGGCAGCTTCTCGGAAAATGGCAACTACTATTACCTCAATGACAATAACGTCGTGGGCAACGAAAACCGCCTCAGCATGGATGGCAGAAACTACCACGTCTTCGAAATGCCCTTGGGCGTGAATGTCTCCTATCCGATTACCGCCTCGAACGGATCGTTCTGGGTCCCCCGCGTCGGGTTTGCCTGGATTCCCATGTTGGCCCGCAGCGACGCCAATTCGAACGGTGCGATTTACAACGCTTCGGAAGATTCGGTTGACCCGAGATCTTTTCCCAATCGCTCCTATAACATCACTGCCGACGGCTACGATTGGGCCAGCAAGCGCCGCGCCTCGCAAGGCTTCCAGTTGAGCGTGGGTTTGGAGGCTAGGCTGACCAAATCCCTTACCGGTCACATCGACTACGACATCAACTTCCGCTCCGGCGCGCACGAACACTATTGGAAGGCGGGGGTCGGGTTCACCTTCTAACACCGCTTTGGACTTTGCGGAAGACAGTTTTACTCCTCTCTCTCGTCATCCCCACGACGAGTTTGGCGGGCGGCATGGAGCCGCCCCCCGTTTAGTTTCCACCTCGTTTTCCAGGGCGCCAGGGTTTTTGTATTTTGGCATTACGGCATTTTTGGGCAATTTTTTCAAATTAATGGGTAATATGTGTTATGTATTATGGTTAGGTGGAAACAACGTCAAACCTTGATCAAGCATTGACAGCACCAAATTAACAAAAATTGCTTCGATATTCCTAGCCTATAATACTAACCCCATGGTATACTCACAATATATGGAATGTTCACAATATTGGCAGGGAGTGGACAAACCCATTTTCCCGTTTCCCATTCCGTTCCGCAAACATGAGGAGAGACTATGGCGGCAGACCTCGGCATGATCAGTGAAAGCTTGCAAAAAGGCAAAGCGAAAGAAGTTGAGAAACTGGTTAAGGAAGCGCTCGATGCCGGCATGCCGGTGCGGGATATTTTGGAAAAAGGACTCATCGCCGGCATGGGCATCATCGGCGAAAAATTTAAAAACAATCAGGTTTATGTCCCCGAAGTCCTCATCGCCGCCCGCGCCATGAACAAGGGCATGTCGGTCCTCGAACCCGCCATGGTCAAGGCCGGAGTCCAGCCCCTCGGCACCGTGGTCATCGGCACTGTCAAAGGCGACCTCCACGACATCGGCAAAAACCTCGTCGCCATGATGTTCAAAGGCGCCGGCTTCAAGGTGGTCGACCTCGGCACCGACGTCCCGCCGGAAAAATTCGTCGCCGCCGCCACCGAAAACAACGCCTGCATCGTCGGCCTTTCCGCCCTCCTGACCACCACCATGCCCGGCATGCGCGATTGCGTCGAAGCGCTGAAGTCGGCGAACTGCCCGGCCAAGGTCATGGTCGGCGGCGCCCCGGTAACCCAGGCCTTTGCCGAGGAAATCGGCGCCAGCGCCTATTCCCCCGACGCCGCGACCGCCGTGGACGTGGGCAAGAAGTTGATCGGCGCTTAAGCGCCAGCGTGTTCTCCTTGACAATTTTTAGCGAACGTTCGAAAATGACGATGGATAGCCGACGGGTTATCCATCGTTTTTTTGAAGTTTTGCCCAGTGACGATTGAACCGCCAATTGTCACTTGGCGAAATAGTTTCGCCCGAATTTCATGGGTTTTTGATTTTGCAAAGGTCCAGTTTTATTATCGAAATACACCCGGAAAGGCCCGAATGCGTTGGCTTGACAACGAGCGTAGAATTGCGGTTACCGGCCTGGCCGGAGCCGGCAAGACGGTGTTTCTCCTTTCGCTTCTCCAACATATGGAGCATTTCGATCCGGCGCGGTTCCATTTGCGTAACGGCGCGGAAATCAGCGCCTTCCGCGAGCTCCCCTCCGCCGGGGCCTTCGCCGCCTTCCCCCGCACCCGGATGCGGGCGCGCCTGATGGAACAGCAAAGCGTGTCCTGGCCAGAGAAAACGCGGGATATCTACAATTACCACTGCTCCTTCAATTATTCGGAACTGAGCCTTCCCGGCCGCTTGTGGAACAGTGTCCTCCAGGGCTCGTGGCTGCCTTCCCGGGTGGAATGGGATATCCTGGATTTCCCCGGCGAGCGTTTGTCCGACGCCCTTATCGCCAAACACGCCGGCCTGGCGGAATGGTCCGACGAGCTTCTGGAGCTGTGGGATTCCTACGACCGTATCCGCAACGGCATGCAGGAATACCGGGATTTGTTGGCCGCGACCGTACCGCCGGTGGACATGGCGGTGTTGGACGCCTACAAGAAATGTTTGTCCGGTTTGGTCCATAACAAGAACCAGATGATCACCCCTTCCTCGTTTATGCTGGATTGCGGCGGCGGCGGGGTCTTTACCGCGGCGGATGTGGAGAACGGGGGGAAGGGGCGGCTTTGCGGTTTGCCGGACGCGGAGTTTTCGCCGCTGCCGCCGGCGTTCCGGGCGGCGAATCCGGGGTTGACCGAGCGCTTCGCCGCTTATTACCGCCGTTACCGCGAAGAGGTGATTCTCCCCCTTTTTGACGCCATCAACAGTTGCGATTCCCTGCTGGTCCTGATTGACATTCCGGGAATTCTCTCCGGAGGGGTCGGTCGTTACAACGATACCAACCACTTGATTGAGATCCTGGCCGACGTGATTGTCCCCTCGGGTATTTTTGCCACCAATGTCGACAAGGTCGGTTTTATCGCTTCGAAAGCGGATATGGTGCACAGCCGGGATCAGGACAATTTGCGGGAACTCCTCGAGGACATGATGCGGATTGCCCGCAACAAGCGGCCGGAAATCCGCCGTTACGAGGCGTTTGTCGTCTCGGCCTGGGTTTCGGCGGCTAGCGTCGATTTGGAGGCCGGGGGGCGGGCGCTCCGGGGGGTGCCGGCGCGGGACAGTGTCCAGCGGGTGTTTCGGGTGCCGGAGCTGCGGCCGGAGTGGCCGGGCGACTGGGGGCCGGAGGATCCGCGATACAGTTACCCCCGTTTGCGTCCGCCGGCTTTGGCAAACCGTTTCATGGCGCCGGAGCAGCGCAATCTGGAGCGGGTGTTTGATTTTATCTCGGGGTAGAATTTACCGTATTTTCCTATAGGTATAAGACGGCCTCCCCACCGAACCGTAAACCATTTCCACCGCCACCTCCCCGGTCGAGACCAGGTATTCCATATAACGCCGCACCGTCACCTTCGACAAGCCGAGGCGCTCCACCAATTCCGCCTGGGTAATCACCGACCCTTCCGGGCATTCATCGAGGCAGTTGCGGATAATCTCCAGGGTCTTCGGGTGCATCCCCTTGTGGACCCGGCTGCTTTCCGACAACAGGCCTGGGCGCAAGGTATTGTCCAATTCCTCCTGGGTCGTCTTGCCGCTGGTATGGAGGAGTTCCCGCATTTTTTGGTAATGCACCAGCGAATCCCGAAAACGTTCGTAACTGAAGGGCTTTATGAGGTAATCCACAAAGCCGAGCTTTTGCGCCCGGTTGATGAAGTCGGTGTCGTCCGCCGCGGTGAGGAAGACCACGTCGGTCAGGTAGCCGCGGGAGCGCAATTCCGCCAACAGATCCACGCCGTTTTTCCCCGGCATGAAGATGTCCAGGATCATCAGGTCGACCGTGGTCTCCTTGAGCGCCGTCTCGGCGGCCGGGCTGCTGCCGGCCCGGCGCACCACCTTGAACCCCGGCACGCTGTCGACATATTTGCAGGTGATTTCCATCACCATCGGATCGTCTTCCACCACCAAAACCTGGATCATTACGCATTCCTTCCGCAATGCCTCCTGTAATCCGGGGACACGAAATTCAAATGCCAGAACCGCCGGCGATTAAACATCATGTCCCCGGATTACTCATGTCCCCGGATTACTGCCGTTGCCGTTTATCGGCAGTCGCGCGGTGAACAGGGTCAGACCGCCCCCCGACGCCACTTCAATCGATCCCCCGTGTACCACCAGTTCCTGCCGCACCAAAAACAGCCCCGTGCCCCTTCCCTCGCCCTTGGTCGAAAAACCCTTCTGAAAAATCGCCTCGAGGTTTTCCGGCGACACTCCGCCGCCGTTGTCCTCCACCAGTAAATTCAGCCTGCCGCCGTGCTCGCGAATGTCCACGAGAATGCGGCCGTCGCGGTCGGGATTGTCGCGGGTGGCGTCTAGGGCATTGTCCACCAGGTTTCCCAATACCAGCACCAGGGTGTGGGCGAGTTCGGGGCTGGGGCGTGTTTCGATGCCGCTCCCCGGGCTTACCGCGATGCCAATCCCGCGTTCCCGCGCCACGGAAAATTTCCCCAGCATCAAGCCGGCGATCATCGGTTCCTTGAAGGTGCGCAAGAGCTGGGTGTGGAGTTGCCCGTGCCGGGCCTGGGTGGTTTGGACATAGCCCTTGGCCTGATCGTATTCGCCCAGCTCCAGGAGCCCGAGGATGACGTGGAGTTTATTCGAGAACTCGTGCGAACTGGCCCGGAGCGCCTCCACCAGCTGGCGGATGCCGGTCAGCTCCTCCGCCATGCGGATGACCTGGGTGCGGTCCTGCAACGTTTCCACCGCCCCCACCACCTGCTCCCGCTCGCGAATCGGCACCATGTTGGCGATAAAAACCCGGCCGTTCAGGCGGAGTTCGCCGCCGAATTCCGATTGTCCCGCCGACACTACGCTGGGGAGCCGGGTGTTGGGCATGACGTTGTCGATGGCCTGGCCTTCGAGCTGGCGGTCGCCGAGGCCGAGCATTTTGCGGGCGCTGGCGTTGATGAGGCTGATCCGGCCGCGATTGTTGATCGCCACCACCCCTTCGTGCATCGCCTCGATGAGGGAGCCGTGGCGGTTGAAGACTTCGAGGATTTCTCCGGGTTCGTGACCGTGCAGATTTTTGGCGACGTATTGGGCAACGATGAACGAGCCCACCAGTCCTGCGGCAAGCCCGGCCAGACCAAAAACGATGGCGGAAAGGGTCAGGTGTCCGGTCTCGTTCTCGACCCGCTCC
The DNA here is from genome assembly GCA_031548865.1 of Planctomycetota bacterium. Lineage (GTDB taxonomy): Bacteria > Planctomycetota > SZUA-567 > SZUA-567 > SZUA-567 > JAJBSZ01. The sequence continues at coordinate 50,320 of JAVBQR010000001.1, forward strand.
CGCAGTGCCCCAGCCACCACGAAGCCGAGCTGTTCCTGTCCGTCGAAAACCGGGGCGTAGGCGCGCATATATCCGCCGGTGGCGTCGTCGAGGGTCGAATTAACCGGGCTCGCATAGCGCCGGGCCTGGTAGAGGACGTCCTTGACATCGTCCCCTTCCTGGATTTGCCCGATGAATTCCGGATTGGCGTGGGAGTAGCGGATGCGGTTCATGTCACAGACGATTATCTGGTCGACCGAGCCCGAGGCGGCCAGGAGCCGCTGCACCAGGGATTGCACGGCGCCGTTGTACGGGGAATCCCTGAGCCCTTCCCTGACTTCCGGCAGCTGGCTGACGAGCCCGGCCGTGTCCATGAGTTCCCGGGTGAAAATTTTACGCGTCCGCTCCCTGAACATCCCCACGTTGAGAATCAGGGTCAGGAAGCTGGACGCCAGTACGGCGGCCAGCACGCCCAGGGTTATTTTGGTGCGGATACTCATGCTCGAGGTTTCGGAAAGCCGACTCGGGATACGCCACTTCAGGTTTTCAATGTTAGCACATTTTTAATGACTTCCCCATAGCGTACATATAAAATAATTTGCGGCCGGAATTGACAGTAATTTCACGGAGCGGAGGTGGGTGTCGCATCCGTGAATGCCGGCATATTTTGCATAACTTCAGCCAATTATAAAGGAAAACCTCGTCCTCATGCCCATCCTCCTCTCTAACGACGACGGCGTAAACGCCCCCGGTTTGGCAGCCCTGGCCCAGGCCCTGAAGGGCTTGGACGACCTCGTCGTCTCCGCCCCCTCGGAAAACCGTTCCGGCGTGGGCATGGGAATCACCCTCAACCGGCATCTCGAAGCCGAACATCTCTCCAGCGGCTTATCCGGGGAAGAACGCTATTCCGTCGACGGAACCCCTGCCGACGCGGCGAAATTCGGCCTCCAGCATCTTCTGAAAAACCAAAAGCCCCGCCTGGTCGCCAGCGGCATAAATTACGGCCCGAACCTCGGGGTAAACACCCGCTGCTCCGGCACCATCGGCGCCGCCTTCGAGGCGGTGGCGGCGGGGGTGATGGCCCTGGCCGTCTCGGTCGAATTCGTTCCGGAACCGAATTGGGCCGGGGCAATCTTCTACGCCCGGAAGCTGGCGGAAAAAATCCTCGCCCTCCCTGCCGTCGACGAACCGTTTCTCCTCAACCTGAATGTCCCCGCGAAGAATCCCGAAGACATTCGCGGCCTGGTCATCGCCCGCCACGGCCGGGGCGGAATCCACGACACGGTGAAAGTCAGCGATGACGGCGGGGTCATGCGTCTGGTGCCGGATTGGATCCAGGTCTGCCCGGATAGCGACTGCGACGCCAGCGCCTTTTACGCCGGCTACGCGGTGGTCACGCCGTTTCGGTTCGAAATGACCTACGATGCGGCGCTGGCGCAGCTTCTCGATGAATGGAAAGGCGACGTGGAATCGTACTCGGAAGTAGTGAAAGGAAATAATCGTTAGACCCGCCCCAAAAGGGGGAAGCGTTTGCCGCTTTTCCCCTCGCAGGCGTCCAAGTTTATACCGAACACGATGCGAAATGGTGAAAATCGTTATTCACCACAGAGGCACAGAGGACACAGAGGTTCACAGAGTATCTGAAAAGAAAGGTCGGGGGTGGCTTAAGATTTTTTATTGTATAGCAAGAATTTCTGTTTATCCCAATTTCTCA
>JAVBQR010000063.1:0-6935 GCA_031548865.1 Planctomycetota bacterium
GGTTGCGTTCGCGCGCTCGACCTTTACTCCGGCGTCGGCTGCATCGCCGCGCATATCGCCTCGGGACCGGCGCCGGCGCCGGTTACGGCGGTGGAAAACGTACCCGAGAACGTGGCCTTGGCCAGGATCAATTTTCTGGAAAACCGTCTGGAAAAGGCGGAGCTGCTGATTGACGATTCTGCCGCTTACCTGGCCAGTCTGACCGGGGCCGACCCGGCTCCCGGCCTGGTGGTGGTGAACCCGCCCCGCCCCGGCGCCGGTGAGGCGGGGATGCGGCGAATCAATGAAATTGCCCCAAAGCGTATTGCGTATTTGTCATGTAATCCTTTCACCCTATTGCGTGATATTACAAATTTGTCCAATTATTCCTTGCGTTCTTTGGCATTATATGACATGTTTCCGCAAACCCGGCATTTCGAGTGCCTGGCCCTATTGGAGAAATAGCCCGCAAGCTGGTCCGAAACTACCGTTGGATTTGCAAAAGGGGGAGAAACGGTTGTCTACCTCGCCTTCACCGCGCTTCGATATGACGCGGAAAATAAATACCTTCCTGTTTGCCTGTCTCGCCGTCGCCGCCCTGGCCATCCTGCCCGGTTGCGGCCGTAAACCGGTCTACCCCCTCCCCCCGGACGGCGTCAGTCGCTTCATCGACGGCACCCCGCTGCAGGTCGGGGACATTGTCCTGGGCCGCAGTTACGGTCTATTCGGGGCGATGTTCGCGAACCATTCCCTGGAGGACAAGAGCGGAAAATTCTCCCACGGCTCCATGATTTACCGTGACGACACGGGTAGGCTGATGATGCTGAATTTCCGCCCCACCGGCATGGAAACCTGCACGCCGGAGGAATATTTCACCCGCTATAACCGGCTGGCCTTGTTGCGCCGCAACGCCGGCTTCGCCCAGGCGAAAGCGCCCGCTTACGTCGGCTGCGGCGCCGGGGTAACCGGAGAGGAAGCCCTCTCGGTGACTGCCAGATATTGGCTCGCCAAAAACAAAAAGAAAAAGGTCCCGGCCGATTTCGACCTGGACCACGACGAGCATAGCGCCATGTTCTGCCTGGAACTCGCCAGCACGGTCTACCGCGACTGCGGGCTCCCCGACCCCTTCTATTTCGCGCGGAAAACCGCCGACTATCCCCTGCTCATCAAGGGGAATAAAATGTTCAAGACGAATGTCGTCGAACTGCGGAGCCCCAGTTCCGTCTTGTCCAATCCGGATTTCACCCTCATCCACGAATGGCTCCGCCCCGAGTTCGACCTTCGCGAAGAGGCGTTGAACGAGGAGTTGATGAACATCGTCGTCGAGGATCTCGAAAACGGCCTGGAACCGATGCGGCCGCGCTTGGGAGGACGCATGAAATTACGGCAGCTTTTCGCCGTCTACCATATAGTCACCCGGGTCATGTTCTGGCGTCCGAGCCAGGAATTGCCGCCGAAACTTGACGCCGAGGTTATTGATAACGGCTACATGCTGTACACTTATCTTTCCGGCGCGAAGGCGATTTGCCGCGAACGGATGGCGGTGGAGACGAGCCTGGTGAACGCCGCGACCCCCGACCCGGGTCCGACCCTCGCCTACGTGCGGGCGATGGCGCGGGAGGAATGCGCCAAGCGGCGGGATTATTTCCTTAATCCGCGCGGCCGCGCGGTGGTGGCGCCGAAATTGCCAAAAGCAACGAAAACCACGGCGGAATGCGGCGCGGCGAAATGCCCTGCAGTGAAAACTGCGGGCGCTTGCGGGTGATTTATTACCCGCAGGCAAGATTGTATAAGCCATGCTTAACACCTAAAACATTACATTTCTGTTACATAAATTACCATTTACTGGAGACGAATTTCCCTTTTTTTATTGGCTTATAGTCATAATTATGATATAATCGCCGGAATGATCGTAATATAGCGGCTCAATAAAACACCTGCTGCCATCCGCAAAATCCTCGCACATCATTCCAAAAGCCATAGCAAGGGAGATTCTCATGGGACTGGGGACCAAAATATTTCTGGCATTTTTGGTAATGATCGCCATCGCCATCGCGGTAAGTGTAATTGGCTGGCAAGCCACAAATACAGTCAACGAATCGCTTGCCGAATGCACTGATATGGAAATACCCGCCAAGGGTTATTGCGAAAAACTCCTGCAATTGATCGAAAGAGTGCGCACCGACCAGCGCGCCATGCTCATCCCTTCCTTCACCTTTGCCATGCGCGAAGCCAATCATAAGAATTTCGACAGCTGCATGGCTGAAATCAAAAGTACAATAGGCCAATTCAACGACCTTCTCGCCAAGCATAAAAAAGATGTGGTCGGCTGGGAACGGCTCGACGCCATGTGGCAGGAACTCCAGCCGCAAGGTAACGACTGGCTGACCGAAAACGTAAAACTGTTCCAGGCCTTCAAGACGCTGGAAGCTACCACCATTCTCGACCCCGACGTCCTCCTGAGAGATCTGCAGCGCTATCGGGGCGATCACTATCTGCTGTCCTCGCGACTGGGCGGCATGGTCGCCAAAGGCCGTGACGACGGTCTCGGCGACATCACCGCGGCGGACAACGCCTGTGCCTTCGGCAGATGGCGGGTCGGCTTCGACGACGGTTCCGTCGCCTTCAGCCGCAATCCCGAAATGCGCAAGGCCATGGACATCATGACCGAACCGCATCGGGCCTTCCACCAGAAGGCCAACGAGGTGCAGCGCCTGATTCGCGAAGATCCCGTCGGCAACCACGACGCCATCCAGGCCGCCTACGCGGAAAACCTCGAGCGCGCCAAACAGGTGGTGGGCAATTTCGACCTGATGACCGCCGAAGCCGCCAAGGCGGGGAAAATTTATTCCGACACCACCAACCTGGTGATGAACGTGATCATGCCCAAGGGCAGCAACGTTGTCGCTTCTATGCAACAAATGATAACCTACAATGATCAGAATTCGGCCAACAACTCCGTGGCCGCCATCGCCAAAGGTAAGCGCGCCGCCGACACCATGCTGATCCTGGCCGGCGCCGCCCTGGTCATCGGCCTCCTGCTGGCCGCGTTCATCCTTTACACCATCCGCCACGGCCTGACCAACCCCATCACCCGCATCATCGACCATCTTTCCACCGACGCGGTCTCCCTCGCCGACGCGGCGCAAAGCTTTTCCGACACCTCCTCCGCCCTCTCCTCCGGCTCCCAAAGCCAGGCCGCCGCCCTAGAGGAAAGCAGCTCCGCCCTCGAGGAAATGGCCTCCATGACCCGCAAGAACGCCGACAACGCCTCGGAAGTCAACCACCTCATGGGCGTCAACGCCGGGCAAATCCGCGACGGCGAGGCGGCGATGAAACGCATGGTCGGGGCGATGGGGGACATCAACACCAGTTCCGAGAAAATCGGCAACATCAACTCGACCATCCAGAATATCGCCTTCCAAACCAATCTCCTCGCCCTGAACGCCGCGGTCGAGGCGGCCCGCGCCGGCGAGGCCGGGAAGGGCTTCGCCGTGGTGGCCGACGAGGTCAGGAACCTGGCCCAGCGTTCCGCCGCTGCCTCCCGCGACACCACCACCCTTATCGAAAGCACCGTCCAGAACGTCACCAACGGTTCCGGCATCGCCTCGGACATCGAGGCTCGCTTCTCGGCCATCGCCGAAGCCACCAACCGTATTGTCAGGATGGTCGGGGAAATCTCCACCGCCACCAGCGAACAAGCCCAGGGTATGGACCAGATCAACACCAGTATCGCCCAAATTGACCGCATCACCCAGGAGAACTCCCGCAACGCCGAAGAATCGGCCGTCGCCTCGGTCAGTCTGAGCGAACGGGCGGAAAGCCTGATGCACACCGTTGGGGAACTTGGGGCGGTTTTGGGCACGAAGATGGAAACGCGGTCCGCCCGCACCTTGGAGAATGCCGGCCCCCGCGTCATCGCCCGCCCGGCCGCGCTGAACGGACAGCGCCCGCTTTCGCAACTGAAAGCCTTGCCTCCGCCGAGAAACTAACCAAATCGCGAGCGTACGGCCAAAAGTGGACTTTTCGAAAAAATCATTCGGCGGTATACTTGGTTTTTTCAAAATGTTACCACAAAAGGACGCACCATGAAAATCGTCATCGCCCCCAACGCCTTCAAGGACAGCATGACCTCGGCGGCAGCGGCCGAGGCGATTCGCGCCGGAGTCCTCCGGGCCGCTCCGGAAGCCCGGACCGCGCAAGTTCATGTCGCCGACGGCGGTGACGGCCTGCACCAGGTGTTCCGGGAAGTGTTCCCCGGCGAGGAAAAACGCCTGGAAGTCACGGGACCGCTGTTTGAAAAAATCCGGGCGGAATATTATTTCATGCCTGAACGGCGTACCGCAGTCATTGAAATGGCCCGCGCCAGCGGCCTCGCCCTCCTGAAAACGGAACAAAGGAATGCCCGCGCCACCACCACCCTGGGGACGGGGGAACTCGCCCTGGCGGCGATTCGCGACGGCGCCAGGAAAATTTTGGTAGGTATCGGAGGCAGCGCCACCAACGACGGCGGCATCGGCTTCGCCACCGCCCTCGGCGCGCGCTTCCTCGACGCTTCCGGCCGGGAGGTGAAACCGGTGGGGGAGGATTTGGTTAAGATCGCCTCCGTCGACCTCTCCGGCCTCAGGTTCAATCCCGGGGAAATCAGCTTCGAGGCGGTCTGCGATGTCGACAATCCCCTCACCGGGGAGCGCGGCGCCGCCGCTGTCTTCGGCCCGCAAAAAGGCGCCTCGCCCGAGGATGTCCGCCATCTCGACGCCGGACTGAAGAACCTCGCCGCCCGGACCAGGGCCAGTCTGGGCGTGGACAAGGAAAATCTGCCCGGCGCCGGCGCGGCCGGCGGCCTCGGTTTCGGTCTCGCGGCTTTTGTGGGGGCGGACCTTCGTCCGGGAGTGGAAGTGGTTCTCGACATGGTGGGGATTGACCGCGAGCTCGAAGGGGCGGATTTGGCCTTGACCGCCGAAGGGCGTCTCGACTTCCAGACCGCCTTCGGCAAAGGCCCTGCCGGAGTGGGCATGCGGGCGAAGAAATGGGGCGTTCCCTGTTTCGCCTTGGCGGGCGGACTGTTGGGGGATATCAGCAATCTGCACCGTATCGGCATCGACGCCTGTTTTTCCCTGTGCCGCGCCCCGATGTCCCTGGAAGAGGCGATAAAAAACGGCCCGGCCCTTCTCGCCGACGCGGCGGAACAGGCGGTCCGGGCCTTCCTCGCGGGGCGAAGAGGGGGAGATTAGCGCTTGCTTGCATAAATATCAACTGCCAGCCCGGCAGGCCTCGGCCAGTTCCCGTGCCGCCGCCTCGATATCCGGCTGAGCCAGAAGTGCCGACACCACCGCGTAACCGTCGACACCCAGGCCGCGAAAGGACGGAATCGTTTGCAGGTTGATGCCGCCGATGACGACGATGGGGATGTCCACGGCGGCACGAATCCGGCGGAGTTCCCCGAAGCCGGAGAGGTCGGCGCCGGGCTTGGTGCCGGTGGCGAACATCGCTCCGACCCCCAGGTAATCCGCCCCCGCGTCCCGCGCCGCCAAAGCTTCCGCCAGGTTGGCCGCCGACACCCCGACCAGCCGCTCCGGACCGACAATCCGCCGCGCCGCCGCCACCGGTAAATCCGTCTGCCCCACGTGCACCCCGGCGGCGTCCACCGCCAGAGCGATATCGGCGCGGTCGTTGATGATTAGGGGCGCGCCGTGGCGGTCGGTGACCTGTTTCACCCTCAGGGCGGTTTCGTAAAAATCGCGGGAATCGGCCTCCTTTTCCCGGATCTGCACCAGCGTGCAACCACCCCGCAACGCCGCTTCTACCGCGTCCTCGAGCCGTCGGCCGCCTAGCATCGCCCGGTCGGTCACGAGATAAAGCTTATAGTCAATTTTCGGCTTCACGAATCCTCCCCATCCGCATCAGCGTCTCGGCGTCCATCCTGCTTATCGCGTCCAGGATCGCCTGGCGGTAGCTGCCCAGGCCCCTTGCCCCGGCGTCGGCAAAGGCGATTTCGCCGGCGATTCCCATGCAGAGGAGGGCGGCCGCGGCGGCCGCGAGCGGCAGACCGGGTTCGGTGCCGACAAAGGCTCCGACCAGGGAAGTGCACATGCAGCCGGTGCCGGAAATTTTCGACAATTCGGGGCGGCCGTTGGCGACATGAAGCGTTCGCTGTCCATCCGAGATGGCGTCGACCGGGCCGGTCACGGCCACGACGCAACCCGCCTTGGCGGCGAGCCTCCGGGCGATCTCCCCGGCATCCGTTTCCGCATCGTCACTGCCGGCGTCCACCCCTTTGCTGTGTGCGGTCAAACCGCCGGCGGCGCGGATTTCCGAGATGTTTCCCCGAATCACCGCCAGCCTCACCTCGGCGAGAATCCGCGCCGTGGTCTCGCTCCTCAAGGTCGACGCCCCCGCCCCCACCGGGTCAAACACCACCGGCACGCCGTGGGCGTTGGCGCTTTTCCCCGCCGCCAGCATCGATTCGACGCTGTCCCGGTTCAGGGTGCCGATATTGATGACCACCGCCGCGGAGATGCGGGCGATGGCCCCGGCCTCTTCGATGGCGGTGGCCATGATCGGCGAGCCGCCGATGGCGAGGGTGACGTTGGCGCAATCGTTGACCGTGACGTAATTGGTGAGATGGTGCACAAGCGGCGCGCGCGCGCGCAGACGTTCGAGAAGAATGGCGCAGTCGTTCAGGATTGGCATGTAATACTCCCGATAGCTAGGCGTCGGGGGGCGTGCAAGGCTTCGGCCGCCTGATTCTCCGGGCGACGAAAAAGCGCTTTCCAAAGGAAATAGGAAAGCGCCTTGGCATCGGCTCTTGGCTGCTCCCTACGCTGGTATTAACCAACAGGTTCAAAGGGTCAGGTTATCCGGACCTGGGTTGCCTTAATGTTCTACCACAAAGCAAAACAGGCTCTAACCTTCTCAACTCCGAAGAGTTCCCCTGCATATGTCAGGTGACATTT
>JAVBQR010000167.1:0-10362 GCA_031548865.1 Planctomycetota bacterium
GATGCCGACGGCGATGGCGTTCTGGGCGGTGATGCCGCGGCCTTCCAGGGCGCGGACCGAGCTTTCGGGAACGCTGAAATTGATATTCTGGAGAGCTTTTACGCCGGGGAATTCCTTGCCGATGCTTTTGAATTCGAGGTAATCCGTGGGGATGGAGGCAGTCACTGGGGTCTCCTGGGGGATCTGCCGAACGGTTAAGGGCGGCCGTAACCTGCCCTAACCGTCTTCGGGATCTTCGGCCGCTGACAAAAAAACCGCCTGTTCGCGGGGCGGTTCCCGCGAACAGGCGCTGTTCTGGAACTCAGTCCATCATCCCTTCTTCCTTCAATACCGCGATGAAGTTGTCACGGGTGATGAGACGGCCGACCGTCCGGGTGTCGAGGGGCGGCATCTTGCCGTCCTTGACCCATTCGTGCATCATCTTCGCCGATTCGTAGCCTTCCACGCCGGCCAGGCCGAGAATCGAGCCGAAGAAGGGGGTCGGGCTCGGTTTCTTCAATTCGTCGATGCAGTCGGTGCCGTTGATGCCGACGGCGATGGCGTTCTGGGCGGTGATGCCGCGGCCTTCCAGGGCGCGGACCGCGCCGAGAACCGAGTTGTCGTTCGGGCCGCCGACAATCCAGTACTTCACGTCCGGGTGGCGGGTCAGGGCGGTGTTCGCGGCGTCAAGGGCGGTGGGGATTTCCATGCGCTGCTGGATCGGGGCCTTCCAGATGCGGTCCTTCGGGAAGCCCATTTCGATGGCCTGGGCCATGGCGCCTTCGGTGCGTTCGCGGGTGGTGTCCAGTTCCTCGAAGGTGGTGAGGAGGAAGCCGACCTGGTTCTTGTCCCAGCCGCGCTTGTTCATTTCGTCAATGAGGGCCTTGCCCATTTGCCGGCCGATCTTCTCGGCCGACATGCCGATGTAGGGGACTTCTTCCATGTACTTGCCGTCCGCGCCGATGAAGCGGTCGTCCACCGCCATGACCTTCAGGCCGTTGGCCTTGGCCTTGGAAACGATGGCGGGGCCGAGCTTGACGTCGGGGGTGCAGATGACGAAGCCCTTGGCGCCGGCGGCGGCGAGGTTGTCGATGGCGTTCAGGGTTTTTTCGCCGTCCGGCACGCCGATCTTGATGACTTCGAAGCCAATTTCCTTACCGGCCTTTTCGGCGAACTTCCATTCCACCTGGAACCACGGTTCTTCCGGCTGTTTCACCAGGAAGCCGATTTTTTCCGCGGCCATGCCGATGGTGGCGGACAACATCACCGCCGCCACGAGACCGAGTACCAATGCGCGAATTCTTGCCATTACGTCCTCTCCTTGTCAAATAGAAATGATCTCGGCCGAGTATTCAGCCAAACATTTGAAAAATCGCCAACCGCCTATCTAACCCTTCGCCGCCACGGCCGGAAAAAATCGCGCCACCGCCGTTTTGACAAACCTCTCCATCAGCGGAAAAAAGTACTGCGCCACCGGCCCAATCAGGAGCGCCGCCGCCAGGGTGCCAATTCCCAACACGCCCCCCAGGACAAAACCGCTCGCGGCGAAGAAAACATCACAAGCCACCCTCACCCAGCGGAACTGGAAGCGTTCCAGTTTGTCGGTGAGGATGACCGCCAGCAAATCGTTCGCGCCGGTGCCGGCGTCGGATTTGATTACCAGGGACATCCCGGCGGCCAGGACGACCACACCGGCCAGCATCGCGGCGAGGCGCAACCACATGGGACCGGACGCGGCAATATGATCCCGGAGCAACCACGAAAACAGGTCAATAATCGGACCGCCGCAGAAGGAACAGACCACCGTGCCGGGGAGCACATAACCCTTGGTCGTCAACAGCATGACCGTCATCAGGACGAGAAGCGTCGCCACATGCGCCGTTCCCACGCTTACGCCGAAAACTCGGGCCAGCCCCTGCACGAAAGTCGTAAACGGATCCGACCCGAGGGCGGGCAGGAGGAACAGGGTCACTCCCAAATGCGCGACGGTCAAACCAATTAGCATCAGAACCAGGCGAAAAAGCCATTCCACCGGAGTCCTCCCGCCGGCTCGGTGCTGAAAGGCGCCGCCGGGGTTATCTGCCGCCGGGGCGCCTTTCGGACAAGCCTCGTTCACTCGGTGATCCCTTCGTCCTTCAGAATCTGCCGGAAGGTGGCGCGGGTGATGAGTTTACCGACCGTCCTGGTGTCCAGGGCCGGCGCCTTGCCCTTGGCGACCCATTCGTACATCATCTTCGCGGTCTCGAAGCCGTGTTCGCGGGCGGAGAGGAGGAACGAACCGTAGAAGGAGGTGGCTTGGGCTTTTTCCAGTTCCGGCAGGCAGTCGGTGCCGTTGATGCCGACCGCGACCGCGTCCCCGACCTTCACGCCCCGGCCTTCCAGGGCCCGAACCGCACCGAGGACACAGGAGTCGTTCCCGCCGGCGACGATCCACTTCTTGACTTCGGGATGGCGGGTGATGAGGGTGTTGGCGGCGTCGAGGGCGGTGGGGATTTCCATGCGGCCCTGGATGGGGGCCTTGTAGACCTGCGCCTTGGGGAAGCCGAGTTCAATGGCTTTTTCGATGGCGCCTTCGGTGCGGTCCTGGATGGTGGGGAGTTCGTCGAAGGTCATCACCATGAAGCCGACATCCTTCATGTCCCAGCCGTGGGCCTTGATTTGATCCATGAGCGTTTCGCCGACGGCGTTGCCGATTTTCCGGGCGGAAATACCCAGATAGGGAACGTCGACCATGTCCTTGCCGTCCGGTCCGACGAAGCGGTCGTCGACGGCGAGGACTTTGAGGCCGTTGGCTTTCGCCTTGGCGACGATGGCGGGGCCGAGGAGAACGTCGGGGGTGCAGATGACGAAGCCTTTCGCACCGGCGGCGGCAAGGTTGTCGAGGGCGTTCAGGACCTTTTCGCCGTCGGTGGCGCCGATCTTGATGACTTCGAAGCCGAATTCCTTGCCGGCCTGGTCAGCGAACTTCCATTCGAGCTGGAACCAGGGTTCTTCGGGCTGTTTCACCAGAAAACCGATCTTCTCACCGGCGAGGGTGAGGCCGGACAAGCACAGGCAGAACAGGACGGCGGCGACTTTCAGACGCAGATATGCCATGTTTTCTCCTTGTAAAAAGACCGGGATGCGACACTTTTTTTCATCAAATTCCAAACCAATTCCACTCCTGCTACGCCACTTTATACCGACTCCGAAGCGAAATGGTAAAATCGTTTTTCACCACCGAGGCACAGAGGGCACAGAGGTTCACAGAGTTCTTGGGAAATTGGGGTAAACAGAGATACCAATAAATAATAAATATATAAACCACCCCTGGCTTCTCTTTTCAGTTACTCTGTGAACCTCTGTGTCCTCTGTGCCTCTGTGGTGAAAAAGGATTTTCACCATTTCACTTCGTATAGCGGGAACCTCGTATAGCGGAACCGCCCCCGCAAATCTAGCGTTGCTGGAACAATTCGAAAATGTTCTCGCCCGGATAGGGAAGCGTTTCCGGGAGCGGCGTGCCGATGTCATCGACGCCCAGCAATTTCACCGCCTCGTAGAGGATCTTCCCGGCCTTCGCGAACGCCACCGCGCCGTGGTGCGGATAGCCCTTCCCGACCAGAATGTGCCGGTAGAAGCGGGCGAACCCGGGAATTGCGAACACGCCGGTGCCGCCGAAAGTCTGCGGGTCGACGTTCAGGATGTTCCCTTCGGCGATGTAGCTGCAGAGGTGGCCGGCCGGGTTCGACTGCAGGCGGAAGAAGGTGATGGGCCCGTGCTTCAACTGGCCTTCCAGGGTTCCCCGGGTGATGACCGGTTCGGCGCCGTTTTCCATGCCGCGGTTCATGATCAGCTGGTACTTCAGGCTGCAGTTTTCCAAACACTCGCAGCAGGTGTTTCCGCAGTGGAAGCCCATGAACAGGTCTTTCACCTTCGCGCCTTCGAGGTTCGTGCCCGAGGGGAGGACGTCCGGCGGGACCGAATTGTTGATGTCGAGGAGGGTCGCCGGAACCAGGGTCGCGCACATGGCGATGAATTCGGATAAGGCGCCGTACATGTCGACTTCGCAGGACACGGGAATGCCGCGTCCGGTCAGGCGCGAATTGACGTAGCAGGGGACGAAGCCGAAAGCGTGTTCAAAGGCCGGCCAGCATTTGTCGGCGAAGGCGGCGAATTTGCTGGCGCCGAGGTTCGCGTCCTTCCATTTCAGGAGCGTCACCTCCAGCTGCGCCAGTTTGGGAAGGAGGTCCGGATAGGGATTGCGGCCGGCCAGTTGCTTTTCCATGTCGGCGGCGATTTCCTTTATCCAGGCCTGTTCCTTCTCGGCGTCCTTAAAGGCCACGTACAGGTCGAGTTCGCTGTTTTCCTGCACTTCGATGCCCAGGTCGTAGAACGGCTTAATCGGGGCGTTGCAGGCCAGGAAGTCGAAGGGGCGGGGGCCGAAGGTGAAGATTTTCAGGCTCTTGATGCCGATGATGACCCGGGCGATATTCACGAAGTCGGCGGCTTGGGCGGAAATCTGCTCGGGGAGACCGACCGGATACTGGGGAATATACGACTTGATGCCGCGGAGCTTCTGGTTGTAGGAATTGTTGAGGAGCCCGCACAAGGCGTCGCCGCGGTCCGCCTGCAGGACCTTCCGGTCCTCTTCGGCCGCTGCCGCGACCATGGTGGGGCCGGCGAATTTCTGCATCAGGAGGGTGGTGGGGCCTTCGGGTCCGAAGTTCCCCAGGTAAACGAGCAGCGCGTTCGCGCCGGCTTTCTGCAAATCCGCGAGGGCGGACATGGCGTCATGCTCGTTCTCGATAACCACCGGGCAGATATAATGCGGTACGTTATCCTTCTTGAGGCAGGGCTCAAGGGCGGCGAGGCGTTTTTTGGTTAGGCTGGCCGGGAAACAGTCGCGGGAAACGCCGACCACCCCGAGTTTGACTTCCGGCATGTTTACGAGTTTGTGCGCCATGAAATGTTCTCCTGTAGGAATTTGTTGGATTAACTTACCGCGACTGCAACCGCTTGTTCAGGAGCTGCTGGATGCTGATAAAGAGGAACAGCAACGCCCCGATGAAAATTTTCGCCCACCAGTTGTTCAAATTTCCCTGGAAGGTGATGAGGGTCTGGATCAACCCGAGAATCAACACCCCCATCAGCGTCCCCGGCACACCCCCGACCCCGCCGGTGAGGAGCGTTCCGCCGATTACCGCCGAGGCGATGGCGTCCATTTCCAGACCCACGAAGGAACTGGAATTGCCCGACTGCATGTAGAAGGTCACCACGCAGCCGGCCGCCGCCGCGCAGAATCCGGACAAGGCGTAGATGTAGACTTTCATCTTGTCCACCGGCACGCCCATCAGCCGCGCCGAGGCTTCGTTCGAGCCGATGGCGTAGACGTAGCGCCCGAAGCGGGTGTAGGCCAGGAGCAGAGTTCCCAGGACCACAAAAATGATAAGGCACTGGGCGGTGAAGGGCAGGCGTATTTTCCCCTGCAGGGGAATCGCCAGGGAGCGGATGGTTTCGGAGTAAAAGGGGTGCTTGATGGCGATGGAAACGTCGTTGATGATGAATCCCACCCCGCGCGCGAAAAACATGCCGGCCAGGGTCACCAAAAAGGGCGGCAGATTGAAAAAGCTGATGATCTTGCCCTGGACCGCCCCGAAAATCGCCCCCAGGCACAACGCCGCCAGCATAATCGGCACCGGGTGGCAGCCATTCTGCACGTTTTGGGCGATGAAGATGGTGGTAAAGGCGATTACCGATGCGACCGACAAGTCGATGCCGCCGGAGATAATCACGAAAGTCATCCCCACCGCGGCGATGCCGGTGAAGGCGTTGTCGCCGAACAAATTGACGATGACCCGCAGGCTCAGGAAATTATTGAAGTACACCGCCCCGCAGGCGAACAGGAGCAACAGCACTCCGGCGGTGATGGATAGGGTGAGATAACGGCGATTCATGAATACCCCCTGAAAAGCTAGGACGACACGGTCAATATTCTCTTTGAACCTCTCACACCACTTCCCGCCGGCTGGCGAGATACCTCTTCACCCGTTCGGACTGCAATAGGCAAACCGCCAGGATGACCAGCGCCTTCGGGACCGGCGCCACCACGGGACTCACGTCCTTCGCGTACATCGTCGTGGTGAGGGTCTGAATCAGGAGCGCCCCCACCACCGAACTGACCAGGTAGAACCGCCCGCCGGTCATCGCCGTGCCACCGATGACCACGGACATTATGGCGTCCAACTCGAGGTTAAGGCCGATGTTGTTGGCGTCTGCCGAACGGATGTTCGAGGTCGCGACCAATCCCGCCACCGCCGCGCAGAAGCCGCAGAACACGTACACGAGATACTTGATCAGTCGCGAATTCAAACCGCCGCGCCGCGCCGCCACCTCGTTGTCGCCGACCGATTCAATCATGTAGCCGACCGCGGTCCGGCGGGTGAAAATCCAGGTCACCGCGAGCATCAGGAGCATCAGGATAAAGGGGAAGGGGAGAATTATGAAGCCGTTCCCGATAAAGGTGAGGGTTGGTTCGTTGAAGATGATGATTTGCCCGTTGGTGATGAGTTGCGCCACCCCGCGCCCCGCGACCATGAGAATCAAGGTCGCCACCATCGGCGGAATCCCCATAATCGCCACCAGGAAACCGTTCCACATCCCGGCTATAATCCCCAGGACCAGGGCGGCGATGATGCAGTGCTCCGGCGGATAACCCAGTTCCTTGGACATGGTCGCCATCATCGCGCCGGCAATGGCCATGACGGCGCCGACCGAAAGGTCGATGCCGCCGCAGGCGATCACCAGGGTCATCCCGAGTGACAATATCCCCACTTTCGAGGCGTGGTTGATAATGTCCACCGGCACGCCGTAAATGTGGTTCTCGCGCCAATCGAGCTGGTAGAATTGGGGGGTGAAGAAAAGGTTGAAGAGAAGCAGGCAGGACAGGGCGAGAAGCGGCCAGAAGACGACGTTTTTGCTGCGTCGGGTATAATACAGGAGGGCCAGGAGAATGACCCAGAACAGGGCTATGACGGCTATGCGCATTGGCTTATGTTCTCCTTGGTGCTAATTGACACTTTTCGTTACACGGCAGGATTCTTTCGCCTGATTGGCAATGGTGTGCAGTATTTTCTGCTCCGACAGGTCGTCGCCGGTCAGTTCGGCAATCTTCTCGCGGTCGCGGAGGACCAGGACCCGCTGGCTGTTGCGGACCACCTCCTCAAGCTCGGAACTGATCAGCAGTATCGACATCCCTTCGGAGCGGAGGCGCTGGACCAGCTCCTCGATTTCCGCCCTGGCCCCGACGTCGATGCCGCGGGTCGGCTCGTCGAGAATCAGCAGGCGCGGATGCACCGCCAACCAGCGGGCGATAATCACCTTCTGCTGATTGCCGCCGGACAAATTTTTCACCAATTGTTCCCGGGACGGCGTTTTGATGTTCAAGGCTTTGATAAAGGAGTCGGCGATTTCGTTCGCCTTCCAGGAGGGGATTTTCCGCAAAGGCCCCAGCTTCGCCTGCACGGCCAGGACGATATTTTCCTTGATGGAGAGGTTGGGGATGATTCCGGAATATTTACGGTCTTCCGTCAACATGCCGAACCCCAGCCGCATCGCCTTGGCCGGCGAGTCGAAGACGATGCTTTTCCCGTCCACCTCCAGCCGGCCCGAATCGGCCTTGTCGACCCCGAACAGCAGATTGGCCGTTTCCGAGCGGCCCGAGCCGAGGAGGCCCGCCAGGCCCAATACCTCGCCTTCCTTCATGTCGAAGTCGATGGGGTTCAAGGAACCCTTGCGGCCGAGACGCCGCGCCGACACCACGGTCTTGCGGCCGGATTCGGTGACCGCCACGGTGCGCTTCTCGAGCTGCTTCACCTCATCTATGTTTTTCCCCATCATCTTCGACACCAGGTCGAGGCGGGGCAGGTTTTCAATGGGAAATTCCCCGACCAATTCGCCGTTCCTCAGCACGGTGATGGTGTCGGAGACGCGATAGACCTGATCCAGGAAATGGGTCACGAAAATGATGCCCATCCCCTTGTCCTTCAGGTTTTTCATGATGCGGAACAGCTCGTCCGATTCCGCTTCGTCCAGGCTGGAGGTCGGCTCGTCGAGGATCAGCACCCGGGCGTCGACGTCCAGGGCGCGGGCGATCGCCACCATCTGCTGGATGGCGATGGAATTGTCGGACAGCTGGCTGTCGACGTCGATTTCGATTTTGAGGTCGAGGCGTTTCAGGGCGTTCCTGGCTCTAGCCCGGAGCTTGCGCCAACGGATCACCCCCAGCGTCCGGTCCTCGCGGCCGAGACAAATATTTTCCGCCACCGTCAAGTGCGGAATCAGGTTCACTTCCTGGTAAACGGTGGAAATGTGATAAAACTCCGCGTCGCGGGGTGAAGTCGGGGCGATTTGCCGCCCTTCCATCTCGATAGTCCCGCCGTCCCCCGGGTACACCCCGGTCAGGACTTTAATGAGCGTCGACTTTCCCGCCCCGTTCTCGCCCATCAGACCGTGAATCTGGTGGGTTTTCAAGGTGAAATCGACCTTGGACAAGGCACGGACGCCGGGAAATAGCTTGTCGATGCCACGCATGGTCAAGAGGACTTCCTGCGCCATCTGCGTTCCTCATTGAAGTTTTGCAAAGTGGCGATTGAACCGCCAATCGCCACTTTACAAAAATATTTTTTGCCAGAAATTCAAGGGTTTTCAGCATTGCAAAAAATCACCAGGCGGCGGTTTGCCTGGTGATTTTGCACATTTCGCTTAGTAGAGGGACTTACGCCAGGGGAGAAGCGCCTCGGCGCAGAAGTAGTCGTAGGTGCCTTCGTTCGAGTAGACAATCTTCGGAATCTTCTTGCCCGCGACGATGGCTTCGACCATGTCATAGAACTGGGGGCCGATCAGCGGGTTGCATTCGACGGTGCAGTGCATCTTGCCCTGGGCGATGGCTTCGAAGGCGTCGGCGATGGCGTCGACACCGATAATCAGGCATTCCTTCCCGGGATTGACGCCGGCTTCCTCGAGGGCCTGGATGGCGCCGAGAACCATGTCGTCGTTGTGGCCGTAAATGATCTTCCGGCCGGCTTTGGACCATTCCGGCGACTTGATGAAGGCTTCCATGACTTCCTTGCCCTTGGCGCGGGTGAAATCGCCCGACTGCGACTTGACGATCTTCAGGCCGGGATACTTGGCGATGATGTTTTCGAAACCTTTCTTCCGGTCGATGGCGGGGGCGGCGCCGACGGTGCCGACGAGTTCGAATACTTCGCCGGAGACGTCGCCGTAGAGGCCCTTCAATTCGCGAACCAGCCAGTTGGCGGCGTTTTCGCCTTCCTTGGTGAAGTTGGAACCAATGAAGGAGACATAGAGGCTGTCGTCACTGGTGTCGACGGTGCGGTCGGCGAGAATGACGGGAATGCCCGCTTCCTGGGCTTCGCGAAGGACCGGTTCCCAGCCGGAGTTCACCACCGGCGGCAGGCCGATGACGTCCACGCCCTGGGCGATGAAGGAACGGATGGCCTTGATCTGGTTTTCCTGCTTCTGCTGCGCGTCGGAGAAAATGAGCTTGATGCCGCGCTTGGCGGCTTCGCCCTTGATCGAATCGGTGTTGGCGGTACGCCACATCGATTCGGCGCCGAGTTGCGCGAAGCCGACGGTGATTTCCCCGGCGACCGCGACGATGCCGGTCAAAACAAACGCCAGTGCAAACGCCAGAACCTTTTTCATATGTTCTCCTTTTTAAAACAATCCCGACCAAAAACCGCATGGCAAAGTGCCGAAATGATATTTGCTTCTCCCGCCGATCGTTTTATAATGGATAATCCGTTCGGCATGGAGGCGGAAATGCTGGAACTCGACTGTGAAGACATCAACGCCCTGGTGAAATACTTCAACTTCAAACGCGAGCCCTCTTGCGGTTCCCGTTGCATCGACATGGGGCGGATTTTCTCCCGGCCCCACGCCGCCTATCCGCCCTATCCGGAAAAACTCCCGACCGTCTACAAGGAAGTCACGGTCGGACGCCAGCTAAACGAACTCCACCTGGTCTACGTCGACTCCGGCTCCGGCTGGTACAAAAACGACGCCGGCGACCGCTTCCGGGTCACCCCCGGCACCGCGCTCCTTCTCTACCCGAACGCCTATCATTCCTACGCCCCGGACGACGAACAGGGCTGGTCGGAATTCTGGGTCGGCTGCGACGGGTCGTACCCCGGCTGGCTGATTCAGGAAGACGCCTTCCACAACAAAAACACGCCCACCCGGGTCGGACGTTTTCAGGGGCTGTCCGAGGACTTCAGCCAACTGTGCCTGACGGCCATGTCGAAACATTACCCCGCCATCAAGTCGCAACTCCTGGGCGGCATCATAAACCGCATTCTCGGCCGCATGATGGTCATCCAGACCAGC
>JAVBQR010000187.1:0-16498 GCA_031548865.1 Planctomycetota bacterium
AAGGGTTTGCCCAAAATTAACTTTTACACATTCAGAATTTGCCCAATGACCCAGAGGCATTTTCGACCAGGCGGTAAGGGCGAAAATGCCGATCCAAACGAAACACCCGGGTTAAACTTGTAAAAGTTATTTTTGGGCAAACCCTAACGATATGCGTTACCCTTACCGCCTCCGCCGAATCTTCTTGAGCACCTCCATTTCCGGGCTATTCCAGAAGCGCAGGGAACCTGGATGCATCTTGTTTCGGCCGGAGGTGGCGATACGCGGTGAAAACCGCTTCATATCGGCGGATATTTTCGCGAACTGGCTCCTTCCCGCCCACATCGCCGCGTTGATTGCGTACACCAAATCCTCGGGCAGGGCATTCTGCACCACCAGACAACTGTAATCCCCAAGTGTCGCGAGCCTTTCAGTGACACTGCCATGGTCGCGGGGTTCGATGAACGAGGTGAAGGTCATAAACTTGCGGGTCATAAGACCCAGGATCTCGTAATCGATGGGAAGGATGACCGCGGAACCGTCCCTCTTTTCGAGCTCGGGGATCAGGCGCGCGCCGACGCCGAGAGTGAACGCGCAGGCGTCGAATTCACCGGAACTGAATCCGGCGGCGATCTCCTCGTAGTTCCGAAACATGATATTCCACCCCTGCCGTTCCAACTGCGCATAACTGGTGGCGTAGGCGCCGGTGAGCAGCATTTTGAGCAGGAACTCCGATCCGGTCCCCTTCGGGAGGGTGGCGAGGCGGAGGGACGCCTTCACTCTCAGGAAATCTCTGACTGATTTCAAATCATGCCGCGCGACGGTATCCCCCCGCACGATCAGGTAGAACACTTGCGAATAGAGGCAGGAGAGCAGCACCGCGTTGTCGAGATTCACCTTCGGCAATTCCTTTTCCCCTGCTCCGGCGGCACCGAGAAAGGAGCTGAGTGTGAATCCGATGTCGGCTTCGCCCTCGCCGACCAAGCGCAGATTTTCGACCCCGCCGCCGACTTCGTTGACGGCAGGAATGCCTGCATAACAAAGCACGGCAGCCAGTTTCTCGCCCATCGCGTGCCACTGCCCTCCCAAGGGTCCCGACAGGATACGCAACGGACGGACTGGCAAATCGGGCCGGGCCGGGCCGGCGTCGCCGGCGGCGACGTGAAGGCAAATGGCGGCTGCGACCATCAGAACCCCGAAGAAGATATGCCTTCGCATCGTAGTGCCTCCAGCTTCTTTCGCCAATCTGGGTATTTACTTGACTCCACCACCCACTACCCATAGTGTTTCGATGCATGGAAGAGGATTATCCCAAAACCTTGATGGAATTTGAGCGCCGCTTTCCCGATGAGACGTCGTGCCGTCGCTATCTGTTTGATTTGCGCTGGCCAGATGGGTTTATTTGTCCCCGATGCGGCCATAACCACGGGCTCCTTATTCGCCGAGGGCTTTGTCGTTGCTCCTCCTGTCGTCATGAAGCATCGGCAATGGCTGGCACCATCTTTCAAGACAGCAAACTGCCTTTGACGGTGTGGTTTCGGGCTATGTGGCAGGTCGCAAGTCAAAAAAACGGCATAAGCGCCATGGGATTGCAACGAGTCTTGGGGCTGGGCAGCTATAAAACCGCTTGGGCTATGTTGCATAAGCTCCGGCTTGCCATGGTGCGACCTGGACGCGAGCGGTTGTCTGGAATCGTCGAAGTAGACGAAACCTACTGGGGCGCTGAAGAAGAAGGAGTTCGAGGGCGTGAAACGCTTGAAAAGAGCTTGATTATCATCGCGGCGGAGGTTATCCCGGGCTCGAAAATTGCCATTGGACGAATCCGATTGCGACGTATCGACGACGTAAAACGCAAGACGTTGCACGGTTTTATTGAAGAGGCGGTGGAACCTGGAAGTACCGTAATTACAGATGGCCTTCAAGCGTATCGGGATATGGCGGGGTATGTTCATCAAAGGCATGTACGCAAGAATCAGATGGCTGATGCGGATAGCGAACTTCTGCCACGCGTACACCGTGTCGCCTCGCTCCTCAAGCGTTGGTTGCTGGGGACGCATCAAGGTTCCGTATCCGATGAGCATCTGGACGCCTATCTCAATGAGTTCACTTTTCGATTCAACCGCCGGACATCAAAATCACGGGGTAAATTATTCTATCGCCTGGTGCAACAAGCAGTTCTGCAAAAACCAGCCGTGTTCGATTCCATTGCACACAAGCAGTAGTGGGTGGTGGAGTCACGTAAATACCCAGATTCGCCAAAGACTCCGGGGCAACTCTAGACTTGAGCTGCCTGCCAGGGAACTCAACCACCATTATTCACAAAATCAGGATCGGCGAAACGTGAATTTTCCGTCCATGCCTAGCCTCCATTCTTCCTTTTTAAATATCGGATATATTTTTAAATGCAAGATCACCATTACGCTAAGCGTTCAGTAGCAATGTCCTCAGGAAGGTGAATCGCCTGGACAGCATCGCGAGCCTCAAGTATGCTTGTAGGGCAGATCTACCACGCTACGGTTGTGGGAGGCGCCTCCACAACAGTCGTATGATCAAACGGTTGCGCGGCAGTTGCGGAGCGGTTCCCGTAAAAGTAACGTTGTAGAGTTAACTTTCCGAAACAGCCACTAAAAGTACCCTGTAAGGCGTCGCCCCAAAATAACTGCACCAAGTATATACTGCGTCACGACGGCCGCGTCCGCCGTTCCTTGTCTGAACATGGTGCAGTTTTTTGGGGCAAGCTCTAACCAGTTCGCCTTCACTCCGCGCCGAAGTCGGGGGACTCCATGCAAAAACGACTGGTTACAACCTTTTTAACCATCGCGTTATTGGCGTCGGTGCTGGCGACCCTGGCCCTGTACCAGATTCAAACCTTCATGACCGAAAAGACCGCCGACGAAACAGCCAGGTTGCGCCTCCAGGAAGCCGCGAAAAGGCTCACCCTCAACGATATCTACCGCCAATACCTAATTGATCAGCATATCGCGCACAACCTTGCCGCCGCCCGCTCCATAGCCATCATGATTGAACTGCGCCCCGCCCTCCTGGACGAATCGTCCCGGGTGGAAGAAATCCTCGACAATCTCGACGTCGATAAAATTTTTGTCACTGACGAAAATGGGGTCATCCGCTGGGGAAGCGAGGACGGGAAAATCGGCCTGGATCTGAACGCATCCCTGCAAACCCGGCCTTTTCTGTCGATTCTCCAGGATCCCGAACTGGAAATCGCCCAGGCGGAACTGCTCACCGAGTCCTCGGGCAGGCTGCACGAGTATTTCGCCGTAACCCGAAAGGGCGAGGCGGGCATCGTCCTGATAGGCATTCCCACGAAAATGCTCAACGCCGTTCTCGACACCACCCGCGAGGAGCTTATCCTGGATTCGATTTCGGTTGGGCACACCGGGTACATTTTCGTCATGGATGCGGCCAGCGGCATCATAATCAAGCATCCCAACCACGAGCTGATCGGCAGCAATTCCTTCGTGCAACTGGAGGGCAAGGGGCGCGTCTGGCTGGACGGCGGGGAGGTCCGGTACAACACCATGAACTACGGCTCCAGAAAGCTGGTTGCGGCCATTCCCTCCAAGGAGCTGTTCTATCAGCACCTCATCCAGGCCGCCGTCTTCGGCGGGGTGATGGTTCTCGTTCTCGGCACGCTGGTCCTGGTCATGAACCGCTACATCAAGCGTAACATCATCTCCGGCATTTCGAAAATCATGCAGACCGTGGCGGAAATCTCCGGCGGCAAACTCGATGTCGTCGCCGATGTGCGCACCAGCGAGGAATTCGGGAAACTGAGCGACGGCATCAACACCATGTCTGTCAGTATCAAGGGCAAGATCGACGAAACGGAGAAGCTGCTGGAGGAATTGGGCCGGGAAAAGGAACGCACCGACCATGCCAATAACGCCAAAACCGTCTTCCTCGCCAACATGAGCCACGAAATCCGCACGCCCATGAACGGCATCATCGGCTTCGCCGACCTCGCCCTGGGGGAGAAAAGCATCACGAAGATCCGGGACTACCTGGAGAAGATCCGCGTAAGCGCCAGGGGGCTCCTCAAAATCATCAACGACATCCTGGACATTTCCAAAATCGAGGCCGGCAAGATGGAGCTGGAAGCGGTACCCTTCGACCTGCACGACATCCTCCAGGTATGCGAGTCGATCATTTCCCAAAAGGCCGCCGACAAGGACCTGGCCCTCTACCTTTACGCCGAACCCATCATCGACAAAAAGCTGGTCGGCGATCCGACCAAGCTGCGCCAGGTCCTCCTCAACCTGCTCACCAACGCCGTGAAATTCACCAACACCGGCGGCGTAAAGCTCCTGTCGACGGTCGAGGCCGAAACGGGCGACTCGATATGCGTCCACTTCGAAGTCAAGGACAGCGGGATAGGAATGAGCCCGGAACAATGCGCCAAGATTTTCGATCCCTTCACCCAGGCCGACAGCAGCACCACCCGGAAATACGGCGGGACCGGCCTCGGCCTAAGCATAACCAAGCAGATTGTCGAACTGATGGGCGGCGACCTGAAAGTGGAAAGCGCGGCGGGAATCGGCAGCAAGTTCTCCTTTTCCCTCAACTTCCCCACCATGGAGAAAACCGGCAACACGGTCGTCATGCGTAAGGGCCCTGCCGTCGCCTTGACCAACCGGCCGAACTTCGCGGGTGAGGTTCTGGTCTGCGAGGACAACCCCATCAACCAGGAACTCATCCTGGAAAACCTCTCCAAGGTCGGCCTGCGAACCAGCATCGCCTCCAACGGCCGCGAAGGCGTCGACCTGGTGCGCGAGCGCATGCGGCAAGGGAAGCCCTTCGACCTTATTTTCATGGACATCAACATGCCGGTGATGGACGGCCTGGAGGCGGCGGGCAAACTCGTCGAACTCGGCAACCGCACCCCGCTGGTCGCGCTGACCGCGAATGCGATGTTCAACGACCGGGAAAGCTACCTTTCCCAGGGCATGGTCGACTATCTGTCCAAGCCGTTCGAGGTGGAGGATCTCTGGGCCTGCCTCGACCGGCATTTGACCAGGGTGGCGCGTAAGCGGGACCAGCCGGCGGATCCCGGTAAAAGCGCGGATTGGGAGGAGGTGGCGAAGTCGGCCCTGGCGGCGGGAATATTGGCGCCCGACGCCGACAAAGATCCCCCGCCGGCCCCGCCTTCGGGAACGGGTCGGGACAACCCCGCCCCGGAAGCCCCAACGACCGCGCTGGACCGTGAAGCTGGCCTTAAGCGGGCTGCCGGCAACCTTGACCTGTACCATTCCCTTCTCGCCAAGTTCTACGCCAGTCACGCCGATACCGCCCCGAAAGTGGAGCGGCTCCTGGCGGACGGGGACTTCGAGGCCGGGCGCCACCTTGTCCACAACCTCAAGGGAGTGGCGGGGATGATTGGGGCGTTGCGGCTCGCCAAGATTGCCGAAAGCCTGGAGGCAGAATTCAAGGCGCGAAACGCCGCCGGAGTCTCGACGCTTCTTCCCGCGTTTCAAACCTCCCTCGCCGACACGCTTGGCGAACTTGCCCCCTTCGCGCCAAAGGAAAGGAAGCCTCTGCCAGGCGCGGGCTCGGTTCTGGATCCGGTACGGGCCAGGGGAACGCTTGAAAAGCTTAAGCCGCTCCTGGAACTGGGCGATCCCAAATGTAAAGCGATGGCGGACGAGGTTGGGGCGTGCCTGGCCCCGCTGGGCGATCCGGCGGAGCGGCTGGTCGAGCTGCTGCGGGAGTATAATTTCGACGCAGCGGCGGAGGTGCTTCTGGAAATTGAAACCAGACTGGAGGAGAAAGATGAGTGACGACAGATTCAGAGTCCTGGTGGTTGACGACGAACCCGCCAACCTGCAAGTCCTGACCCATATCCTGAGTGACAAATATGATATTTCCGTCGCCACCTCCGGGAAATCCGCCCTGAAACGCATCGCGGCGCACAACCCCGACCTCATCCTCCTGGATGTCCTCATGCCCGACATGGACGGATTCGAGGTGCTGGCAGAACTCAAGGAAAACGACAATTCCCGGGGGATTCCGGTCATATTCATCACCGGGCTCAACGAGGCGGCGGATGAGGAAAAGGGCTTCCTCCTGGGGGCGGTCGACTACATCGTCAAACCCTTCAACAACGCCATTGTCAAGGCCCGGGTAAAGACGCATTTACAGATCGTCCGCCACATCCGCACCATCGAGCGGCTGGGGCAGATCGACGCGCTGACGGAAATCCCCAACCGCCGCGGCTACGAACAGCGCATGAGTCACGAATGGAGCCGGGCGGTTCGCAACAAACGGCCGATCAGCCTGCTGATGCTCGACGTGGACAAGTTCAAGTCGTACAACGACACATACGGCCATCCGCAAGGCGACAAGTTGTTGCGGTCCCTCGGCGGGACGCTGGAAAAAACGATCCGCCGGGCGGCCGATTTCGCCGCCCGCCTTGGGGGCGAGGAGTTTGTCGTGCTCCTGCCCGAATGCGAACTGGAGGGGGCGCTGGCGGTCGGGGAAAAGATCCGCGCGGCGGTGGAGGCGATGATCATCCTCTTGGAGGGAACGGACGAGGTCACCCGGACGACCGCAAGCATCGGCGTGGCGTCCGTCATCCCCCAGGCCGGCGTGGAACCGAAGGATTTGATGGCCAGTGCCGACGCCGCCCTTTACCGGGCCAAGTGCTCGGGCAGGAATCGGGTGGTGTCCTGAGGTATGAGGGAATGGGGAAGGCGGAGGCAAAGAGCAGGGCGGCATAAAAAATGCTCTTTTACCCTGGCGATGTATCCGGGCAAAAGAGCATTGTTATACCGGTCGCGGATCGAAATGGCGAAAATGCTACTCGCTGTCCTTGAACGACAACCCCAGTTCCGCCAGCTTCTTCTTGATTTCGGTAAGGGAGACCCGGCCGAAATTCCTCGCCCCGGCCAGCTCCGCCTCCGACTTGTTCACCAGTTCCCCAATCGTGGCGATGCCCATGGTCTCCATGCACTTCCTGGACCGCACCCCCAGTTCCAGTTCGTCAATCGACTTCGAGAGAATTTCGGCGTTGGCGTTGCGGCGCTGGCGTTCCATGACCTGGCGGGTGGCGGCGTCCTCACGCATCATCCCGAGCCGGAGACCCTTCGCCGCCAGCATTTCCTTGATTTCCCTGAGGCTGGTCTCGCCAAAATTCTTGTAGGCGAGCATCTCCGATTCCGTCCGCTTGATTAAATCCCCAAGGCACATGATGTTCATGCTGGACAGGCAATTGCGGCTGCGGACGGAAAGCTCGAAGTCCGAAACCGGCACACGGAGGATAGCCTCCATCCGTTCCGACTGCTTGGTCTCCTCCGGCGAATAGTACATGTTCGCCGCCGCCTCGGCGTTCGAGAGGAACAGTTTGGCGGTCTTGTTCATGGGCGCGATTTTCAAGGCCTTCCGGCAGCACACCACCGCCTTCTCGTAATCCTCCTCGTCCTCGTAAATCGTCGCCAAATTCAGGCAGGCGTTCACATAGACCCGGCTGGACTCGGGGCCGATCCGGCTGTAAAAATCCTTGGCCAATGCGTCGAGGCCGCGCAGATCCGCCAAATACGCCGCCCGGAACAGGCATTCGGCGTAATTGGGATTGATGTCAATCGAACGACAGTAACAATCCAAAGCATCCTGATAGCGCCCGGAATCCTCCAGCACCCGGCCGAGGAAATAGTCCAGCTCCGGTTTGTCCGAGAACTGCTTCTTCTGATTCTCCGCCATCGCCATCGCCTCGTCCAGTCGGCCCAAACGCCGCAGGGAGTCGATCGGCTTCAAGGCCAGGGGCGCCACGGTCGGGGCGGCCTGGGCCGCTTTCTGGAATAACTTCAACGCCTCCTCGTTCTTGCCCTCCCGTTCCTTCTCGAGGCCGAGAATCATCGCCCCCAAAGGATGGTTGCCCGCTTTTTCCGCGTGGTTGGCGGCGGCGTTATTGTTTCCAATCGCCATGTAGGCGGCCGCCAGACGGGCCTCGGCGTCCGGCTTGGCGGAAAGCTGGGGAATCACGCTGTCTATGGCGTGCTTCAATTCCCCCTGCCGGCTGGAAATGGAATCGAGGTAATACGCCGCCTCCATATCGAGGGGATCGGCCAAAAGGATATCGGCGGCGGCATTTTCTTGGGTGGCGGCTAACATGTGCGCGAAACCTCCGTGGGGTCAAGGTGGAACAAGTTTTACAATCATATCGCAACGGCAAATTGGCGAATCCATTATTATAAATGGAAATAGGGGAAAGCGGCAAGCTTTTTCCGGCCGCCGGGCCGAGGATGACGAACCGCTACCCCAGCGCCCCCTCCACCAACCCCTTGACAACTATGTCGTCGCCGACCGTAAACCATTCTCTCGCCCGCACCGGCAACGCCGCCGCCATCGCCTTCGCCCCGATTCCCCCCACCGGTCCCGGCGCCCCGGCCCCGCCGATCAGCTTCGGGGCGATGAACACCACCACCTCGTCCACCAGACCTGCCGCGAACAAACCCGCCGCCAGCCCCGCCCCGCCTTCGCAGAGAATCTCGTTCACCCCCATTTTCCCCATTTCCGTAAGTAGCGCCGGCAAACTCGCCTTGCCCCCCGGCCCGGCGGGAAGCGCCAGCACCCGCACCCCGGCGGCGCGGAAGATTTCTTCCGCCGCCGGATTACTTTTTTCCACGCAGGCGACTACCACTTCGCCCGCGCCGATCTCGGGATTCGCCTCGGGAACCACCGGCTTGAACAAGGCCAGTTCCGGCGGCAACCGGAGCGCCCCGTCCACCACCACCCTTAAGGGCGGCCGGTGCCCCTGCGCCCCGCCCCTGGCCAGCCAGGCCGCTCCCCGCACCGTCAGCCGCGGATTGTCCGCCGCCGCCGTGCCGGAACCAATCAGCACCGCGTCGGCGCGGGAACGGAGATCCATCACCATTTCCCGGCTCATTTCCCCCGACACCCAGCGGCTGTCGCCACCAGCCGAAGCGATTTTCCCGTCCAGGGTCATGGCGTATTTCAAGGTCACCCAGGGCCGGGAGCATTCCCGGATTTTAAAGAAGCCTTTCGCCACATACCGCGCCTCGGCGCCGAAAAGTCCCGTCCGCACCTTCACGCCCGCCGCCCGCAATTTTTCCACCCCGTCCGCGTTCACGGGATTCGGATCCACCGCCGCCACGATCACTTCTCCGACGCCCGCCCGCACCAGGGCGTCGGCGCAGGGCGGCTGGCGCCCGGTTTTCGTGCAGGGGCTCAGGGTTACGTAAACCGAGGCTCCGCGCGCCGCGACGCCGCTGTTCCTTAAGGCCATCGCTTCGGCGTGGAGATCGCCGAGGCGGTCGTGCCAACCCAAACCGACCACCTGCCCCTCCTTCACGATAACGCAACCGACCGGCGGATTCGGCGCCACCCGGCCTTGACCGTTCCTGGCCAATTCCAGCGCCGAGCGCATGTGTTGGCGATCCGCCTCGGTGAAGACTTCGTCCCTTTCCGCCATCCCTTCTCCTCGTTTGCAGGTCAAATTGTCTACCTAAAAAACTTTCGAATGGATCGAGCGGCGGTTGGCTCGATTTTTTCGCAACGTCCGCCTTGAGTCACTTCATTATGTGACTATACTTGTTTCCGGTCCATTTTTTTCCAGGGAGGCGCGCGGGCGGGCGGGCCGTCCCGGCGCATTTGCTTTCATCCGGGAATCGAGCAAGGGAGGCGAGGCGATGTTCGTACAGAAACAACGCGAAACGGCGGCAAAACTCAGGGAAGCCGGAGTGATTCCGGTGCTGGTTCTGGAGGACGTCGATTCGGGTCTGAAGCTTTTGGAGGTATTGTCGAAGGCCGGATTGAAAGCGGCGGAAATCACCTTCAGGACCATGGCCGCCCCGGCGGTCATCAAGGAGGCGAAGAAGCGTTTCCCCGAATTATACCTGGGCGCCGGAACGGTCCTGAACAAGGATCACCTGAAGGAGGCCTTCGATCTCGGCGCCGCCTTCGCGGTGGCGCCGGGGTTCAACCCCAGCATCGTCAAGGAGGCGGCGGACAGGGGTTACGCCTTCAGCCCCGGGGTGGCGACCCCGTCGGAGGTCGAGCAGGCCTTTGAATTGGGGGTGCGGATGTTCAAGTTTTTCCCGGCGGAGGCTCTGGGCGGAGTGGCGATGCTGAAGAACATCATCGCCCCCTATAAACATCTGGGCGTGCATTTCATGCCCACCGGCGGGGTGACGGCGGAGAACGCGCCGCAGTGGTTGGCGGTGCCGGAGATTGTCTGCGTGGGCGGTACCTGGCTCGGAAAAGCCGAGGACGTCAAGGCGGGGAATTGGGATAAAATCCTGAGTGACGGCAAGGCGGCGATGGAGATGCTGGCGAAGGCCAGGAAGGGGTAAGCCTGCAACGCTACTTTTGCGGGAGCCGCTTTCGCAACGGAGGCAGGTTAGTAATTTCGTAAAACCCCTGAAAATCAGCTGAAAACGATTTTACAAAGTGGCGATTGCAGCTTAATCGCCACTTTACAATAGTTCTACTGCAAAGGTTAAACATGCTCAGTTTCCTCCTCAACAAGCCCCGCGACTTCTTCTCCCTTCTCACCCTCCTCGCCGTCGTGATCTTCGTCCTACTCGGGCTCTACTGGCTCGCCGCCATCGCTCTCGGCGCCGTCGCCTTCATCTTTGGCATAACCTCCCACTTCACCGCCAAACTATTCCGCTGGCCGGTGAAGAACATTTCGATTCCCCTGGCCATGATCCTCCAGGTCGGCAAATCCCGCCCCGCCGCCTGGATCGGGATCCTGCTCGTCAACCTCTGCCTCCTCGCCAGCCTGGTGGTCATCAAGGACTTCCACACTCCCGCCGTCCGCCGCCTCGGCCAAGCCGTCGCCATGGACAACGCCAAACTCGGCGGCGTCGGCGACAAACTCGAAGCCTTCGCCCAGGAAATCGTCGGCCGCCAGCGCCTGGAACGCTGGTCCGAATGGCTCTGGGCCGAAAACGTGCAAACCGACGACACCTACGCCCGCTACGGCGACGGCAAGCACACCGTTGCCCAAGCCCTCTTCCGCTTCTCCGACCGCATCGTCAATTGGGGAACCAATCTGCAATACCGGCTTTACGACGGCGAACATCACGCCTGGTTTCTGTATGCCTACTGGTTCGTGGTGGCGGTGTTCATCCCCTGCGTGGCGGTGTCGTTCCTGGTGACGGTGTTTCAACTGAGCGCCCGGCGGCTCACGGACTACCCGGGCCACCTCACCGTTTTCACGGTGTCCCTAATCACCATTTTCATTTCCTACTGCTTTTTCGCCGCCTCCTACCTGATGCCGTTCGTATCGCATCCGTTTCACAATCTGGGCGTACCGTTTTGGCTGGCGACGCTGCTGTATCTGGCGGCCGGGGTCGTTTGCTTCGGTTTAATCAGGGCGAACCAGCAGGTACTATTTTCGCCGGGAGAGGCGCCGCCGGCGTTCACGCCGACGGAAACGGCGGAGACGATTAGGATGGAGCCGCCGCGGCCGGCGAAGAAAATGCAGATTTGAAGGCGGGGGAATATCCTTCCACCCAAGCCTCGCCCAAGCTTGTCCTCCAGGAGCCATCCATGCCCAAAGCCCACCTTGCCATCGTCCTCCACGCCCACCTCCCCTACGTCCGCCATCCCGAATACGAAAACTTCCTTGAGGAACTCTGGTTCTACGAGGCCATGGCCGAGACCTACCTCCCGCTCCTGAAAATACTGAACCGCCTCGAGGACGACGGCGTCGGCTACAAGCTCCTCCTCTCCCTCTCGCCCACCCTCACCTCGATGATGGAGGACCCGCTCCTCCAGGACCGCTTCGCCAATCACCTCGCCAAAACCATCCGCCTCGCCGAAAGGGAAAGGAAACGCCCCGCCAACAACCCCGAACGCCGCCGCCTCGCCGACTTTTACGCCGACTACTATAAGGACATCCTCTTCTGGTTCGAAACGAAATGCGGCAGAAAGGTCGCCCCCGCCTTCGGGCAAATCGCCTCGCTCGGCAACCTCGAACTCATGACCTGCGGCGCCACCCACGGCTTCTTCCCCATACTCCAGCAAAATCCCGGGGCGGTCAAAGCGCAGATCGCCTGCGCCAGCGACCACCACAAAAAACTCTTCGGCGCCCGGCCCGCCGGCATCTGGATACCCGAATGCGCCTACTACCCCGGCGTGGAAAAAATGCTGGCCGAAGCCGGTTTCTCCTATTCCTTCGTCGATACCCACGGCATCGAAAACGCCACGGTAAGTCCCGCCCGCGGCGTCTACGCCCCCATCGCCGCCCCCGAGGGAATAGCCTTCTTCGGCCGCGACCGCGAGACCAGCTACCAGGTCTGGTCGGCGGACCAGGGTTACCCCGGGCACCCCAATTACCGCGAATTCTACCGCGACCTCGGTTTCGAACTGCCGGAGGAGGAACTCTCGGAATTCATCATCGCCGGCCACATCCGGGTCAACACCGGCCTGAAATACCAGCGCATCACCTCCCGCCAGGGCGGCGAGAAAGCGCCCTACAACCCGGACGCGGCCCGGGAACAAGCCGCCCGGCACGCCGAGCATTTTCTCGAAAACCGCATGCGCCAGGCCGAGCGGCTGGCCCCGAGAATGGGCGACCGCCCGGCCCTGATCGTGGCGCCCTACGACGCGGAACTGTTCGGGCACTGGTGGTTCGAGGGCCCGCAGTTCCTGGACTACGTGTTCAGGAAAATGCATTACGACCAGGACACGGTGAAGTGCCTGACTCCGTCCGAGTATCTCTCCCGCTATCCGGAAAATCAAATGTCCCGCCCGGCCGGATCCAGCTGGGGCGGCGACGGCACCTACGAATTCTGGGTCAACGACTCGAACCGGCACATCATCCCCCGCCTGCACCAGGCGGCGGACCGGCTTACGGAAATCGTCTCGGTGGGGGTGAAGCGGGAGGATTTCGGCGAACCTCGCGAGGAATGCCTGCGTAAACAAATGTTGAGGGAACTTATGCTGGCCCAGGCCTCGGACTGGCCCTTCATCATGCGCACCGGCACCAGCCCGGACTACGCCCGCAAACGGGTGACCGAACACCTGGAGCGCTTCTGGATCCTCGACGCGATGCGGGAGGCGGGGCGGTTCGACGAAACGGTGTTCGCGGCGATTTCCCAGGCCGACAACATTTTCCCGCAATGCCGGCCGGAGTGGTACGCGCGCGGCTGAGGCGGCGGGAAATCCGTGGCAATTGCGGCTTGCGCGGTTGTTTGGCGCACACTATAATTGACCGGTGGATATAGCGGTTTCGAGGTGGAATGGTGGAAAAAAAATGCCCTCTCGCCCACCATCGGGTATGACTGCCAAGGGAAAATGCATGGATACGCTAAACGTTCGCTCGCACATCAAGGGTGTCGGCAGGGCCAAGGAGTTTGTGCTGAATTTTTGCCGTAACCACGATGTCCCGGCCGAATTCGCCGACAGTTTTTCCGTCATGCTGGATGAATTCCTGTCGAACATCATCCCCGCCGCCACTTCGCCCCGCATCTGCCTGACTATCGAACGGCGGGAGGACGCGGGCGACCCCGGGCGCCGGCGGCGGCTCGTTTTCACTTCCTCCCACGCCGGCCCACGCTACGACATTTCCGATGAAAACCGGCTGGTTTGGCCGGAGGAGGAGGTCAAGGCCAAATTCAGTCCCCTGACTCTCCACCGCCTGCACGAATTTCTCGACCAAATAGACTGCCGTTACGAAAATGGCGAGAATAGCGTCACCCTGGGTAAAAATTTCTAAATCGACCTGGAGATGGAAATGGAACTGTCCCTTCAGCAGCAAGACAAATATACCGTCATCGCCCCCGCCGGCCGCATCGACACCACTACCGCGCCCATCCTGGAAAAGGAACTCACCTCCCGCATTGCGGAAAAAAACCACTGCATCCTCGACTTCGCCGAGGTCACCTACATCTCCAGTCTGGGCCTGCGCACGGTGATGGTCGCCGCCAAAGCCGCCGCCCTCAACAGCTGCCAGCTGATCCTCTGCAACATGACCGGGGTGGTCCGGGGCGTTTTTGAAATATCCGGCTTCAACAACATCTTGAACATCGTTCCGGACCTGGCCGCCGCCATCGCCAAACTGGACACCGGAGCCAAACCATGAACTGGTATCGCCCCGAACTCGGCGAATTCTCCGCCTATACCAGTAAATACAAACTCTGCATGCAAATGGGCTCGGAAAGTTCGCACCTCGCCATCTGGTGTTATGTCGAGGAGTCGAATATCCTCCGCGCCTACCACCGCGACCTCTACTGGCACCAGGTCGATTACCTCGACCGCCGGGTCTGGTATCCGCCGGTCGGCGAATGGGAACGTAACGACTGGCCAAGCCTCCTCGCCGAAAACGTCCCCCCCGGCACCACCTTCGCCTTTATGCCGGAACTCCTGGTCCAGCGCTGGCGGCAGGACCTCGGCGAACGCATAACGATTGACGACATGCGCGAGGAATGGGACTACCTCTACAGCATCGACCAGCAAATCGCCATGGAAGGCCAGGCCTTCGCGAATATCAGAAAACGCGTCAAAAAATTCCTCAAGAACAATTACGAATACCGCGACGTCACCCGCGCCGACATCCCCGAACTTATCGAATTCCAAAACGCCTGGATGAAAACGAACGATGCGGAAGGCGCCACCGACGCTAGCCTGGTGTCCGACCACCACACCATCCTGAAAATCTTCGAGCATTGGGAGGAACTTCCGACCATGTACGGCGCCCTCCTCAAGGTCGACGGCAAGGTCGTCTCCTACGCCTTATCGGAGGAACTGGAGGATTATCTCCTGAGCGGCCACCTCCTGAAGGGCGATTACAACTACCCCGGCGTCTACCAGGCCATGAACCACCTGCTCTACAAAAACAGCCTGTCCCGCTTCTCCATTTCGAACGATTGGGGCGACGGCAACTACGAGTCGCTGCGGCAGGCGAAATTGAACTGGAACCCCATCGGCTACATCCGCAAATACTTCGTCACCTGGAATGGATAACTCCTCATTATGGAAGAAGAATTTGTCATCGACGAACGCGCCGCCCACGAACTGGCCACGCTCGCGATCCCCCGCCTCCTGGTATCCTACGCCACCCCCGCCATCATCGCCCTGATCGCCCTGGCCGCCTACGAAACGGTGGATAGCCTGTTTGTCGGGCGTTTTGTCGGCGACCGGGGCTTGTCGGTGGTGATGCTGGGCTTCCCGTTTTTCATGCTCCTCCACTCCTGCTGCAACGTGGTGCGGGTCGGCGCCACCTCGATTCTGTCCCGCCAGCTCGGCGCCGGCGACGCCAAGGGGGCAGCGAAAACCATCGGTAACTGCCTGGTCGGCCTGGCCGTCTTCGGAGTGTTCATCGCGCTAATCGGGTACCTCCTCACCATCCCGATTCTCAAGCTCTGCGGCGCTCCCCCCGACCTGCTGGAAGAGGGGAAACAATACGCCGGCATCATCACTCTCGGGGCGCCATTTCTTTTCCTCTGCTTCGGGACCAGTTCCCTCCTCAGGGCGACCGGCCACCCCAACAAATCGCTCTACGTCATCCTCGTCTCCTGCGGCATCAACATTATTTTCGACTATATTTTCGTGGGCATTCTCCCGTGGGGGGTTTTTGGCGCGGCCTTCGCGACAGTGTTGTCGCAAGTGGTGGGTGCGGTTTATGGGGTGGCGCATTTCCTCCGGAAAGAGGCCGAGTATCCGCTCGCCCGATCCGACTTCGCCCTTTCCTACGCTTTAATCAAGGAAATGTGCGGCATCGGTTTCGGTTACGCCGCCCTGGAAATGAACCTCATCATCACGGTGATCGTCACCCTGAACATGCTCACGAGGTACGGCGGCGAACACGCCCTGGCCCAGAACATGGTGGTGGAAAGCTGCATCGCCTTCCTGTACCTGCCGCTTTCCGGGGTCGACGAGGCCCTGCAGCCGATTATCGGTTACAATTACGGGGCGGGAAACAAGGAGCGGACCCGCAAGGCCATATTTTACGCCATGGCGGCGTCGGCTATTTTCCTGTTCCTGGCCATGCTGGTGGTCGAGGCGGGGGCGGAGATTATCGCCGGGTTTTTTATCGATAACGATCCCGAGTTTGTCGCCGCGACGGCGCTGGCGCTGCGGATTGTGTTCATTCTGGCGCCGCTGGTGACCGGCGTGTTCATAGTGCCGGGGGTCCTCAGCGCTTTGGGCGAAGCCAAGGAAAACCTCTGGCTGACGATAGGCTCGCAGGTGTTGGTGCAGATACCGGCGCTCCTCATATTGCCGCGCTTATTGGGGGTGTATGGCGTTTGGTATTCCTATCCCCTTTACGACATCGCCGGAGCGTCGTTGGGGATATGGCTCCTGTGGCGGAGCATGCGGCGGCACGGGCTGACTTTGTCCACCGCCTCGGTGAAGCCGGAAGGACCGGGTGAAGAACCGACGGAAGAGCCGCCCGCCGTTTGAAACCTGGCGGATTATCGGGGACACGATCGAATTGCGCAGAAATAACTGGACTTTTGCAAAATCACCATTCAAACCGCCGAATGGCGATTTTGTAAAATCAAAAACCCTTGAAATTCGGGCAAAAACGATTTTT
>JAVBQR010000053.1:0-9717 GCA_031548865.1 Planctomycetota bacterium
CGATTTTTTTGGGGTAAGGTGGTCAGTCAAACCCCGGCGTGCTCTAGGATGGCCTAACTACCCGCCTTCTTCTCCTCCGCGACCCGTTAAATCGCACTGGCACGCCTTAAGGGTACCGAACGCCTATTGAAATTGTGAAAAGGTGTCTCGTCCCGTCATACTTCGTCAGCTCGGTCGGAAATAACTTTTTTCGCCTAACCGCAGGCTGAAAAAGTGATTTCCTCCCTTGCTTCCTCGTCTGACGGGACGATACACGTTTCCACAATCCCAATAGACGTTCGGTACGATCCCTTTGGACCCCGCATGACCGGGATTTCCATTCGGGCGACTCGAGCTTCGGCCGAAGCTTCACTACAGACTTGCTTATAACCGTGTTCAGGCAGGGCAATATAAAATTTTGGAAAAATTTTTCATAACCAAAAAAAAGCGGCGCCTCAGGCGAGGCGCCGCTTTGGTAATGTGTCCCATGCCACCCGTCCCGCTCAGGCGGGAATTTCCTCGTCGTCTTTCGGGCGGATCGCTTTCCGGCGCGCCGAAGCCGAGGTACGGCTGGTGACGGCTTCCTCCGGAGTGATATAGCCGTGCTTGACGCCCCAGGTCTCCCAGCCTTCGTCGATCAGCTCCTGATCGACGACATATTTGTGGGGACGGGGGAGATCGGGGAGTTCGAACATGAGCCCCAGAAGCGCGTCCTCGACAATGCCCCGGAGTGCCCGGGCCCCGGTGCCTTTTTTCAAGGCTCTCTGGGCAATGGCCTTGAGGGCGTCGTCAGTAAAGGTGATTTCGGCGCCTTCCAGCGAGAACAGGTGTTCGTACTGCTTCAAGAGGGCGTTACGGGGTTCGCGGAGAATACGGATCAGCGCTTCCTGGTCCATGGGACGGATGGGGGCGATGATCGGCAGGCGTCCCAATAATTCCGGGATCAGCCCGTATTCGAGGAGGTCGTCCGAATCGACCTGTTCGAGGAGGTCTCCCAGTTCGCGATCGGGCGACTTGTCGGCTTCGCGGTGGTAGCCGATGGATTTTTGCCCGATGCGGCGGCCGATTATTTCGTCGAGGCCGTCGAAGGTACCGCCGCAGATAAAGAGAATGCTCGAGGTGTTTATGGGGATATAACGCTGCTCGGGGTGTTTGCGTCCGCCTTGCGGGGGGACATTGCAGACAGTGCCTTCGAGCATCTTCAGAAGGGCCTGCTGGACGCCTTCCCCGGAGACGTCGCGGGTAATCGACACGCCCTGGGTTTTCTTGCCGATTTTGTCGATTTCGTCAATGTAGACGATGCCTTTTTCCGCCTTGGCGACGTCACCGTCGGCGGCCTGGATCAGGCGGAGGAGGATGTTTTCAACGTCTTCCCCGACGTAACCGGCCTCGGTGAGGGTGGTGGCGTCGGCAATGGCGAAAGGCACGTCGACGACGCCGGCGAGAATGCGGGCCATGAGGGTTTTTCCGCAGCCCGAGGGCCCGACGATGAGGACGTTCGACTTTTCCACTTCGACGTCCTGGCCTTTGCCGGCGATGAGCCGCTTGTAATGGTTGTGCACGGCGACGGCGAGGACTTTTTTGGCGTTTTCCTGACTGATGACGTATTCGTCGAGGGAGCGCTTGAATTCGCGCGGAGTGGGCACGCGGGAAATTTTGACGCTGTTTTCGTCGCGGCGGCCGAATTCGTCCTCATCCATGAGGGTGACGCACATCTTTACGCAATCCGAGCAGATGCAGGCATCGCCGAATCCCTGGATGACTTTGCGGTGGTTTTCCGGGGGGCGGCCACAGAAGGCGCAGCGCTGCCCGCCTCGCCGCGAGGAGCCGCCGCCGGCATCGCCGCCGGACTGGTTTTGTTTGGACATGGTGCAACTCCTGAAGGGCGACATGCCTATGAGAACGTTGTTGCCCGATGCGTTGATTGCTAGTTTATTCCCTGTGGACATTTGTTAAAAAACGAGCCGAACCGCCGCTGGCCAATCTAAAAAAGTCCACTCCCTGTTATGCCGGCGGATTTCCCGCCGCCAGCTTCAACTATACCGCAGTATGGTTTTACTTGTCAATCATGGACCCGACCACCCCGGCCGCTTCAGAGAGGTTTTTTCTCGCCGGCGGATTTTTGCCCGGGCATGATGACTTCGTCGACGAGCCCGTAGGCTTTGGCTTCCTCGGCTGACATGAAGAAGTCGCGGTCGGTGTCTTTTTCGATGACCGACAGATCCTTATCGCAGTGCTTGGAAAGAATCCCGTTCAGGATGCCCTTGAGCCGGTTGATTTCCGCCGCCTGGATGGTGATGTCGGTGGCGGTGCCTTCGGCGCCGCCCCAGGGCTGGTGAATCATGATGCGGCTGTGGGGGAGGGAGAAGCGCTTCCCCTTGGTCCCGGCGGCAAGCAGGACGGCACCCATGCTGGCGCATTGTCCGACGCAGTAGGTGGCGACGTTGCAGGACAGGTGTTGCATGGTATCGTAAATCGCCAGGCCGGCGGTGACGGAGCCGCCCGGGGAGTTGATGTAGACCTGGATGTCGGCATCGCGGTTGACCAGGTCGAGGTAGAGCATTTGCGCAATGTAGAGGCTGGCGTTATGGTCGCGGATATCCGACCCGATGATGATGATGCGGTCGGAGAGGAGGCGGGAGAAGATGTCGTAGCTGCGCTCGCCGGAACCGCGGCGTTCGATGACGAAGGGTACGAGTTCGGCCATGGGATCGATGGGGTGGTTGGGCATAATTATTCCTTCTGACGGAAGCTTTGCATAATGCCGGTCAAACCTCCCAACGGCACGAGGCAAAAATTATATATATATTTGTGAACAGCGGCCTGGCTTTAGCAAAATCACCATTCAGCGCCTCGAATGGTGACTCTGCGTAAGTTGCCATATCATGTCGGAAATGTGCCGCTCTCCTTCAGTAACCGTACTTTTGCGGAGTGGCGATTTAACCGCCAATCGCCACCCTGCAAAAATCATTTTCACCAGAATTTCAGGTGTTTTTGATTTTGCAAAATCGCCATTCGACGGGTTGATGGTGATTTCGAAAAAGCCAATCAGTAATTACTGTCTAGCCGCAATACGTATCTTGCCCTGCTTTCACTCCTTGCTGTCACCCACCAAATTATGGGCGGTGGCGACGGCGGCGGCGTTGACCTTTTCCATTTCCGCCGCGGCGCGTTTTTCCGGCCTGCCCTTGGCATTGTCGGCGATGAGCTGGAGGACCTTGGCGCTTTGGATTTCGGCGAGCATCGGCTGCATGCCGTCGAATTCGCGGATGCGCTGGATGATCTTCGCCGGGGTGGTGTTATATTGCTGGGCCAGGGCTTCGACCTGGGCGGCGAGATCGTCGTTCGTGACCCTGACCTCCTCCTTTTCGCCGATCTTCGCGGCGAGGATGCCCCAGCGGACCTTCCGGAGCGCGTCCTTTTCCGCCTCGGGACGGAAGGCTTCCAGCTGCTGGCGCATGGCCTCGTCCTCCTTGACCCCGGTGCGGACCTGGTGCATACGGCGCTGCTGCATGATGGCGTCGGTTTCGCTCTTCACCATCGCTTCCGGCACCTCGAACGGGACGGCGGCGAGGAGTTTGTCGACGATGTCGTCCTCCTCCTTCTGCTTGGCTTCGATAAAGGCGTCGCGGGCGAGGTTTTCCCGGATGCGCTCGCGGAGCTGGCTGAGGGAGCCCATGCCGAGGCCTTCGGAGAAGGCGTCGTTCAGTTCCGGCAAATCGCCCCGTTCCACCCCTTTGACCGTGACTTCCACCTGGGCGTCATGGTTCCGGAGCTGCGGATTGGGGTGATCGGCGGGGAGGGTGATGGTGAGTTCGACAAAGTCGCCTTTTTTGGCACCGGTGAACTTTTCCACCAGTTGCGGGCAGGGAAGCCCGAAGAGGATGTCACCGTCGACGCGGAGGCGCTGGTCCTCCATATGCATGATTTCTTCGCCGTCGACCTTGGTTTCGAAGTCGACCTTGATGATGTCGTTTTGCCGGACGGGCTCGTCGACTTCCTGGTAATTCGCGAACATGTGGCGGTAGCGTTCGAGCATGCCGTTGATTTTTTCTTCCTTCACCTCGACCGGGTGGTCGGCAAGCTCGATCCCCTTGTATTCGGGGAGCGCGAATTCGGGGACGACGTCGAATTCCAGATCGAGGTTGATGGGTTTATGCGGTTCGGCGAGGCCGTCGGTGTTTTTCAGGAGGTACGAGCCGATGACCTGCAGCTTTTCCTTGTCGCGCAACTTGTCGAGTTCTTGGCGAATCAGGGCTTTGACGGCGTCGGAGGCGGCGTCTTTGGCGAAACGGGTTTCCAGGGCTCTCCGGGGCGCCTTGCCTTGGCGAAAGCCTTTGATCCGGATCTGGGAATTGATATTCTGGTAGCATTCGTCGAAAGCTTTGTCGACTTCCTCGGCGGTGAATTTCATTTCAATGAGTTTGCGGCACGAGCCGATGTCCTTAATCTGGTACTCCATTGGGGTTCACCTGACCTATTCATAAAGGCAAATAAAAAAACAAACCATGTCTCCGGACACGGTTCTCGCTCCCCATACAATGCTAAATAAACAACCGGGGTTGTCAAGTGATAACCCGGGAAGGGGGAACGCCGGACCGGCCGCGCGCCGGTTTTTCCCCGGCCGCCGCCCTATTTCACCCCGCGGTAAATGATGGCCGGGGGGAAGTTTTTCCAAATGACGCCGCTGTTCTGGGTGTGGGCGAAGCGGCGTTTCAGGTTCTGCCTGAATTTCCGCCCCGCCGGCATGACCAGCCCCTGCAAATAGGCGAAGGTGACGAAAACCCCGCCGGGGGAAAGCATTTCCAGCATGGGCCCGAGGATTTTGTCCTGGAGTTCGTCCGGGAAGTTGGCCCAGGGCAGGCCGGAAATAACGCAATCGACGTGGTCAACCCCTTCCTTGCGGCAGCAGTCGCGGATGTTCGAGGCGCAATCGTGGTAGAGGCTCAGGTTGGGGAAGCTTACCTTCAGGTTGGCGTAGAAGTCGTCGTTGATTTCGATGGCGAAGAAACGCTGCCCGCGTTTCAGGGTGTCGAGGATGCGTTGGGTGAAGACGCCGGTGCCGGGACCGTATTCGACGATGACGGCGTTTTTCTTCGGCGCGGCGAAGTCGACCATGCGCCTGGCGAGTTCGTTGGAGCTGGGAAGAATGGCGCCGGTGGAGGCGGTTTTAGTGATGAACTGCTTGACAAACAAGCGGGTCGGGCCGTAGGCCATGGCGAAGTCCTTCTAACTTAAGTTTTGCCTGAATTTCTAGGGTTTTATATTTTACAAAGTCGCCATTCGGAGGTTTGAATGGTGATTTTGCATAAGTCCAGTTCTAATTAAGCGTAGCGGGTCGGATCCTTCACCCCCGCTTCGGCGAACCCCTTTTTCCTGAGTCGGCAGGAATCGCACTCGCCACAAGCCAAACCCTCCGCTCCGAGCGGATCGTAACAGGTTACGGTGGCGGCGTAATCCACCCCCAGGCTGGTTCCCCAAGTGATTATGGCGCTTTTCGGCATATTTTGCAAGGGCGCGCGGATGACCGGGGCGGCGTTTTGGGTCGAGGATTTCGTGGCCAGATCGGCGAGGCGCTGGAAGGCGGCGATGAACTCGGGCCGGCAGTCGGGATAGCTCGAATAGTCGACCGAGTTCACCCCGATGAAAATCGACCCGGCGCCCTTCACTTCCGCCAACGCCAGCGCGTAGGCCAGGAAGATGGTGTTGCGGGCCGGCACATAGGTGGAAGGGATGCCGGCAGCGGAGTTATTTTTCGGAATGGCGGCGGTGGCGCTGGTCAGGGACGAGCCGCCGATGGCGGCCAGCGGCAAGGGTAGAATGGTGTGGGAGGCGGCTTTGCCCCGCGCCAGGTTCTTGGCCGCAGCGAGTTCGGCGGCGTTCCTTTGCCCATAGTCGAAGGACAGGCAGTGGCAGGCGAGATTCTCCGACAGGGCGACCGCGAGGATGGTCGCGGAATCGAGTCCTCCGGACAGGAGGACGATGGCGGAATGGTTTTCCGTAGCGTGCTGCATGTATTATAGCCCCTAGAAAGCTGAATCAAGCGAAACCTTGGCCAGGCAAAATCACCCTTTCAGACCGCAACCAGTATACACAAGCGGCAGGCCAAGGGAAGCGCTTCTGCGCCTGGTCCGCCTTTTTCCCCCTTTCAATCAAGAGTTCGCCGGTAGGTCACCACCGCCACCGCCATGACCACCACGACAAAAGCCATCAGCGGCCAAAGGTCCGGCCATAATTGCGGCCAGCCGTTGCCCTTGAGAAGGATTCCCCGGATCAGGCGATTGAAATGCGTCAGCGGCAAACATTCGCCGATAAGCTGCGCCCAGCGCGGCATGCCCCGGAAGGGAAACATGAAACCGGACAACATCAGGTTCGGGAGGAAATAGAAGAAAGTCAATTGCACCGCCTGCAATTGGTTGCCGGCGAGTGACGAAATGGTGATTCCCATGGCCAGGTTGCCGATAACGAACAGCATGGCTGCGACATACACCGCCGCCACGCTTCCCATGATGGGGACATGAAAAAGGTAGCGCGCGAGGATGATTATGAGCGTCGCTTGCACCAGGCCGATGAGGACATAAGGAACGATTTTCCCCGGCATTACTTCCAGGGGCGTCAGCGGCATGGCGAGAAGGTTTTCCATGGTGCCGCGTTCGCGCTCCCGGGTGATGGCGAGGCCGGTCATCATGACCAGGGTAAGCGTAAGTATGACCCCCATCAACCCGGGGATGATGTTATATTGCGTATTTCCCTCCGGATTGTACAGCCGGTGCACCCGCACCTCGAATGGCTGCCTGCCGGCGTACAGCGGCGAACCGCGCAAATCCTTCGCCGCGACAATGGCGGGGAGCTGCTGGACCGCCCCGAGGGCGGCCATGGTGGCGGTGGGATCGGTGGCGTCGGCTTCAACAAGGACGGCCGGCTTCTCCCCCCGTAGCAGTTTGGCGGTGAAATCGGGAGGGATGGTGAGGACAAACTGGACCTGGCCGACCGCCAACGCCTCCCGGGCTTCAGCCTCGCTGTCGATGCCGTCGACAATGGCGAAGTAGGCGGAGTGCCGCATCGCTTCGACCATGCTGCGGGTGAATTCGCTGTGATCCGCCATGATGACGGCGGTCGGCAGGTGTTTCGGGTCGGTATTGATGGCGTAGCCGAACAGGGCGATCTGCATAAGGGGGATGCCGACCACCATGGCCAGGGTGACCCGGTCGCGGCGGATTTGGGTGAATTCCTTCACCACCATCGCCCACAGGCGCCTCGGCGAAAAGCTTGCCTTTTCACTCAGGATCGGCGCTTCAGCCATGGCTGGCTCCCTCGGAAGCGTTGCCGCCGGCCTTGGCCATCAGGTAAATGAAGACGTCCTCGATACTGGACTCGATCCTATCCCAGGTGAAAGAGGTTCCGACCTCCTTTTCCAGGGTCTTGAACAGAGTGTCGGCGTCCTTTCCGGTCACATGCATCGTCTCGCCGAATACGGCGACCTGTTCGACCCCGGGCTTGCCGCGCAGGCGATCGCCAAGCAGGGCCAAACTTTCGCCCCGGACCATCCAGGTGGCCAAACCCTGCCGGCCGATTATGTCCCGCGCCGTTCCCCGCTCCAAGAGTTCGCCGTAAGCGATGTAGGCGAGTTTGTGGCAACGCTCGGCTTCGTCCATGTAATGCGTGCTAACCAGGACCGCTATCCCTTCCGCCGCCAGGCGGTGCAATTCCTCCCAGAAATCGCGCCGGGACATGGGGTCGACGCCGGCGGTCGGTTCGTCGAGAAGCAGGAGTTCCGGCCGGTGCAGCAGGCACGCCGCCAGCGCCAGGCGCTGTTTCCAACCGCCGGACAGCGTTCCCGCCAGCTGCCCTCCCCTCGCGGTCAAACCAAGGGAGGCGAGGGTATTCTCGACCGTCCGGCGGCGGTCGGGAAGGCCATAGACGCGGGCGATGAAATCCAGGTTTTCGCGGATGGTCAGGTCGTCCCAGTAGGAAAATTTCTGGGTCATGTAGCCGACGCGGCGCTTGATTTTGGCGCTTTCGCGGATGATGTCGAAGCCGAGACACGTGCCTTCGCCCGAATCCGGGGTAAGCAGGCCGCACATCATGCGGATGGAAGTGGTCTTACCACTGCCGTTCGGGCCAAG
Organism: Planctomycetota bacterium; assembly: GCA_031548865.1. Taxonomy (GTDB): domain Bacteria; phylum Planctomycetota; class SZUA-567; order SZUA-567; family SZUA-567; genus JAJBSZ01. Next base: position 8,106 of record JAVBQR010000053.1, read on the forward strand.
AAAACCGAGGATTTCGCCGCGTTCGACCTGGAGCGCCACGTTCTTGACCACCCGGCGGCCGGCGAAACTTTTGTTGAGGTTACGGACATCGATGGTGAGTTCCATGGGCTTTTACCTCGGCTCGACCACGACGGGCTGGCCGGGATTCAGGCGGGTTGCCGTTTCCGGGAAGGGGTTCGCCTCGATCATGAAGGTGAGCTTGTAGCGGGAGTCGTTGCTGTAAATGACCGGCGGGGTGAATTCGGCCTCGGCAGAAACGTAGCTGACAACCGCCGGCACTTCCGGCGCGCCGTCGAGGCGGACCAGAACTTCGCGGCCGGGATGCATGGAAGCGAGGACCGTCTCCGGAACGTAGAAGCGGATTTTGACGTTTTCCGGAGGCAGCAGGCGCAAAACCGGCTGTCCCGCCGGGACCAATTCGCCCTGGCGCTGGATGATTTCATAAACCCGGCCGTTCCGGGGCGAAGCGATTTTCTTGTTGTCGAGCGCCCATTCCGCCTGGACGATTCGCGCCTTCGCCGCGCCCACCGCGGCGGCCTGGGCGGCGACTTGCATGTCGCGGGAGGGCAGTCGGGCGATCAGGATGTTTTCCCGCAGTTCCTGAACCCGGGCGTAATTGGCGTCCGCGTCGGCCTGGCTCTTGTCCAGCTGCGACTTGGTGGCGGCGCCTTCCCGGTGGAGTTCGATAATGCGTTCTAGCTGGGCGGCCGAATCCCTTTCCGCCGCCAGCGCCTGCTCCAATTGCGCTTCCAGGGCGGATATCTCCTCCTGGCGCTTGCCGGTCCGCATGTCGGCGAGAGTGGCTTCGGCCGCGGCGTTGTCGGCTTCGGCCGCGAGGAGCACGGCCTTTTCGTATTCGGCTTCGAGATCGAAAAGTGCTTCCCCCGCCTGCACCGAATCGCCACGCCGGACATGCAGCGCCTCCAACCTTCCCGCCACCGGCGAGGCGACCTGGATGAATTCGCCCTCGACATAACCCTGGTAGGCGGGAGCGGCTTCACCCCCCGCGACCAGCGACGGGTAGAGCCTCCAAACGGCATACGCGGCGGTGGAGATAATCGCCAGCGCCGCAAATACCGCGAATATCTGTTTCATGCACCGCCCTTCCTCATATTTAACCGGTGCCGGCGACAGGCCGGATAGCAGCCATACACTGGACTTTTGCAAAATCAAAACCCCCGAAAATTCGGGCAAAAACGATTTTTGCAAAGTGACGATTGGCGGTTAAATCGTCACTTTGCAAAACTTCAGTTATATCTGGAATTTGGCAAAATTCCAGTTCTATAACGAATGGCGCGGAAATAAGGACAACCAATTACGATTCAACGAGTAAAAACACGAGGAATTCGGGGACACGATCGAATGGCGCTGAAATAAGGACAACTCGTTACAAATCAGAGCGATAAGGAGCAGGCTGCATTATTCATGAAGAACGCCGCGATTGTCATTCCGAACGGTAGTGAGGAATCCAGGGGTCTCGGTGCGCATGGGAACGTACTCTTGCATTCGGCTCGTTGGCCTTTCTCCAAACGCTCTGAATTCGGCTGGTTGGGGGTAGTATCAACGAGCCAAATGGGGGCGGTTCATACTCGGCGCCGCGCGACTCCCGGAT
>JAVBQR010000163.1:0-4674 GCA_031548865.1 Planctomycetota bacterium
GTGCGGATTGATGTAGCAGAGTTGAGATGCGTCTCTTTTGTTACCGCAGCTCCCTGCCCTGTAACGCCGGACTCCCCCCACTCGTCATTCCGGCGTCGCAAGCGTATGCTGCATCCCCAACGGGCGGTTTCGCCGGAATCCAGAGGGATTTACTTAGACGGCACCAGGTTTTCCAGATGTTCCGTAGCATTGGTTAAATGATTCCAGCATAAACATCATGTCCCCGTTATTCTGCTCCCTCGCCCAAATCCCCGCCGTTGGTCTCGATCACCCGCCGGTACCAGTAAAACGACTTCTTGCGGCGGCGGGTGAAAGAGCCGCCGCCGGCGTCGGTACGGTCCACGTGGACGAAACCGTAGCGCTTGTGCATTTCCCCGGTCGTGAACGACACCAGGTCGATGCAGCCCCACGGCGTGTAGCCGACGACTTCGATGCCGTCCTCCCGGATGGCTTTCCCGACCTCACGTATGTGGCGGCGCAGGTAGTCGATGCGGTAGGAATCGTCGCATTCGCCGCGGTCGGTCAGCACGTCCGCCGCGCCGAGGCCGTTCTCGACCACGAACAGCGGTTTGTTGTAGCGTTCATAGAGGGTGGTCAGCGCATAGCGGAGGCCAACCGGATCGATCGGCCAGCCCCAATCGCTCGCGGCCAGGCGGGGATTTTTTACCGAGTGAATCGAACTGCCGTCGGTGGCGGTCCGGTTGTCCGACCGCGCCCCGGCCTGGACCGTGTTCGACATGTAGTAGCTGAAGCCGAGGTAATCGGCAGTACCCCTGGCCAGAATCCCGGCGTCCTCCGGCCGCATCTCGGGAGCGCTGTTTTCACGGGCCCAGATTTTTTCGGCGTAACCGGGATAATAGCCCCGCAGGTGGACGTCACTGAAGTAGAAGCGGTCGCGCATGCATTCGGCCGCCAGCATCACGTCGGCCGGGTCGCAGGAATAGGGATAATAGGGGATGAAGGAGCACATGCCGCCGACCCTGTTCTCAGGATCGATGTCGTGCCCGAGACGGACGGTTTGGGCAGTGGCGAGGAACTGGTGGTGCGCGGCCTGGCGCATGGCCCGGGCCGGATCGGCTTCGCGGGAGAAGCGCAGGCCGGAGCAGGTCCAGCCGAAGAGCTCGTTATTGACGTTGGCCTGGTTGTTGATTTCGTTGAAAGTCATCCACCAGCGGATCCGGCCGCGAAAATGGCGCATGACCGTTTCGGAGTAGCGGAGGAAAAAGGCCAGGAGGGCACGGTTTTTCCAGCCGCCGTAGCGGGTCGCCAAGGCCAGGGGCATTTCGAAGTGGCTCAGGGTGACGACCGGCTGGATGTTGTGCGCGAGCAGGAGGTCGAAAAGCCGGTCGTAGAAGCGGAGGCCTTCAGGGTTGGGCGCCTCTTCGTCCCCGTTCGGGAAAATGCGGGTCCAGGCGATACTGGTGCGGAAACACTTGAACCCCATTTCGGCGAGGAGGCGGACGTCCTCCTGGTAGTGCCCGTAGAGATCGGAGGCGTCGTGGCTGGGGTAAAATTCCCCCGGCAGCACGGCGTCGGTGATCCGGCGCGGTTGGCTGGCCGAGCCTTTCGTTATGACATCGGCGACGCTGGGACCTTTGCCGCCGGCGTTCCAGCCGCCCTCGATTTGGCAGGCGGCGACGGCTCCTCCCCAGAGGAAGGTTTTGGGGAAGGGGGAAGCGAGAGGCGCGGGCGCGGGGGGATGGAGTTCGTTAGGCATGGTATCTCCCGGAAAGGCGGTTGTGAATGGGGCTGAAAATCCCTGCTTTTGTTTTGACATTTTTCGGCTTCGGAATATATACTTGAATCGCACCGTGAAAACAATCCCGCAACGCCGGATTTGCGGCAGCTGCTCCCGAAAAAGCGACGTCGCGGCAGTAATTTCCCTTTGGCCGAACCTTTCCCAACAATAACCGCTGCCCCATCCTCCGCGTCCTGGTCGTCGGTTTCGCCCCGTTTCCCTTGCACCGCCTGTTTTATGTGCACTTATTTTCCAGAGCCGCAAGCGTAGAATTTTTTCGACGCCACGCATTTGATGAAAATTTCTACAAAATCCGCCACCGGCCTCCGGCCAGTCACTGACGCGGCACTCCACCGAAAGAACATCACGCCAAACGTATGGCGTTGTCGGAGTGGATTTTTCGAAGGAATCGGGCGGCGTTGTGCCCGATTTTTCCGGAAAATCCGCCACAAACGACTGTGAATCCGGTCCACACATTTCCACAGGAGGAAAGTCATGAGGGCACGCGTTCTGGGGCAAAGTCTCTTGGCGGTCGCGGCGGCCTGGTTTTTCGGGGCGTTTATTGCCGCCGGAGTGGTAGCGGGAGAGCAAATAAAGATCGGTTATATTATCCCCGACGCCACCGACAACTGGTGGCTCCGGGAATGGGAAGGGGCACAGGCGGCGGCGGACAAGAACGGTTTCATTCTGGTCAAGACCGAAGCCACCGACGCCGACAAAATCCTCGCCGCCATCGACAACCACGCCGCCCAGGGGGTGAAGGGCCTCCTCTTCGCCACCCCGGAAACTAAACTCGGCACAGCCGTCAAAAACCGCTGCAAACAGTTCGGCATCAAACTCTATTCCATCGCCAACCAGTTCGAGGACGCCAACGGCAAACTCATGAAGGAGGTGCACTTCTCCGGACTCGCCGCCTACGACATCGGCATCCAGGTCGGCGAGACCATGTTCGCCGAGGCCCAGCGGCGCGGCTGGAAGTGGGAAGAGACCGCCCTGATGGCCATGACCATCCAGGAACTCTCCACCGCCATGGAGCGGATCGGCGGTTGCCGCGACACCCTGGAAAAACTCGGTTACCCGCGCGCGAAAATGTACGACGCCCCTATCCGTTCCTGGGACTCCATCGGCTCCTTCGCCGCCGCCGACATCGCCATCACCCAGCACCCCGAGGCGAAGAACTGGTTCGTCACCGCCTCGAACGACCCCATCGTCGCCGGCGCGGTGCGCGCCTTGGAAGGCCGCGGCTTCAAGCCGGAAAACATCATCGGCGTCGGCATCAACGGCGGCCAGGAAGCCAAGATCGAATTCGAAAAATCCACCCCGACCGGCTTTTTCGCCTCGGTCTTCATCTCCGGTCACGACCACGGCTTCCGGGCGGCCGAACGCATGTTCAACTGGGTCAAGGACGGCGTGGAACCGCCCCTCGACTACCGCATGCCAGGGATTCCCGTCAACCGCGATAATTTTAAGGAATACATGAAGTAAGGGTTTGCCCAAAGATGATACGGGTTCTGTCCGAATCATTTCTCTTCAGAAAGGAAAAAGATGAAAACCTTCGGTAAAACGGCCATGTTGGCCGTAATGGCGCTCCTCTTGGCGTTCGCGGTCCAGGCGGGCGAGAAAAAACTCCTGGTCGCCATCGTGCCGGTGGCCCTGAACAACCCCATCTTCGTCGACGCCCTGAACAGCGCCTCGGCGGCGGGCGAGAAATTGGGCGTCGAAATCCTCAAGAACGCCCCCAGCAACCCCGACGCCGCCGAACAGGTGAAAGTGGTCGAAGGGCTAATCGAGCGGAAGGTCGACGGCATCCTCCTTTTCCCCGTCGATTCGAAAGCGCTTAAGGGCGTCGTCGACCGGGCGGTCGGCAAGGGGATCGTGGTCGGCATCCTCAACTCGGACATCCCGGATTCGAAACGCGCCTTCTACTACGGCACCGACAATTACACCCTCGGCAAGCAGTGCGGCGAAAAGATGGTCGAAGTCATGGGCGGCAAGGGGACGGTCGTCGTCCAGACCGGCGTCATCGGCATGGACGCCCTGGACCAGCGCGTCAACGGCTTCCGCGACGCCATCAAGGGCACCGCCATCAAGGAAGTCGCCTTCCAGGCCAACGACGACTCCACCGAAAAGTCGGTCGAACTCATCAACACCTACCTGTCAGCCAATCCCAATCTCGACGGCTACTTCGTCACCGGCGGCTGGCCCTTCTTCGCCCCGCCGGACAGCCTGCCCGAGCTGGTCAAGTTCCGCCAACGCGGCGGCAAATTCGGCATCGTCGACACCTTCTACCCCATGTTCCAGTACATGGACCGGCAGGATCCGCTGGTCGATTTCATGATCGGCCAGGATTACGTCGCCATGGGCGAGAACGGCGTGAAGATGATTGTCGACGTCATCCGGGGCGGGAAAGTGAAGGAGGTCATCTCCTATTCGCCGCTGGAATACTGCGACCTGAAAAACATGAAGGCGGTCAAGGACAGCAAGACGCCGTGGTAGGTTTGGAATGCGATTATCGCGGTAAAGGCGGTATAGGCGGTTCAAAAAAATCCAGCCGAATGGCTGGTTGCGGGGTTCCAAAGGGGGCGCAATCAGCCCCCTTGTAGAAACGAGGTTATAGTTTTTAATGGACAATGAAATTGTCTCATTAAAAATTTCCTCTACGGAGCAAAGCGTCAGCGTGCTCCAAACGGAGCGGGGGCAAAGAGGAATTCGCGTCTGCATTGGTTACTATGCCGTGATCCAGGGCGGCGGTAGGGAAGCAGGAATAATTCCCTCCTCCCCTTTGGAGAAACGCGGAAACAACCTGGGGTGATGTCGCGTCTCCGGATGACTCCCCCGCATGGCGCCCGCTCAGGCGGGCGCCGTGGGACGAAGTAATAAAGAGTAACGACAACACCCGTATGTTGCATCCGGATCTCTCCAAAGGGGAGGAGGGA
>JAVBQR010000138.1:0-13369 GCA_031548865.1 Planctomycetota bacterium
GAGGGCGTTACGGAGCCTTTCGTTTTGCCCGATCAGGTGGGACAGGGGCAAATCGAACACGGTCATTTTCATGCGGCAGGCGATGTCCATGCCGACGGCGTAGGGGATGACGGCGTTTTCGGTGGCGAGGACGCCGCCGATCGGCAGGCCGTAACCCTGGTGGGCGTCGGGCATGAGCGCAGCGGCGGCGGCCACCGGCAGGCTCCGGGCGTTTTCCATCTGTTTGAGGGCGCCGGGTTCGATGTCCCGGCCCCACTGGGCGTAAGGTATCGCCATGTCATGAACTTTCCGAGATCGGACGTAAAAAACCGAAGTTTTGCAGAGTTTCCGGGAGTCCCTTTCGAAGCGTTGCCAATCCCCATTTTCCATAAGGACCTTCCCTCTGTCAACGCGAAGGCGGGCCAGCCTTCGGGCGCGGGCGTTCGAAAGGGTTGTTCCCCGTCTCCCTGCCTCACCTCCCTCATGACAATCGGCGGAATTAAAGGCAAAAAGGAATTGACATTCGCTGTTCCGAGGTTATTATGCAACAACGTTGGAAGACGTAAAAAATTCATTAAATCGATTAACTCACGCTCGCCTGCCATTACCCTGGATCCGCTGCCTCCCAATCATATATTTCCGCTTATGCGTCGCGCCTCATAAACCCTACCCCCATGGAGAAGCCCATGGTCGAAATGCTATTGGCGGTTGATATCGGCACCACCGGCGCCAAATCCCGGATTATGGACGCCGCCGGGAAAATCGTGGCCACGAGTTACCGCGAATACGGCTGCACCTATCCCCGTCCGGGTTGGGTGGAGCAGGACGCCGAGATGCTGATTGAGGCGGCTTTCGAGGCAACTGCCGAAACCACCCGCAAGGCCGGCGCCGCCGCGGCGGAAATCGCCGCCGTCTCTTTTTCGACCCAGCGCACCTGCAGCATTTTCCTGGACGCCAAGGGCAAGCTGGTCCGGCCGATGATTTCCTGGCAGGACAACCGGCCGGTGGATGAAGTCGCCGCAATCGAGAAAAGGATGGGGCGGGAACGCTATCACCGCATCACCGGGCTGCCCCTCAACACCACCTGGAACCTCGGGAAAATCCTGTGGCTGCGGAACAACGAGCCTGACCATTGGGCGCGCACCGCCAAGTTCTGCCAGCTCCAGGATTTTGTCCTGAAACGTTTCGGGAGCGGTGAATTCTACACCGACTCCGGGGCGGCGGCGTTGTCCGGGATGTGGGACATCCGGAAGTTCGCCTGGTCGGACGAGATCCTGGACGCTTTCGCCCTGGACCGGGCCTTGTTACCCACGGTAATGTTACCGGGAACCAGGGTGGGGGCGATTGGATCCGAAGTCTCGGCGCGAACCGGCATTCCGGCCGGCGCGGCGATAGTGGTGGGAGCGGGCGATCAGCACGCCGCCATGGTCGGCGCGGGCGTGACCGAAAAGGGGAAAATGTCGGTGTCACTCGGCACCGGCGGGTTGGTCGGGGCTTTCCTCGACAGCTGCCCCGATTCCCCGGACACCAGCGCCAACATCCTGAACCATTCCATAAAAGGCCACTATCAGCTCGAAGGTTATCAGGCCGGAGCCGCCGGCGTCTTCACCTGGTTTGTCGAACAGATCACCCGGCTGGAAAGCGCCTACGCCCAATCGGCGGGGCTGAACCCCTACCAGCTTCTCGACTCGCTGGCCTCGGGCGTGCCGGCCGGGGCGAAGGGGCTGATGTTCCTCCCCTACCTGGCCAGTTCCTGCGCCCCCCGCTGGAATCCGGACGCCCGCGGGGCGTTCCTGGGTTTGACTTTCGCCCACGACCACGCCTGCATGGTCCGGGCGGTGCTGGAAGGGATCACCCTGGAAGTGCGGGACATCCTCGAATCCATGTACCGCTTCGGCGCCGACGCCGATCTGATCCGCATCCTGGGGGGCGCCACCAAATCGGCGCTGTGGAACCAGCTGCAGGCCGATGTTTACAACCGGCCGGTGCAGACCTTGGCGATCCCGGACGCGGCCGTCACCGGGGCGGCGGTCTACGCGGGGGTGGGGGCGGGGGTGTACCGGGACATTCCGGCCGGTGTGGCGGCCCTGGTGAAAGCGGGCCGAATCTACGAGCCCCGGCCGGAGGCGGCGGCGGTCTACCAGGAATTGTACGGCCTGTACTGCCTGGCTTATGCCGGACTGTCCCGGGAATTTTTCCCGGCCCTGGCGGCCTTCCAACGAAAGACCAAGGTATGAAACAGCACCGGGACGCGGGCGAATTGCGCCTGGCCGATATCGCCGAACGCGCCGGCGTATCCGCCGCCACGGTGTCCCTGGTGATGAACGACAAAGGGGTTATTTCCGAGAAAACCCGGCGCCGCATCAAGAAAATCGTCGCGGAAAGCGGTTACATCTATAACAAACGCGCCGCGTCCATGCGGACCAGACGGACTTACAATGTCGGGGTGCTGCTCCAGAATCTCACCAATCCCTATTTTGGCGAATTGCTGTCCGGGTTGTCGCGCTTTCTCGATACGACGCGTTATCTGCCGTTCCTGGCCAACGCCGAGGAGAAGCCGGACCTCCAGGACAAGCTCCTGGGCGAATTCATGGAAACGGGCATGGACGGGGCGATTCTCTACCTGGCCCGCCACACTGCGCCCGGCACGTTCGATCGGCTGAGGAAATGGGGGAAGCCGGTCATGCTGGTGTTCCGCGACTTTGGCCGCCAGGATTTCGATTATCTGGGGCCGGACAATTATCTGGGCGGCAAGCTGGCAGCCGCCGCCCTGGTTCGGGCCGGGCACCGGCGCATCGTCTTCGCGGGCGGCGCGGACAGTTCGACCAACCGCGCCGAGCGCTATCGCGGCTATGCCGACGCCTTGCGGGAAGCCGGCCTGGGGCCGCGCAGGTCCGACAACCTTTTTCTCGACAGCTATACCCGCCGCGACGGCATCTACCTGGGGGAACACATCCTGTCCCGCTGCAAGAAGGCGACCGCGGCCATGTTTTTTAACGACGCCTTGGCCCTGGGCGCGCTAAGCGTGTTTCTCCGCCGGGGCCTCGAACCCGGGCGGGACCTGGGGGTGATGGGGTTCGACAATATCGCCGAAGCCGCCATGTCCATTCCCGCCCTGTGCAGCGTCGCCACCGATCCCTTCGGCATGGGCGGGAGAATGGGCGAAATGCTTTTACGGAGAATCGCCAACCCGGACCTGCCGCCGGCGCGGTTACGCGAGGAACCGAGGCTGGTGATTCGCGAGACGTCGGGATGTGATGTCGAGGCTATTTCCGAAATGGCGTTGCAATAAGGACAACGCGTTACCATTCAGGACGGTAACTTGCCGGCTGCATTATCCGCGAACATCGCTACGGCTGTCATTCCGAACGGTAGTGAGGAATCCAGGGGCAAGAATGGCTGAGTATAACCTCCTGCATTTGGCTCGTCGGAGCAGCCCCAGCCCTTCCAAATGGGGGCGGATTATACTCTGCCACCGCGTCCGCCGGATTCCTCACTACCGTTCGGAATGACAGGTTGTACTGTTTCCAGCTGGCGATGTAGGGTGTTGATTATCATACTGTTATGGGCGATTTTTCCCTTGCTTCCGTGCCACTCTATCGTGCCCCGTTGACAAGCCAATTTCCCCTGGAGAGGATAACCATGACCCCGCGTGAGAGAGTCCAAGCCGCGCTGCGGCACCAGCAGCCGGACCAAATACCGGTGGACTTCGGCAGCCACCGCTCCAGCGGCATCATGGCCATCGCCTACCACCGCCTCCGCGACTACCTCGGCCTCCCGAAGCGTCCGGCCAAGGTCTACGACTTCATCCAGCAACTGGCCTTTATCGAGGACGACGTCCTGGAGCGTTTTCCGTCTGACGTCATCGACCTGTCCCGGCCCTACTGCCAGGACGACTCGGGCTGGAAGGAATGGGTCCTCCCGAATGGCGAGGCGTGTCTCATTCCCAAATACGTCGATGTCCGCAAGGAGGACGGCGACTGGTGGCTGTATAACGACTACGGCCGGAAGTGCGGGGTCATGCGCGCCGGGTCGCTGTATTTCGATCAGGTCCTCTGGCCCTACCAGGACGGCATTCCCGAGGGCGCCCCCGATTACCGGGAACAGGCCCCGGCGCAAATGTGGGCGGCGGTGCCCACGCCTCCCAAAGGCGCGGGTCTGGAGGAAATGGTCGCCAGGGCGAAGCGCCTCCGGGACAGCACCGACCGGGCGATCAATTACATCTTCGGCGGCAACCTCTACGAGCCGTCAACCTTCCTCTGCACCATTCCCAACGCCATGATGTGGATGCTTCTGGAACCGGAGAACTACGCCGCGCTCCTGGACAAAATGCTGGCCGACCACCTGGCCGCCATCGAAACCCGGGTGAAGGCGCTGGCGCCGTACCTCGACGTCATCCTCTTCGGGGACGACTTCGGCATGTCCACCGGCACGCAGTTTTCCACCGAGTGCTATAAGGAATTTTTCCAACCGCGCGAGCGGGCCATGTGGAAGCGGGTCAAGGAAATCGCCCCGCACCTCAAGATCCAGCTGCACAGCTGCGGCGGAATCGCCCCCTTCATTCCGCTCCTCGCCGAAGCCGGCCTGGACGCCTTCAACCCGGTGCAAACCAACTGCACGGGGATGGACCCGGTACAACTGAAGAAAAGCGTCGGCGACAAAATCGTCTTCTGGGGGGGCGGCTGCGACACGGCCTGGATGCTCCCCCGGGGCACTCCGGCGCAGATTCGCGAGCATGTCCTGGAGCGCTGCCGCATTTTTTCCCCGGGGGGCGGGTTCATCTTCCAGCAAATTCACAACATCATGGCGGGCGTTCCGCCGGAAAACATCGAGGCGATGTTCGACGCGGTTCGCGAGTTCAATGCCGGCTGAAGTTATGCAGAGTTCCAGTGCCAACTTTTCATAGAGCGGGTTCATTATGAATCAAGATCACGAAATCGTCTTCATAATGCGGGATATTTCCAAAACCTTCCCGGGCGTCAAGGCGCTGGACGGGGTCACCTTCGAGGTGCGTTCGGGCGAGGTGCACGCGCTCTGCGGCGAGAACGGGGCCGGGAAGTCGACCCTGATGAAAATCCTCTCCGGCCTGTACCGCCCCGACCCCGGCGGGGAGATCGTCTTCCGCGGGAAACCCGTGCACATCGACAACGCCAGGCATGCCCAGGACCTGGGGATCAGCATCATCCACCAGGAGCTGAACCTGTGCCGGAACCTCACGGTGGCGCAGAACATTTTCCTCGGCCGCGAAACCACCCGGGGGGGCGTCCTGGACGAGGCCGTCCTGAACGAAAAGGCCCAGCATTATCTTTCCATCCTGGACGCGAAAATCGACCCGCGGGAGACGGTGGGAAACCTGGGCATCGCCGAACAGCAGATGGTGGAAATCTCCAAAGCCCTCTCCTACGAAAGCCAGGTGATCATCATGGACGAGCCCACCTCGTCCCTGACCATGAACGAGTCCGCCCGCCTCCTGGAAACGGTGCGGGGCCTGCGGGATCGCGGCAAGTCGATTATTTACATCTCGCACCGGCTGGAGGAACTCTTCAAGGTCGCCGACCGGGTCTCGGTCCTGAAGGACGGTTGCCTGGTCGGGACCCGCGACCTGCCCGGTCTGACCAATGACGAAGTCGTGCAGATGATGGTCGGCAGGGAAGTGGCGAAGTTCCTCCGCAGCCGGTCCGCGCCGGCGCCGGGGAAGGACAGCCGGGTGCTTCTGGAGGTGAAGGGGTTGTCGTCCCGGGGCGCTTTTTCGAAAGTCGATTTCCAGCTCCGCGCCGGCGAGGTGCTGGGGTTCTCCGGCCTGGTCGGGGCGGGGCGTACCGAAGTCATGGAGGCGCTTTTCGGCCTCCGCCGCATCGACGCGGGGGAAGTGTGGATTGACGGCGTCCGGATCAACATCCGCCGCCCCCGCGATTCCATCAAGCGCGGGGTCGGCATGACTTCGGAGGACCGCAAGAACAAGAGCCTGTTCCTGAACTTCAACGTGCGGGAAAACGTCACCGTCTCGCAACTCAAGGATCTGTTCCCCGCCCCTTACGTGTCGACCTCGTCCGAACGCGGTTTTGTCAAGCGTTTCGTGGAACTACTCAACCTGCGCCCCCCCGACCCCGAGATGATGGTGAGGAACCTCTCCGGCGGCAACCAGCAGAAGGTGGTCATCGCCAAGTGCCTCGCCACCCTCCCCAACATCCTGATCATGGACGAGCCGACCCGCGGCATCGACGTCGGGGCCAAGGCGGAAATATACGGCATCATCCACCGCCTCGCCGCCGAAGGCAAGGGGGTCATCGTGGTGTCGTCGGACCTCCCCGAGATCCTGGCCGTGTCGGACCGGATTATCGTCATGAACAAGGGGCGGGTCTACGCCGACCTCCCGGCCTGCGAGGCCTGCGAGGAAAACGTCATGGCGCATTGTTGCGCGCCGTAGTTGAGTGTTACCGCACAATAACAAAGAACGCGAGGATCATGTCCCCGAAACTCCGGCATTTTTCAGCGCCATTTCAGTTAAACAGGAAACCCCGCCCATGACCAGCATGACTAAAGACGAACCCGGAAAGCCCCCGCGCGCCGTCGCCAAGGGCCTGGGATTCAGAAGGGAAACGCTGCAGCAGATGGGGGTGCTAATTGCCCTGATTATCCTCTGCATCGCCTTCAGTATCCTCTCGAACGGCCGCTTCTCCAAGTGGAGCAACTTCCTCACCGTCGCCCGCCAGGTGTCGATGGCCTACATCGCCGGCGTCGGCATGACCTTCATCATGATCACCGGGAATATCGACCTGGCCGTCGGCTCCTACATCGCCCTATCGGGGATTTTCGCGGCCGTCCTGTTGGCGTCGGGGATGCATTGGGTGCCGGTCCTCGTCCTGACCATGCTCGCCCTGGCCATGGTCCAGACCCTGGTCGGCGCGGCCGTCGCCAAGCAAAGGCTCTCCTCCTTCATCGTTACCCTGGCCATGATGAGCCTGGCCCGGGGGGTGTCGTTGGCCTGGTCCGGCGGCATCCCGGTGCCGATTACCAACCAGGAGTTCATGCAATTGGGAACCGGTTATGTGGGCGGTTTTCCCGTGCCGGTGGTGGTCGCCTTCCTGGTACTTATCGTCGGCCAGTTCATTCTCAAGAAAACCAAGTTCGGCCGCTACGTCTATGCCGTGGGCGGGAACGAACAGGCCGCCGTCACTTCGGGCCTCAACGTCGCGCGGGTCAAGATCGGCGTCTTCGCCATCGCCGGCATGCTCACCGCCCTGGCCGGCTGCATCATGGCGGCGCGGCTGTTTTCGGGAAACCCGACCTCGGGCCAGGGCTTCGAAATGGACGTCATCGCCGGGGTGGTCATCGGCGGCACCAGCATGACCGGCGGCTCCGGCGGCATGGTCGGGACGCTGATCGGCGCCTTCACGGTCGGGGTCATCGCCAACGGCCTCACCATCCTCGGCGTCGACTATTCCTACCAGCAAATCGTCAAGGGGGTGATTATCTACATCGCCGTCCTAATCGACACCAGGACCAAAATGGCGTCCCGGTGAATATGAAGATTTCCACGGGCGTTTGGCGCCGGCGCGGCGCCTCGCACCAGGCGGTTTTATAACCCAATTATGGAGGAGCCTTGTCATGAAGAAGACGATTGCCCTGCTGGCGCTGGCGGTTTTGCTGGTCGCCGGTCTCGCCGGCGCCGGCGAGAAGGTCGGCGTGATTCAGATCAACTGGGAGCACGAATACCAGCAGATTCTCAAGTCCGGCTATGAAAACACCGGCAAGAAACTCGGGGTGGACGTAAACATCGAAATCACCGACATGAGCCCGGAAAAGACCGTGCGCGCCGCCGAAAACCTCATCGCCGCCGGGGCCGAGGCCATCATCTGCGCCCCCGCCGACATCGCCAGCTGGAACGCGGTCTACAACCTCTGCGACGAAGCCGGCATCTACCTCCTGAACGACGGTTCGGCCCAGGAAATCCGCCCCAAGGCGGCGCCGTTCATCGGCACCGACTCCTACGCGGCCGGCAAAAAAGCGGCCGAATACGCCGCGCCGTGGATTAAGGAAAATTACCCCAATGGCGTCACCGTCGCCCACCTGACCCTCCCCCTGTTCACCGACTGCGTGGCGCGTAACAAGGGCTTCGTGGAAACGCTGGAAAAATTGACCCCGAGCATTCCCCTGAAAATCGTCGACGAAAACGGCAAGGGCGCCCGCGAGGCGGCGATGGTGGCGATGGAAAACCTGCTCCAGGGCAACCCGGAAATCCAGGTCGTCTTCGGCTGCAACGACGACTCCGCCCTCGGCGCGATGAGCGCGATGCAGGGCGCCAACAAGGATCCCAAGAAGACCCTCCTGATGGGCGTGGACGGCACCGTCGCCTCCTACGAAGCCATCAAGCGCGGCGGCATGTTCCGTATCGACGTGGCGCAGCTTCCCTACACCTACGCCGAAATGCACATGACCCGCGCCGTCCAGCTCATCCGCGGCGAGAAGAAGATGGAAGAGTTCGTCAAGGGCGGGCACATTTTCATGGATCCGCCGGCCGTGACCATCGACAACGTGGATGCGGAACTGGTCAAGATTAAGAAGTACCTGGGCAAGTAATGCAGAAAACCGTTTACCTCCTGTTTTACCTGGCCTGTGCCGGCGCCTTCATTTCGGTAGGCACGGAAATGTTGGCGCCGGCGGGTCAATTCGCCGCCGGTGCAGGGGCGGAAGGAGAATTGGCCGACCTTGCCCTGGCGTATTACCGGGACATCGACGCCGGCGCCTACGCCGCCGTGGCGGACATGACGGTCGAAGGCAGGTGGCGGAAAGGGGCGGCGCCGCGCGAATACCATTTCGCCGGGTTGTTGGACGCCGGGGAAAAGATCGCCAACCTCGATGCGGATTACGGCGAAAACGGCTGGATGCTGCGGTTCGTGGTTCTCCGGGCGCTGGGCGCCAGGCGTTTGCCTTTAGGGTCGGGGCTGGACGAATCGTCCCGGCGGGAGAGTGAAATAATCGGCTATCTGGAGCGCCTCAGGGGCGTGCCGCTCCCGCTGGCGGTGGTGACCTTGAGCGGACACGTCAGCGGACGCTGCAACATCATCAATTGGGAGCGGCGGCTTCCCCTGGTCAGGCTGGACGGCAAGTGGCGGGTCGTCTCCCGCGGGACGCCGAAGGATTACGAATTGGTGCGGCGGGAGCAGCTATTCAAGCCGATTGGCTTTTAACTGGAGTTTTGCAAAATCACCATTCAAACCGCCGAATGGCGATTTTGTAAAATCAAAAACCCCTGAATTTCGGGCAAAAACGATTTTTGCAAAGTGACGATAACGGTTAAATCGCCACTTTGCAAAAGTTCAGTTAAAATTGCAGCACTCAGGACTGATCATGGACAACCGGCTACCCCGAGTCTATTTCGACAATGCCGCCACCTCGTGGCCCAAGCCGCCCGGAGTGCCGGAGGCGGTCGCGGATTGGCTCATGAACGTCGGCGGCAGTCCGGGCCGGTCCGGGCACGCGATGTCGGTCGCGTCCAGCCGCATGGTGGAGAAGGTCAGGGATGATCTGGCGGAGCTGTTCGACTTTCCGGATCCGCTTAGCGTAATCTTCGCCAAAAACGCCACCGAGGCGCTGAATACGGCCATTTTCTCGCTGGTGCCGCCGGGCGGCCGGGTGGTGACTTCGGCAGGCGAACATAATTCGCTCATGCGCCCCTTGCGGCATTTGGAAAGAACCGCCGGCGTCCGCCTAGTCAAGGCCGCTCCCGACGAGCACGGGCGCTGGACCGTCGACTCCATCCTGGCCGAGGTCGATGCCGGAACCAGCCTGGTGGCGGTCGGGCACGCCTCGAACGTCAGTGGCCTGCTGATGCCGGTGGAAGATTTGTGGGAAGCGCTGGCCGGCATGGACATTCCGCTCCTGATTGATGGGGCGCAGACGGCGGGGGCGCTGCCGATAAGTTTACGGTACGCCGCCCGGACCGCCTACGCTTTTACCGGGCACAAGGCTTTACTGGGACCGCCCGGCACCGGCGGCCTGCTGATTGGCGGGGAGGTGTGGATTCAACCGCGCCTGTTCGGCGGCACCGGCAGCAAATCCGACTCGGACCTGCAGCCCGAGGGCCTGCCGGACAGCATCGAAAGCGGCACCCTGAATGCGTGCGGCATCGCCGGTTTGGGCGCGGGGGTGAGTTACCTGTCCCGCACCGGCCTGGCCGAGATCCGCAAACACGAAGTGAATTTGCTGCGGCGCTTTCTGGAGTCGGCGCGGCAGCGGGTGGACGGGATACGTATTTTCGGCACCCTGCAGGCGGAGGACTACCTGTCGACCGTTTCCTTTAATCTCCCCAACCTCACCCCTTCCCAGACGGGAATGCTCCTGGACCGGAAGTACGGGGTGATGTGCCGGGTGGGGCTCCACTGCAACCCGAACTGCCACCAGGCGCTGGGAACCTACCCCACCGGCACGGTGCGGTTTTCCTTCTCCCCCTTCACGAGCGAGGCCGAGATCGACTATGCGGTGGAGGCATTGGCGGAAATGGCGCGGCTGGCGTAGCAGGCCGACCAGAGGATACCATGGCAGAACAAGGCACGATTCTCGCGGGAGTGGTGACTTTCTTCAATTCGTCGCAGGCCATGCGGGCGGAAAGAATGTTGAAGAAAGCCGGGCTCGTTTGCGAAACCATCCCCGGACCCCGGGAAATCAGCCCCAATTGCGGCGTCGCCCTGGCGTTTGATTACTCGCGGGTTGACGAGGTGAAGCAGTTGCTGGATAGTCTTAAGAACGGCTACGAGGCGATTCACCACTATCCCGACGCGGCGAAGATGGCGAAGTGGCTTTGATTTTGAAAGGTGGCATACATCAGCATGATTCCGGCGAAATTATCACAGGTGTTCAGGTCGCCCATTTTTTTCGGGCTGGTCGCCGGCGCATTGGCGGTGACGCTGCAGCAGCTTTTGATGCCGGGGCGGGACGCCTACGGCTTATGCACGGTTTGCCACACCCGGGATTTAATGGCCTGGCTGGTCGCGGCGGCGGGCGAAGCGGAGCGCTTCCGGGCCTTTGTGGGCGAGGGGCTCCCGGTTTTTACCACCTTGGGAATCACTATCGGGGCTTTGGCGTCGGCTTGGCGGCACGGGGAATTCCGTTGGGTGCGGGCGTCCCGGCCGGTCCTGATGGCGGGTTTGGGACTGATCGTCGGCTTCGCCGGACTGGTCGTAATGAGCTGCCCCACCCGCTTGTTTCTCCGCCTGTCTTACGCCGATCCATTTACTGTGCCGGCGCTGGCGGGGCTGTTCGCGGGCATTGCCGCCGGGGTGGCGGTGCTGCGGAGGCTGTAAGATGCTGCTCGCTTTGGGGACGTTTCTACTGGGAGCGGTAATCGGCTGGTTGGGGCAGCGCTCCCGGATGTGTTTTATCGGCGGTTTCCGCGACTACCTGCTGGTCCGGGACAAGGCGCTCATCAAGGGGGTCCTGGCTTTTTTCTTCGCCGCCTGGTTGTGCCTCAAGGCGGCGGCGGCCCTGCGGGGGGAGGCGGCCGTGTCGCCGCAACCGGCCCTGGACGCCGCCCTGCTAA
Organism: Planctomycetota bacterium; assembly: GCA_031548865.1. GTDB lineage: Bacteria > Planctomycetota > SZUA-567 > SZUA-567 > SZUA-567 > JAJBSZ01. The sequence continues at coordinate 11,519 of JAVBQR010000138.1, forward strand.
CCGGGGCGTTCGCCCTGTCCAGCCTGGTCGGCGGGTTCATTCTCGGATTGGCGACCACCCTCTCGGACGCCTGCCCGTTCCGGCACCATGTCCTGGCCGGCCAGGGGCGGCTGGATTCTGTGTGGTTTATCGGGGGTATGGCGGCGGGGGTAATCCTGTTTTATGTCTTGGCGCCGAAATGGTCTTTTTTGTGAGCTTCCGCCGCCTCGGGTTGGGCGGACCTTTTTTATAACCGCTTAGTTAATCGATTGACCTCTAGAACATAGGCAAACACAATTTTGCACGGCGGCGATTGGCGGTTTAATCGCCACTGTGCAAAAATGCATTTCAGGAGATAACGTGACGATGATGACCTCCCGCGAACGAGTCGAGGCCGCATTGAACCACCGCGAAGCGGATCGGGTCCCGCTGGATTTGTGGGGCTCGGCGTGCCGCATCCACACCGGATTGTACCTGGATCTGATTAAGCGCCTGGGCTTCGCCGAACCCGGGCCCCGCCTCAGGCCCGGCACCACCACCGAATACGTCGACTACCGCCTGAGCGACCGCTTCCACGTGGATTTCCGCCACGTCAATGTCGGGAAGCCGGACGCCTTCGTGGCGCGGACCGGCGCGGACGGCACCCGCTTCGACGAATGGGGCGTCGGCCGCCGGGACGTGGGGGGCTTTCTCGCGATAACCCAACATCCCCTGGCCGACGCCGAAGCGGCCGACCTCGAGCGTTACCCCTGGCCGCGGATGCGGGACGAAGGCCGGCGCCGGCACATGGCGGGTGAAGCGCGGGACTGGTACGAAAACACTTCTTTCGCCATCACCCCCACCACTCCCGCTTCCGGACTCTACATGGAATTCGGCGACTACCTCCGCGGCATGGAGAATTTCCTCTGCGATTTTTACGCCGAGCCGGAATTCTCCCACAAACTTATCGGCATCCTGACCGACCTGTTTATCGAGCTCTACACCTTCATCCTCGAACCCATCGCCGACTATGTCGCCTGGGTCGAAATCACCGAGGATTACGGCATGCAGCACGCCCCCTTCATTTCCCCGGAGATATTCCGCGCTTTCCTGAAGGAGCCCCACCTTCGGCTGTTCCGGGCCATCAAGAAAACCGCCCCGAAATGCAAAATCTTCTTCCACAGCTGCGGCGCGGTGCGGACGCTCATCCCCGACTTCATCGACATGGGGGTGGACATTTTGAATTCGCTCCAGCCGTTGGCGGCCGGGATGGACTCGTTCGAACTGAAACGCGAGTTCGGGAAAGACCTGGTCTTCCACGGCGGCATCGACTTGCAGCAGGCCATGCGCGGCAGCCGCCAGGACGTCGAGGACGAGGTGAAGCGGCGCATCGACGCCTTCGCGCCCGGGGGCGGCTACATCTTCGCCCCCTCGAACCACCTCATCGCCGACGTGCCGGCGGAGAACGTCATAGCCCTCTACGACACCGCCTACGAGTACGGGAAATACTGAGCCGCACCGGATCCATCGTCGGCCCGGATGTCCGGCGCCGCGACTTTTTTGTCCATTTGTTCGAAGGAGAAGCGCATGCGGAAAAAACTCTGGTTGGCCGCGGCCTTGATGCTGTTCGCTTTAACCGCCCATGGGGGAGAGGAAAAACCGTACAAGATCGCCTGCATTCTGATGGAAGTCGAAAACATCTTCTACCAGTTCATCGCCGACGGCATGAAACAAGCAGCGAAGGAAACGGGGAACGAACTGGTCGTCGGGAACTCCGAGGCGAACGTGCTGACCGAGGCGAAGCTGGTCGACGCCTACACCGCCCAGGGCCTGGACGCGATTTGCATCTCCGCCTTCAATTCCAGCGCCAGTGAAGCGGCTCTCCGCCGGGCG
>JAVBQR010000037.1:0-61086 GCA_031548865.1 Planctomycetota bacterium
TCCCGGCGGATCCTTCCCGAGGCCCAAAGGGCGATTTTTTTGGGGTAAGATGGTCAGTCAAACCCCGGCGTGCTCTAGGATGGCCTAACTACCCGCCTTCTTCTCCTCCGCGACCCGTTAAATCGCACTGGCACGCCTTAAAAAGACCCTTTGGACCCCGCATGACCGGGATTTCCATTCGGGCAACGCGAGCTTCGGCCGAAGCTTTACCTCTGTTTAAAGGGAAGCGAACCAACCGCTGTTCGCTTTCCTTTAAAGTTCTCTTTACTACAACCTCCCTTTTAGCCGCGTTCAGGCGGGGCAAGATAAAATTTTCGATTTTTTTATTTCAGCGGCATTCGATTCAGTACGATAATCACCCCCCATGCACCATGGCGAACCGCCTCACGCTTGTCATTCCGAGCGGTAGCGAGGAATCAGGCGCTCGCGCGGCGCCGAGTATGAACTGCCCCCATTTGGCTCGTTGACACTACCCCCAACAAGGTGAATTCAGAGCGTTTGGGGAAAGGCTGACGAGCCGAATGCAAGAGTGCGTTCCCCTGAGTTACGAGCCTCCCGGATTCCTCGCTACCGCTCGGAATGACAAGACGGTCTGATTAGCGCTAACGATGTAATGGCAGCCTTATCGTACTGAAATGATCCGGAACCCTGGCTAGAGACGGGTGGCCTCACGCCAAATAAACCCGCTCCAAGGCGCTCCGCGCCGCATTCCCCGCATTATCCACCGCCTCTATCCAATAACGCACGTCGCCGAGACCCTCCGGCAAATCCGCCTCGTACAGGTTCGCGACATACTTCGCCCCGGTCTGGGTCGGATAACGGCCGCGATCCTGTAGAACGACTTCCCGTTCGGGACCGGTTCCGGCGTCGGAGCGGATGACGAGACGGACCGACTTCAGGCCGGACAGATCGTAAATGAAAGTGTGGGCCGTGCCGGTGCGTTTGGCGTCCTGAAGGCAATTGTTCCCCCAGGTTTTGCCGCCGGGGTTCTCCGGCGTGATCCACGGGGGGAATATGGTGGGACCGGTCCGGTCTTTGCCGGCGCCCGGGGCGGCGCAGATATTTGGCTGAAGCAGGTCCATCGCCGCGTTGGCGGCGTCGGTGACTTGCTGATCCCAAATCTGCTGGCCGGTCCAGTACCAGTAGCAGCTGGTTTCGGCGGTGAGCAGAAGCCGCTCGGCTTGCCGCGCGGCTAGGTCACCGGGGTTCAAATCGAGCATGGTGTGGACGGCGTTCTGGAGCGCGGTGAGAACGGCCCAGGAATTCAGATCGGGTGAATAGGGATCGTTGTAGCGGGAGAACCATTTCATGAACTGGGGGTCGCCGTTGTCGGCGCCGGACCAGGAACCGGGTTCGATGTGGACGGCGTTTGCGGGGTCGGGCGGGAAGCGGTCCAGATAGTCCTTGATCGAGGTGAGTTCGAAACGGCTGTCCCGCTTCAGCCATTCGATCATGGCGCCGGTGTTTGAACCGTAGTAGGAGTCGGTGCCGCCGCCGTAATTGTCGCCGTCCGAGTGCAGGAGGAAGAACGGCGGATGCTTGGGGTCGAAGGAGCCGGACTGCTCGATAGCGGCGAGGACCTGGCCGAGAACATCGGGGTAAACCAGGGCGCCAAAGCCGCCGCGGGCGTCTTCGTTCCCCAGATAGCGTTCGGCCGGAATGGCGACGATTTTAAATTCCCTGCCGTCGACGTCACGGTATTTGACATACTCGGGACGCAGCAGCGACGGCGAGATTTTCGAACCTGCCCAGACGTTACGGAGCTGGAGCCAATCGTTGACCGGGGGATTCTCCTGTTCCGCCCGGTTCGGGGGGAGCATGCCCTCTTCCTTGCCGGCATACGGGTATTCCCGGCAAGCGCGGTAGCGGTGGATGGAGTCGTAAATAACCCCTTCGATGCCGGCTTCCAACAGGGCCGGAATCATCCGCACGTGAAAGGCAGTTTCCGGCGGGAACAGGTAGCGGCTGGCTTCGACCCCGAATTCCCGGCGGATGCAATCGCGGTGGCGGAGGATTTGCGCGACAATGTCACGCGGGGGAACCAGCGGCATCAGGGGGTGGAAAAAACCGAAGGCGGAGAAGTCGGCCCGGGGGGCGCCGTTCTGGGTCAGTAAATGCGCGGCGTGGGCGAGTTCCGCCTTCCAGTCGCCCGCATAATTCCCGTGGGCCAGTCCTTCCCGGGAGCAGCGGTCGAGTTGTTCCAAGAGGCTCCCCGACCAGCTCATCGACAAGCCCGCATGCGGCAAGGCCTGGTATTGGCTGGCCGCCATGTTGACAAAACGGCGGTAAGGGCCGGCGCGGGTAGCGAAGATGTCGTCGGACATGCCGTCCCAGAAACCGGGATCGGCCGCGCGGTAATAAGGCTGGTGCATGTGCTTGTGGATGCCGAAATACAATTTCGGGCGCGAGCTCCCGCCGGGGGATTCGACGCATAATCTTTGCGATGCGGAGGCGGCGGCCGAAGGCGAGGAGGTAGAGGTGGATGCGGATGCCGCTGCGGGAGAGGTCGTGGATGGCTGGCAGGCAAAGGTGGACGAGGCGGCGGCATGCGTTTCGGCGGGCAGGATTTCCCATTCGAGGAAAGATTTAATCCAATCTTCCGGCCGGGCGTTTTCGATGTCCACCCGGCGGCAGCCTTCGACCTGGAGGTGGTAGCGGCCGGGGCGGAGCTGCTCCGCCGGCACTTTGACGAGACAGGTGCCCGGGGAGGGCTGGCTGACCGCCTCTTTTTTCAGGATGAGGATCTGGTTGCCGTTCAGGTCGCGAACGATGATTTGCGGAAAGGGTATGCGTCCGTCGGCCTGCATGGTGATATAAGTTTTCGGCAGAGTCCCGGTCCGGTCGGCGCGTGAGACCGGGGGGAGTTCGACGGCGGTGATGGCGTTGAAGACGTCTTGCTCTGCGTTTGACATGTTTTTCCTTTGGCGTCGGGTGGGAGTGGGAGTTTTTGCATGCGAGGTCAATTATCCGTAAAGTCGGGATCGAAGCAAGGGCACTGGTTTACTTTCAGGGCGAACAACTATAATAATGACCAGGTTTCTTGGATTCAGGTCTTTTTTGGGAATGGTTCATCTTATTTTATTGTATAATGGAATGGGGATTCACAATCAAGTTGCGGAGGGCAGGGTCATGTTGGTATCAATTTCGGAACTGAAAACCAATCCCGGCAAATATGTTGAAATTGCCAATAACGAGGTGGTTTATATTACCAAAAATGGCAAAAAGGTGGCGATGATTACCGGGACGGAAACGGACAAACCGCATAACACATATAAAAAAATGGATAAAAAGGAAAAAGTTGCAGCAATAAAAAAATTGTTCGGCATCTTATCACCGGACGTCGACCTGGAACAAGCTCGCTTGGAGCGCATCAGGGCGCGCGCGTTGTGCCATGATGATTAAAGCCCTTATCGACACCAATGTGCTTGTCGATGCGTTCGCCGCTCGTGAGCCATTTAATAAAGAGGCGGAAGAAATTTTGGCGTTGGTTGCCGATGATAAGTTTACTGGATTTGTCACAGGGAACAGTTTGACCGACATTTATTACCTGGTGAGAAAAGATTTGTCCCCTGTCCAAGCTCTTATTGCAGTTAAAACTCTATTGGGGATAATGGAAGTGGTACCGGTCGGGAAAGACGAATGCGCAGATGCCGCCGAATCCGGCCTGCCGGATTTCGAGGATGCGGTGGTGGCGGTTTGCGCCGCCCGGGCCAAGGCGGATTTCATTGTCAGTCGCGACAAGGGTTTTGCCAAGCTGGCGGTAGCGGTGCCGGTGTTGACGCCGGCGAAATTCCTGGCCCGGCTGCGCCGCTCCTAGAATATCCCGCATAGCGGCATTTTCCCGTTGACAGGCAGGGGTGCGGAGTCTATACTTTTCACCTTTCCCACCGCGCGCGCGCGGTTTTCTTTATTATTGCGGCCATTTTGTGAATTATTGCAAAATGTCGCATCTTTCAACATGTTATTTGCCGCCAAGGAAGAGTACAATGCCCAAGAATACGAAAAAAGCCGAGCGCGCGGCGCTCCTCAAGGAAAGGCGGAAAGTCCGCCGGAAAAACGCCGCCAAAAAGGCTGCGAAGCGTTCGGTCAAGCGGGTGTCCCGGACCCATCCGCATCGCCGCACCGCGGCTCTGCGCGCCCGTAAACGCGCCTAGTCGGTCTTCAGCGCCCAAAAAAAACCGGCCGCCTTTTCCAGGCGGCCGGTTTTTTTGAGTAAAAGGGCTTAAATACACGGTAATACCCCGCTTAAGCCTACTACGCGACTGTTGTGGGAACCGCACCCACAACAGTCGGGTGATCAAAAGGTTGCATGGCGAAAGGAACATCGCGCCGTTTTTCACCATTCCCTTCCGGATATTTGGCAACCCTAACTTCATGCGGCATTTGCGGATGCGGTCCCCGCAAATGCCGCGTTGTAGGCCTAGACCCCCTTGGAGTTGATCCGGACAATTTCCCCGTCGGTGAAATTGCCCTGCGCCTCGTAACCCGGGAGCGCCCGAATCCGCTGATGCACCGCGTCCATTATCCAGAAATCCTGCGGGAAGAACGAATCCTCCTGCTCCGCCGCCGGAGTAATCCAGTTCTTCGAACCTACCACCACCACCGGTGCGTCAAGGTAATCGAAGGCCAGAGCCGTCACGTTCGAGGCCACCGTATGCATGAAGGAACCGCGCTCGCAGGCGTCCGACGCCAGGAGTAGGTTCCCGGTCTTCTTCACGCTCTCGACAATCGGCTGGTAATTCAGCGGATTCAGGGAACGCAAATCCCAGACCTCGCAAGACACCCCGTACTTCTCTTCCAGCTTTTTCGCCGCGTCCATCGCCCGGTAGAGGGTCGCGCCCAAGGTCGCGATAGTCAGATCCTTCCCCGGTTTCCGGAGCACCGGCTCGCCAAAGGGAACCTCGTAGCGCCCGGTCGGCACCCCTTCCTTGACGAAAATTTCCGGCGTGTCGTAGAGGCGCTGGGACTCGAGGAAGACGACCGGATCCGTCCCCTTGAGGGCGGTATACATCATGCCCTTGGCGTCGTAGGGGGTGGCTGGGAAGACCACCTTCAACCCGGGGACGTGCGCGAACATCGCCGACCAGTCCTGCGAGTGCTGGGCGCCGTACTTCGCGCCGACGGAAATCCGCATGATGAGGGGCATCTTGAGAACCCCGGCCGACATCGACTGCCACTTGGCCATTTGGTTGAAAACTTCGTCGCCGCAACGGCCGATGAAGTCGCAGTACATGATTTCCACAATCGCCCGGCCGCCGGCCAGGGCGTAGCCGACCCCGGTGCCGACAATCGCGCCTTCGCTGATTGGACTGTTGAAAACACGGTGATAAGGCATCGCTTCGGTGAGACCCCGGTAGACGGCGAACGCTCCGCCCCAATCGCGGTTTTCCTCGCCCCAGGCGGCGAGGGTGGGATCTTCGTAGAAACGGTCGATGACCGCCTCGAAAATCGCTTCCTTATAGACAATCGTTTTCATGCCGGAAATCCTCGCGCCCTTCTCGTCCAGGCCGAAGCGGCTTTTCGCCTGGAGGCGCTTCAACTGCGGGTTGTCGGCCATGGGCATGAGGGATTCCGGCTTGCGGTCGTCCAGCTTCAGCTCGGTCTGGTTCGAGAACATCACCTTCTCGACTCAGTCCGAATGGACCGGATCCAGGTACGGCGAAACCTTTGGATCAATCGCTTTCTTGAACGCTTTGAGAATCGCCTGCTTCGCGAAGTCGAGGTTCGCATCGATTTCCGCCTGGGTGGCGACGCCCGCTTCGATCAGCTCCTTGGCGAAGGCGGGGATGGCGTCCTGCGCCAGCCACTCGTCCAGCTCCTCCTTCGTACGGTAGCTCATCGCGTCCGAAGGCGAGTGGCCGCTGAAGCGGTAGGTGAGGGTGTCGAGAAGAACCGGACCTTTGCCTTCCTCGATGATTTTCCGTTTCCGCCGGTAGGCGTCGATGACCGCTAGCGGTTTCAGGCCGTCGACGCGCTCGGCGTGCAGCTGATCGGGATTGACCCCGGCGCCCAGGCGGGCGAGGACCTGGAGGCCCATCGTCTCCCCGACCGGCTGGCCGCCCATACCGTAAAGGTTGTTGACAAAATTGAACACCAGCGGCAAGCCGCCCTTGTGGCCTTCCGGCCATAGGGAACGGTACTGCTCCATGGTGGCGAAGCAAATCCCCTCCCAAACCGGACCGCAGCCGAGGGAGGCGTCACCGATGTTGGCGATGACCAGGCCCGGCTTTTTGTTGACCCGCTTGTAGAGGGCGGCGCCGACGGCGATGTCACCCGAGCCGCCGACGATGGCGTTGTTGGGGTAGACGCCGAAGGGGGGGAAGAAGGCGTGCATGGAGCCGCCAAGGCCCTTGTGCCAGCCGGTTTCCCGGGCGAAGATTTCCGCCAGGGTGCCATAGATGAAGAAGTCGTCGGCGAGGTCGCGGACCGACCCCGAAGCGTCCTTCTCGACCCGCGCCAGAGTGGCGCCGCCGAAGTAATTTTTCATCACTTCCATCAGCTTCTTTTCGTCGATTTCCCTGATGCTACGGAGACCGCGGGAGAGGATTTCCGAGTGGGAACGGTGGCTGCCGAAGGAGTAGTCGTCGGTGGTGAGGGAGTAGGCCTGGCCGACGGCGAGGGACTCCTGGCCGATCGACAGGTGGGCGGGGCCGCGGTGGTTGTACTCGATGCCTTCGTATTTCCCTTCCTTCTTGATGCGGTCGATCATCGTTTCGAATTCGCGGAGAATCGCCATGTCGCGGTGCATCCGCACCAAGTCTTCCTTGGGGAAGTCCTTGGCCGCCTTTTTCAGCGGGGTGTCGTAGGCGTTCAGGGGAATGTCCTTGAAGGTGAGCTTGCCTTTGGCCCGCAGGACGTCGGGGTGGAGAACGATACTCTTAACCATTGCCGGACCTTTCTGGAATAATATGGTTGTCGCACGAAATTTTGAAAAGTTCGCTCCGTTTACATGAACATGATTTCCTTCATGATTTCCGCGACGGTCGGGTGGGGGAAGACGATTTCGCGGATGTCCTTGGCCCGGAGTTCGCATTCGATCATCACGCAGGCGGCGCCGATCATTTCAGAGGCGTAGGGCCCGACGACGTGCATGCCGAGAAGTTCGCCGCGTTCGCCAAGAACCGCCTTCATGAAGCCGCGTTCGCCTTCCGTTTCGGCGAGGAAACGCCCGCTGGCGCCCAGGGGCATTTTCACGCTGCGCGCCTTCAGGCCGCGATCCTTCGTCTGCGCTTCGGTGAGGCCGACGGTACCGATTTCCGGATTGGTGTAGATTACCCCGGGAATGGCCGTTTCCCGGCAGTAAGCGTTCCCGCCAAACATGTTGTCGATGGCGACCAGGGCCTGCCGCGAAGCGAAGTGGGCGAGTTGCCAGCGGCCGGTGACGTCGCCGGCGGCATAGACGCCGGGGAGGCTGGTGCGGGCCTGATCGTCCACCTGGATGTGGCGGCGGTCCATGTCGAGGTTCAATTTCTCGAGGCCGAAGCCGTCCAGGTTGGCGACGCGGCCGGTGGCGGCGAGGACCAGGTCGCCCTTCACCGACTGCGGCTGCCCCGCCTTGTCGGTGAAGAAAACCGTGCCGCCGTCCAGCTTCTCGACTTTGGCACCGACGTGGATTTTCACACCTTTCGCCTCGAGTTTTTTGTGGACGGTCAAGGCAAGTTCGTTGTCGACGTTGCCGCAGATTTGCGGGAGCATTTCCACCACCGTGACCTTCTTCCCGATGAGGGCGTAGAAGCAGGCGAACTCGATGCCGATTACCCCGCCGCCGATGACAACCAGGTTCTCCGCCGGCGCCGCCGCGTTCAGGATGCCGGTGGAGTCGACTACCGACGGGTTGTCGCGGAGGCCCGGGATGGGGGGAAGGACCGGCCGCGAGCCGGTGGCGATGAGGAGGTTTTTTCCTTGGTAATCTTTTCCGTCCACCTTGACGGTATTCTTGTCGACTATTTCCGCCGAGCCGGCGACGACTTCGACCTTGTTCTTCTTCATCATCGCGGCGATGCCGTTCCGGAGCGTTTCCTGCACCTTTTCGGTGCGTTTTTTCATGACCGGGTAATCGAAGGATGCGCCCGCGACCTTGACGCCGAAGGCTTCGGCGTGGAGGGCGTGGTCGTAGAGTTTAGCCGAATTGAGGAAGGCTTTCGTGGGAATGCAACCCCGGTTCAGGCATACGCCGCCAAGCTTGTCCTTTTCGATCAGCAGAACTTTTTTCCCCATGCCGCCGGCGTGTTCAGCCGCGACATAGCCGGCGGGACCGGCGCCGAGAATAATCACATCGTACATGATAAGACCTTTCTATGGCGTCACGCCGCCAATCACCTCGCACCGTACAGGAGCAAAGCCGTTTCGACACTCTCGAGACCCTTCGCCACCGCCTGCAGGAAGCGGCTCGCAGGCGCGCCGTCCAGGGCCTGATGGTCGTAAGTGAGGGACAAACCGATGCGCGGGCGGAACTCGTAGCCGCCGTCCTTCTTCGGCGCCGCCACTTGGGTGATGGCGCAGACGCCGAGGATCCCGACTTGGTTCCCGTTGATGATAGGGGTGAACGATTCCACGCCGAGACTGCCGAGGTTCGAGACGGTGAAGGTCCCGCCGGCAAGGAGGTCGGGGTTGATCGACCCCTTGCGGCAGTCTTCCGCCAAGGCGGTCATCGCTTTCGCCAGGCCGGCCAGGGAAAGGAGGTGCGCGTCGTGGACGACCGGGACCACCAGCCCCCGGGGAGTGTCGACGGCGAAGGCCAGGTTGACGCCGTGGTGGCGGGTGATGGTGCCGGCTTTCTTGTCCAAGAGGGCGTTCGCGTCGGGGAAGGACTGGAGGGTCCGGACGACGACCCAGCAGATCAGGTCGTTTATGGAGATACTGGGGAGGCCGGCGGCTTCGGCGTTGTCCTTGAAAATTTTCCGGAGGGCCATGAGCCCGCTGGCGTCGGCCGAAGTGTTATGGGTAAGCTGGGCGTGCTCGGCGAGGGACTGGAGCATGCGCTCGCCGATAAGCTTACGGATGCCCTTGTAGGGAACGACCTCTGGCGCGGGGGTCGGGGCGGCGGCGACGGCCTCGCTTCGGCGGGAAGCGGCGGCGGCGCCAAGGTCGCGGGCGAGGGCCAGGCCGCCGAGTCCCGAAGCGGCGACCGGCACCTGGCCGGTGGCGGCCATGATTTCCTTGGCGAGGGGACTAGCCTTGACGGCGGAGCCACTGTCAACCGCGGCTTGAATGTCCCGCGAAGTCACCCGTCCTCCCGGGCCGGAACCGTTGACGGCGGTGGCGGCGACGCCGAGTTTTTCGGCGAGTTTGCGTCCACGCGGCGAGACCGGTTTGAATTCGCCTGCCGCGACGGCGCCGGCCTGCGGCGCGGCGGCGGGTGTTGCGGCGGCGGGAGCGGCGGCCGGCGCGGATTTTTCCTCCGCTTTTGCGGCGGTGGCCTTTTTATCGGCTCCGGCCTTGGCGGCGGGAACCGGAGCCGCCGCGCCCTCGGCTTTTTCCCCCGCCTCCCCCACCAGCAGGATGTCGGACAATACCGGAACCAAATCGCCGGCGCTGGCCAACAGTTTCAGGACCGTCCCCTCGGCGGTGGACTCGACGTCGAAGGACGCCTTGTCCGTTTCGATGGAGCAAATCACGTCGCCGACCTTGACGGCGTCGCCTTCCTTCACTTTCCATTCGACCAACAGACATTCTTCGACGGTGTTTCCTTGTTTGGGCATTTGCACTGAGACAGCCATACGCGTCCTCCCGTTGCAGAAAAGGGGCCATACCATAATAGTATTTGGCTTAAATTTCGCGGGTTACCTCTGGTTTGCCGAATGGCATTGCAGTATGGACATGGCGTTGCCGCTGGAACGTTTGAAAGTTCCATTTTCCGAAAAGTCCATACTCTACCTTATCTCCTTGAACATTCCCCGATATTTGTCCAGCATCACGTCCCCGGGCTCCAAATCCGTCGCCAAAACCGCCCTTCCGCCGCAATGCTCCCAAACTCCCGCCGCCGCGACGCCGAATTTGGAACGGTCCAAAGCCACGCACACTCCCTCAGACCGTCGCGCCACCACCGCCTTCACCTCCGCGTCCTCGACCGTAACCTCGTTTAAACCCGTCTCCGGGCGAATCCCCCAGGCGCTGAAAAAGGCCTTCACAAACACCAAAGCCTCGACCGACCGGAATGCCAAGGGGCCGATCAAATTGTCGGTCCGTAAATCCAGCGTCCCGCCAAGCAAAATTGGCGCCGGCCCGTTCATGGCGGCGATCCGGTTGAAGGTTTCGATATTATTCGTAGCGACCTGCAACTTGGTCCGCCCGCGCAAGAATTTTACCAGATTCAGGACCGTGGTCGAGCCGTCGAAATAAACACAGCCTTCCGCCGGAATCTCCCCGGACAGCTTTTGCGCCGCCCTGGCCTTCGAACGGGCATTGGTGGACAGGCGGCTGGTGAAACGGGATTTTTCGATGGCCTTCGCCCCGCCGTGAATGCGCACGGCGCGGCCGAGCTCTTCCAACACATGCAAATCCCGGCGGATGGTCATTTCGGAAACGCCGAAGCGCCTGGCGAGTTCCGACACGGCGACATGCCCCCCCGATTCAAGGAGTTGCAGGATTGCTTCCTGACGCGGTTCGGCGAGTTCGGGCATAACGGTCTGGTCCTGGGCGGCACGGTCCGGCGGCAATGAACGCCTCATGTTCTAAAATGTTCGAATTATCATAACCGAACATTTTGTTTCCGGCAAGCTTTTTTCCGGGGCCTCATGGCGTCTTGTTATTACTGGACTTTGGCACGATCACCATTCAAACCGCCGAATGGTGATCTTGTAAAATCAAATACCCTTGAAATTCGGGCAAAAACGATTTTTGCATAGTGGCGATTGGCGGTTAAATCGCCACTATGCAAAAGTTCAGTTATTATAACCCCGTTGCCGCAGGAGTAAATCCCGGCTTCCCTCCTACAATACAAACAGAGGTTACGGAGACAGCTCCGCAACCTCTGTTGGTTGTCCGACGCATTTTCCGCCGTGAATTCAGATGCTCTTCAACAGCGGGTAATGCTCATCCTTGAGGTTATGCCAGTTCCGGAAGACCTCTCGGTATCTCTGCACATTCTCGGGTTTGGCCGCGAAGGTGCCGCTGACCTGGTTGAAGGTCTTGGCGGTTTCCAGGAGGTCGGGGTAGACGCCGATGGCGTTACCGGCGATGATGGCCGAACCCAGCAGGGAACACTCCTCCTCGGACATGCACTCGTAAGTCACGTTCAGAACATCCGCCTTGATCTGATTCCACATGGCGTTACGGGTGCCGCCGCCCGAACCGCGCACGACGCTGAACGGTTTCATCCCCAATAACCTCTGCAATCCGTTGGCGTATTCCTGGTATTCGAACGCCACCGCCTCCAGGATGGCCCGGAACATGTGCACCCGCCCGTGCGCCCATTGCAGGCCGCTGAAGGCGCCGCCGACATTGGTGCCCTTGAAAATGCCGCTGATGAAGGGATAGAACGCGAGGCCGGCGGATCCGACAGGCAGCCTGCCGGCCTCTTCGGTCAAACGCGGGAAGAGGTTTTCGTCGCAGACCACGTTGTCCATGAACCACTTGACGCTGCCGCCGCCGGTGGTGAAACAGAACTCGTACCAATAACCCCGGATCGGCGAACGCAGGGTGCGAATCAAGCCGGTGGGATCGGGCCGCCAGTGGTCGGAGCAGACCGTGAACATCGAGGCGGTGCCGGCGGTGTCGCCGACCTGTCCTGGGGAAAGAATGCCGGAGGCGATGCTGGCGGCCGGGAAGTCGCCGGCGCCGGCGACGATGGGAATGCCGGACGGAAGGCCGAGTTCCCGGGCGTACTTTTCCGTAAGCTTCCCTACGATACGGGTCGGCTCGACCACCTCCGCCAGTTTGTTCCTATCGATGCCGACGGCGCGGCAGATTTCGTCGTCCCAGTTGTCGGCGTTGTTGTCAATCAGCCCGCTGTAACCGGTGGAAGTATTCTCGTAGTAGGCCTGGCCCCCCTTGAGGCCGGCGAGTTTGCCGCCGACGAAATTGGCGGTGAGGACGACCTTGTAGGTTTTGGCATAGACTTCCGGGCGGTTTTTCTTCCACCAGAGAATTTTCGGGCCGATGGTGATGATGGCGTTGTTGCCGCCCTTGGCAAGTATGCGCTCGCCGCAGATTTTGTTCATCTCGGCGGCAAAGGGGAGGAAACGGTTGTCCATCCAGGTGTCGTAGGGACTGACGGCGTTGAAGTCGGCGTCGATGAAAATCTGCCCCGCCTGCTGCCCGTCGGTGACTATGGCGCCGATGTCCGACTTGTCGACGCCGCTCTTCCGGAGGCAATCCCGCATGCCGTCGAGGCAGGCCTGGAGGATCTCGTCGGCATTGTATTCGATGGCGTCGGGAGCGGGGTGATACCAATTAAGCGGCTTGGTGACGATGGTGCAAATTTTTCTGGTCGTCAAATCGAACAACATGCTCTTGACCCCGGAACCTCCGATGTCCGACGCCAAAATATAGATTGACTCCATAGAATTGCCTCCCGTTCAATTTTCCGGTTCGATTCCTGAAAGAGTGCGAAGCCAACGGCCCGCTCCCCATTCCCAAGGATTGGGGTGGAGCGAAACCCGTTGGCGGGGTTATTCAATCGAGGGCAAGCAGCGCTTCGGCGGTGATTTGATCGGTGACGAGCACGTTGATGTATTTACCCAATAGTGCGCCGCGGATGGCGGAGATCTTTTCCGGCGTGCCGCCGGCGACGCCGATGGAAAGGGGAATGCGCTTGATGTCGTCAAGGGTGATGCCGATGATGCGGGAGTTGAACTTCTTGCAGGGATCGCCCTCGGAATCATAGAAGTTGAAACAGACGCAGCCGACGGCATGCTCTTTCGCCAGTTCGCGGAGAAGGCCGTCGGTGAGGACGCCCGCCCGGTAGAAGCTGCAGGAAGGCATGGCGGTGCCGATGCCGAACAGGGCGACGGAACACTTGCTCATCCAGGCCATGCTGCGGCAGATGATGGGATTGGACATGAACAGCCGCGCCTCCGCGGAGTTCTGCGCCAGGCCGGGCACCGGCATGTTGATGATGTTCGCCCGCAGCTTGTCGGCGAGACGGTAGACGATCTCGGTGCCGTGGGTGGCGACCTCGGTCTCGGCGTAACCGCCCAATAGGGGAACGATAAACAGGTTGGAGAGGTTCATCGGTTCGATGTAGTTGAGCATCTGGTACAGGGTCGAACCGCCGGCGATGCCGAGGACGTCGTTGTCCTTGACCGATTCCGCCAACAGTTCCGCCGCCGCGTGGCCCAGGCGCTGGAGAATGTTGTTGACGCCAAATTTGGGAATCGGCACCAGCTTGACCCCGCGCAGAGCGTATTTTTCCTTAAGCTTGCGGCCCAGCTCCTCGACCTTTTTCAAGGGATCGTTGATGGCGATGGTGTACAGGCCCATGGTCTTGGCCTGGGCAATCATCTTGCAGACCTTGGCCCGGGAAACGCCCATTTTCTCGGCGATTTCGCTCTGCGTTTCCTCATATATGAAATGACTGTAACAAACATTGATGAGGTCGGTCAACCTGTCTTCATTTTCATTCTTGGACATAAGGTGTCGTTTCATTCTCTCCGACGGGATGGAGACAGGGGTAAAAAACTGACCCGGAAAAGTCTGGATTCACGCAAGATGGACCTTAAAGCTTTTTTCATCTGCAATCAAGCGTTAATTCTGAAGAATACGGGCAATTCTCTATTCTACGAATTTATTTATCCCCCACTGCGACACCAGCCCCGCACTCGCGAACGCGGCTACTCCAAGGTTACGAAAACCTGGCCCACTTCCACGAAGTCGCCCACCTTGAAGTGCAATTCCTTGACCACTCCGGCGGAATAGGATTCGACATCGGTCACCGCCTTGTCTGATTCCGCCTCGCAGAGCACGTCCCCTTTTTCCACCTGGTCGCCGACCGCGACATTCCAGGAGACAATCTTGTATTCGCTTGTGGTCTGGCCTATCTTAGGCATTTTCAATTCAGCCATTACGTTTCCTCTTCCGGGAATATAGTTATGTCAAATCCGCCTTCGACCGGCGCGGACTTTACCGAAAAACCGCCCTGGCCATTCACCCCGGGGCGGTCCTATAACAGCGCCTTTACCGCCGCGATAATCTTGTCCTCGTTCGGCAGCACGTGGGCTTCCAGGCGCGGCGCGAAGGGAATCGGCACGTCCAGGGTCGCGACCCGGCGGATGGGTTTACGCAAATGTTCGAAACAGTCCTCCGCCACCAGCGCCGCCACCTCCGCGCCCCAGCCGAGGGTCTTGGTGTCTTCCTCGGCAATGACCAGCCGGCCGGTCTTGGCCACCGACGCGAGAATCGCCTCCTTGTCCAGCGGCAACAGGGAACGCAAGTCCAGCACCTCGACGTCAATCCCCTCTTCCGCCAGCTTGTTGGCGGCGGTGAGGCCCATGTGCACGGTGCGCAGCAGGGTGACCAGGGTGACGTCGCGGCCAGGCCGCTTGACGTCGGCCTTGCCGATCGGGATGAGAAGTTCACCATCCGGGATGTCCCGGTCGAAGACCGGATTCACCGCGTCCTTCCGGTGCCCGCCCATGCCGCCGTACAACAGTTTGTGCTCGAAAAACATCACCGGGGCGTCGTCCCGGATGGCGGATTTCAACAGGCCCTTGGCGTCGTAGGGCGTGGCGGGACAGACCACCTTGACCCCCGGCACGTGCATCATGAAGCCTTCCGGGCTCTGGGCGTGCTGGGCACCGCGCTGCGACGCGCCGCAGGGGGCGCGGAACACCATCGGCACGCTGTAGGCGCCGGCGGACATGGATTTCATTTTCGCGGCGATGTTGACAAGTTCGTCCATGCAGCAGAAGATGAAGTCGGAGTATTGAATTTCACAGACCGGCCGCATCCCGAGCATGGCCGCGCCGACGCTGGCACCGACGATGGCCTTTTCGGAAATTGGCGCGTTCCTGACCCTTTCCTTCCCGAACTCCTCGACCAGGCCCTTGCAGGCGGTGAAGGGTCCGCCCCAACCACCCGGCATGGTCCCCACGTCCTGACCCATCAAAAACACCTTGTCGTCGCGGAGCATCTCCTCACGGAGTGCGTCGCGAATAGCCTCGGCGATGGAAATCCTCTTGGTCTTCTCCGTCGTCATATTACGTCCTCCTCCGCCACGCGCAGGTCGGGTACCGGCGCCTCCTTGGCTTTCAGGTAGGCATCCTCGATTTCCCGCTCGATCTTTTTGTCGGAAGCCTCGATTTCCCCGGCGCTGCAGACGCCTCTCTCCTTGAGCTGACCCGCCAGGCGCTTGATCGCGTCCTTGGCCTTCCATTCCTTCAGTTCCTCCTTGGGGCGATACGCCGCCGGATCCGCTCGGGAATGGCCGCTGTAGCGGTAGGTCACCGCTTCCAGGAGGGTGGGGCCGTCGCCGTTCCGGGCCCGGTCGACGGCGCGCTTGGCCGCTTCGTAGACGGCGAGGACATCCATGCCGTCCACCGTCTCGCCGGGTATACCGTAGGCGACGGAACGCTGGGAAATGCGCTCGATGGGGATGAATTCGCGCCAGGTGGTCGAGGCGGCGTATTGGTTGTTCTCGCAGACGTAAAGGACGGGAAGCTTCCAGACCGCGCCCATGTTGACGCCTTCGTGGAAGGAGCCGATGTTGGAGCCGCCGTCGCCGAAGAAGCCGGCGGCGACGTTGTCCTTCTTTTCCAGCTTGAAGGCGAGTCCCGCACCGGTGGCGAGGAGAATGCTTTCGCCGATGACCGCGGTGGCGGGGAAAACCCCCTTCCCCTTTTCGGTGAAGTGCATGGACCCGCCCTTACCCTTGCAGCAGCCGTCCTCCTTGGCCATGAGTTCGGCCATGGCGCGGTAGGAGGTGAGGCCCTTGGCGATGGAGTGGCCGTGGGAACGGTGGTTGCTGGCGATGACGTCGGAGTCGTTAAGGGCGGAGCAGACGCCCACGCCGACCGCTTCCTGGCCGGTGCACTGGTGGATGGTGCCGGGCATGACCCCTTCCAGGAAAAGGAAATGCACCTTCTCCTCGAAGAAGCGCACCCGCAACATCGATTCGTACATGGCGACGAGCCGCTCCTTGGACAGTTCGGTGAATAGATGGTCGTATTTCACATTCAGTTCCCTCGACATTTCTATTAGTCCTGCAATGCCGCTCTTGCCTTGGCCGCTATCGCAAAAGCGGCATTGGTTCATGATTGCGCGTTTTTGAAGCGCCCGGGACAAACGTGGCGTAGAGCCGCCCTACGGCCACTTCATTTCGGCAACAGGGATGGCGATGATACGGCAGGGGATGGAGTCGACGCCGACATAGGGGACGTGCATGACGAAACAAATGTAATCGCCCTTAGCTACCAGGTCCAAATTGCAGCAGGATTCGACCATGGGGATTTCCTTGGCGAACACCGCTTCGTGCACGGGCTGCTTGAGGAGGCCCGGGACCTCGATGTCGGGGCTGTCGCAGCCGATGCAGGCGATGCCTTTGTCGGCCAGGTATTTGGCGGCTTCCGGGGCGAGGTAGGGTTTCAGGTCCTCCCACTTTTCGGTGTGGAAGAGTTTGTCGGCGCCGGTCCAGATGAAGACGATACTCCCCTTGACAATCTTGGCGTCGTAAGCCTTGACGTCGGCGAGGGTGATTTCCTCCTTGTGCTTCTTCTTGGTCGCGTCGATGACCACCAGGGGCCCGATGAGTTCGCGGAAGTCGACCTGGGCCAAGTCGCGGCCGTCCTTCTTGTGATGGAAGGGGGCTTCGATGTGGGTGCCGATGTGGGTGCAGAGGGTGAGGTTCGAGACCACGTACCAGTCCCCGGGATGGTGCTTGACCTCAGGGATGACCTTGGTGACGTCGTCGATGGTGAAGGTGTAGGGGAAGGGTTCCTTGCCCTGGATGATTTTCTGGGTCAGGTCGACGATCTTGGCTTTATCCATTCCTTTTCTCCTGTAAAAATCCCCAATCCGCCGCGACCGGCGGCGAACATGCGCATGTTTTTCATTCTTCCCGAATATTCCTGACCAAACATAATCACACGAATTTGAAGGTGGTCTTGACGGCGCTCTTGTCTTCCTGGGTCTGAAGCGCGGCTTGGTATTGTTCCAGCCCGAACTCGTGGGTGATGAGCGGATCCGGATTGAAGCGGCGCATGATTTCAATGGTCCGGTCGAAGGAGTAGGGTGACCAGTTGGCGCCGATGATGTGGATTTCCCGCTTGTTGATGTCGCCAAAGGATATGGCGGACAGCTTGTCCGGGGGACAGACGCCGACCACCAGGACAGTGCCGCCGGACTTGGTGAGGGGGATGGCGGCTTCACAGGTTTTCGGATTGCCGGCGGCTTCGATATTCAGGTCGACCCCGTATTTGCAGACCCGGCGGGCGGCGTCCTCGAGGCTGTCCTGCAGGGGATTCACTACGATGTCGGCGCCGAACCTCCGGGCCAGCTCCAAGCGGCTCGCCATCGGTTCGGAGAGGATGATTTGCCCCGCTCCGCAGGCCTTGGCAATCAGCAGGCAGCAGAGCCCGATGGTGCCGCCGCCCTGGATGATGACGCTGTCGCCGGGTTGCATCCGGATCAGGCTGAAGGCGTGGACGGCGATGGAAATCGGCTCGATCAGGCTGGCCGTTTTCAGGGACATGTGGTCCGGGAGTTTATAAAGGTTTTTGGCGCGTACCAGGGTGTATTCGCCAAAGGCCCCGGAATCCTTGGAGGTGATGAAGTTGAAGGCGTTCTGGCAGAAGCCCTCCTGACCCCGCTGGCAGAAGTAGCAGCCGCCGCAGCCGGCGTGGGGATGGGCGGTTACCTTGTCGCCGATTCGGTAATTCTTGACGTTACTGCCCAGGGCGGCGATGGTGCCGGAGAATTCGTGGCCGAGAATCTTCGGCGGCTTGGCGCCATGGGTGTTGGTGCCGTGGATGATGGACATTTCCGAACCGCAGATGCCGGAATAGGCGACCTGAATCAGGGCGTCGTCCGGACCCACTTCCGGAATCGGCCAATCTTCGTAGCGCATGTCGTTGGCGCCGTACCACACCAGGCCTTTCATGGTTTTCTTCATTTGTTCTTCCTCCACTCGCCGGGGACGGCGTTCATTGGGACGTTTGTTTTATGGAAGCATGGGGCTCCCGCTCAAGCCGCGGTGTCGGCAATCAGGAGGCGCTTCCTGATGTCCTGCTGCACGTTGGCGAAGATGATGGCCAGAAGCAGGATGATGCCGTAGACGATCTTGACCAGGAAAGGATTGACGCCGACCAGGTTCATCAGGTTGGTGATGATGGACAGGGTGAGGATGGAACCGACCAGGTCGATGATTTCGCCGTTGCCGCCCGCCATGCTGGAACCGCCGAGGAAGCAGGCGGCGAAGCACATCATGATGTCCCCCTGTCCCATGTCGGCGGTGACCGCCTGCATGCGGCCGGAGCCGATGAGGCCGCCCAGGGCGGAGAGAAGGCCGGCGAGAATGAAGGCGTAGGAACGGATGCGCCTGGTGTTGAGGCCGGCGAGATAGGCGGCGGTTTCGCTGGAGCCGGTGGCATAGAGGTTTTTCCCGAATACGGTGCGGGTGGTGAGGATGTAGACACCGACGGCGACCACGATGAAGGCGATGACCGCGAGCGGGATGGGGCCGGCCATTTCGTCGCCTAGGGCGATGAAGGTTTCGGGGAGGTAATAGAGTCCTTCCGGGATCAGGTACTGGGCGATGCCGCGGAGGACCAGCATCATGGTCAGGGTGGCAAGAAAGGAATTTACCCGCAGGTAGACGCTAATCGACGCGTTGATGGCTCCGGCCAAGCAGCCGACCAGGAGACAGATGACGATGGCCAAGGCGGGGGTGACCGTGCCGGAGGCGTACTTGGTCATGAGGACCGCGCCGGCGATGGGGCCGATGGCGAAGATGGATTCGAGCGAAAGATCCGTTTCACCCACCAGCAGCATGATGAACATCCCTAGCGCCATGAACGAGAAGGGGATGTTGCCCCAGAGCACGTTCATGAGATTGTAGGTGCTGAGAAAACCGGGAACGAGGGAACTGCCCAACAGGAATATGACGAAAAAAATCACCCAGACGCCGTGATTGCAGGCGAAAAGGATAAGCTTGCGTGTGAGATCTTTTTTTCTGACCTGGGAATTTTCCATAATTGCCTCACATAGAACAAGGAAGAACTGGACTTTTGCAAAATCGCCATTCAAACCGCCGAATGGCGATTTTGTAAAATCAAAAACCCTTGAAATCCGGGCAAAAACGATTTTTGCAAAGTGGCGATTGGCGGTTAAATCGCCACTTTGCAAAAGTTCAGGAAGAACAAACAAGGTAAAGGAACGGCAGGGCTATTTACGCGGTTCACTACGCGCCTTGAATGGTCCGGTAAATCGCCTCTTCGGAAAATTCCTTTCGTTCGAAGACCCGCGCGACCTTGCCCTTGTACAGGGCGACGATGCGGTCGCAGACGGTCACCATTTCCTGCACGCTTTCGCAGGAGATAATGACTCCGGCGTTGACCGCCAGGGTTTCGCGAATGTTCCTGAGGATTTCCTGCTTGGCCTCGACGTCGATGCCCTGGGTGGGTTCGTTCAGGATAAAGACGCGCGGCTCCGTACCCATGATGCGCGAAAGCATGACCTTCTGCTTGTTGCCTCCGGAGAGGGAGTCGATGTCGTCCTTGTCGGAGGCAATCTTGATGTTCATAAGCTTGGTGTAGCGGGTGGACTGGAACCGGGCGGAGGCGCTGTTTATGAGCCCCAGCTTGGATCGGTTCTTGCGGTAGATGAGGAGCAGCATGTTCTCCTCGATGCTTCTGCCGTGGAAGACCGTTTCCTCCTCGCGTTTCCGGGGCAGGTAGGCGATGCCGGCGGCAATGGCCTGGGCGGGACGGCTGATTTCCAGGGGCGCGCCGTCCAGGGTGATGCGGCCGCTGCCGGATTCGGCGCCGATCAGGTACTTGAAGAGCTCGTCCTTGCCGCAGCCTTCGAGGCCGGCGAAACCGAGGACCTCGTTGTTGCGAAGCTTGAAGCTGATGCCGTTACATAACTTCCTGACGTTGACCGAATCGACGGTGAGGATGTCGCCGGTAGCGGCGGCTTCGCAGGTGGCGGAGAACTCGTCGGCACTGTATTCCTTGACGCTTTTCCCGACGATGAGCGTGGCGATGTCGCTTTCGCTAAGCTTGGAGCAGTCCTCGGTGATGATTTTGTTGCCGTTCCTGAACACGGTGATCCGGTGGCAGTAATGCAGGATTTCCTTGAGGTGGTGGGATATGAAGATGATGGACTTGCCGTCCCGCATCAACTCGCCGATGAGTTTTTCCAGGTATCTCCGCTCCTCTATGTTGAGCGAGGCGGTGATTTCGTCCAACATGAAGATGCCGGCCTTGACCACATGGATGCCGCGTCCGAGCATCAGGAGCTTCTGGGTGTCGACGGACAATGAGCCCATCAGCTGGTCGGGATCGAGGTGGAAACCGAGGCGGCCGATGATTTCTTCGGTGACGGCGCGCATCCGCCCTTCGTCGACCAGCCCGCTTTTCCTGGTGAGGTTGTTGCCGACAAAAATGTTTTCGGTGATGCTGCGCTGCGCCAGGATGAGCGGGTTCTGGGGGACCAGGTAGACTCCGGCCTTCTCCGCGACCAGCGGCGAATAGGCCCGGGGCATTTCCTTGCCGCCGATGAAAACCTGCCCCGAAGTGCGTTCGGTCATGCCGGCGATGATGTTGACGATGGTGGATTTGCCGGCGCCATTCTTGCCGATGACGCCGTGCAGTTCACCGCAGCGGACGTCGAAGGTGACGTCGTTAAGGGCGACGACGCCGGGGTAAAGTTTGGAGACATTGCGCACGTCGCAGGCCAGAACCTTGTCCTGAATACTGGAATTCATATTGATGCGTCCCCGAAAATTTTGCGGATGCGTTGACACCCGAAGCAAACTGGCGGCGGGAAGCGCCGGGCCGCGGCCCAAACCTACCGGGACAGCCCGGTGCTATTCCGCTTGTGTCAATATTTTTATAGTTCGTTCTCAAAAACAGCCGTGGAATCCGTTATCAAAGTTTAACTCATTCCCAGGGCCACTTGCCGTTGACGGCATGGTAGTAGGCGTTGCCCCAGCCTTCCGGGGACTTGGCGTCCATGTCCAGCGGGAAGCAGAGATTGCGGAAGCTGTAGATGTAGCCTTCGAAGGGGGGTTCCTGGGTCTTGCCGTCGACGACTTCATAGGGTTCGCGGATGTCATTGTCCTGGGGCCAAAGCTCCTGGCCGGGTTTGGGCATCTTGTCCCAACCGATATTCATCCACTCGTAGAGGGTGCGCAGGGTGAGGCGGCCCTGGGTGAGTTTGCCGTTGTCGATGAAGAAGTCGAGATCGCCGCGGCGGGCCGCTTCGAATTCTTCCTCGGTGCCGTCGATGGTGCCGACCGGGATGTGCTTGGGATCGCTCTTGGGCTTGAAGAGGCCGGCGGACTTGAGGGCGGGAATGGCGCCGGCGACGCCCATGGTGCCGTCGATGGAGAAGAAGCAGAGAATCTTGTCGCCGTAGCGGGACAGGTTGGCGTCGGCGGCTTGGCGGGCCTTGTTGGCGTTGAATTCGGCGACGTGGGTGGAGACGGTGACCTTGGGATACTTTTTCAGGAACTTCTCGAGTTCGTTGCGCCAGCCGGTGTAACGCTGGATGTCGACGCCCATGGTAACGATGCCGCGCAGTTCGACGATGTGGCCGCCCTGGTCCTTCAGGTATTGATCGCCGCGAATCTGCACCACGTTGTCGAGGAGGGCCTTGCCGACGATCTCGCCGGCGCTGATCGCCAGGGGGTAGACGGTGATCTGCTTCACGCCGGGAACGGCGGAGTCGTGGGTGACGATGGGAATGCCGCGCTTATTGGCTTCGCGGACGATGGGTATGACGGCGGAGGGCTGGAAGGCGCTCAAGAGAATGCCGTCGACGCCGCGGGCGAAGTAGGCTTCGGCTGCCTTACGCTGTTCCTGGGGATCGTTGGAGCCGAAGGTGAGCATGTTGATCTTGACGCCGTCGCGTTTTTCGATGTCGGCGATTTCCTGTTCGGTGCCGTGTTGGTCGCCGTTGAAGGCGATGTCGCCCATGTCCCAGCGAATGTTCGCTATGGTAAACTCCTTCTTTTCGCCGGCCGTGGCCTGCCGTCCCACGCCGAGCGCTGCCGCCAGCGTAACCGCCAGCGCCAATCCGATTAGCATCCTGATTTTCAACATACAACTCTCCTCTAAACAAAAAACGGCTGATGACGTTCGCGAATCGCATCCAGAAATGCGCCGCGACCCAATACATTCCCTATAGTCGACGTAACAGCACCCACCACTCGCAGCCGGTGCGGGCGCTATATGTGCTAGCGGATTCGGCGCTCTTTGTACGGACAGGCAAGGGGCTAGGGATCGGAAAACACGCTTCCGGCAATTTTCGGCTTGGGTGCGTTTGACTCGTACTCGACCGCCGGCGGAACTGTGGAAGTAGTCGGTCCGGAGTCGGCGAAGCAGTGGAAATATATTCATAATAATTTATAACATTTTTGATTTTATCACACAAAAACACTTTGTCAATATGTTTATTTGCAATTATGCATTTATTTACTCACAAGTTTGCCTTGTTGTCCCCGGGATTTTTTTATGAAAAACAAATGGCATGTGGCGGTGTTCTGCTGTCGAATGGCCTTAGGTCAAGGTCGGCATGAAGTAATTATTTATGGCACCTGCCAAATGATACTTTCCAAGCGGCGCTTGAAAGTTCAATCGCCACCTGCAGAACTTCAGCTACTCGCTAACGCCGTGCTTTGGACGGGAAGCTCCGGACAATAGCCCCCGCAACGGGTGGAGCGGATCTCGCAACACGTCGATAATCATCGCCAGGATTACCACCACCCCGATGATGATGCGTTCCCAGTAGGAAGTGACCCCCATCAAGACAATCCCGTTGGCCAAAACTCCCATGAACAGCGAGCCCAAAAGCGTGCCCGCTATGCTTCCCTCGCCGCCGGACAAGGAAGTGCCGCCGATAATCGCGGCGGTGATGCAGGGCATGACCCAACTCGCCCCGATGGTGGCTTGTCCGGCATTGATGCGGCTGGCATAGAGGATGCCGGCGAAACTTGCCAGTAGCCCGGACAGGGCGTATATGGCGATAATGGTCCGCTCGACCCTGATACCCACCAGCCGCGAGGCGTTGCGGTTGCCGCCGATGGCGTAAATGCCCCGCCCGAACGGGGTGTTCCGTAACAGATAGGAAAGGACCAGCGCCGCCGCCGCCATAAATAGAATAGGAACCGGGATATTCCCGAGGGTCCCCTGCCCGAGCCAGCGGAAGGATTTGGGCAGGCCAAGAATAGGATAGCCTTCGGTGATGACCAGGATGGCGCCGGCGAAAATTTCCCCCATGGCCAGGGTGACGATGAAGGGGTTGATTTTCGCCTTGGCGACCAGCAGGCCGTTCATCAGCCCCAACCCGGTGCCGATGCAAATTCCAAGTAGGATGGCCACTTCTGCCGATAGCTGCAGCTTGGTCATCAAGAGCGTGCTG
Source organism: Planctomycetota bacterium (assembly GCA_031548865.1). GTDB lineage: Bacteria > Planctomycetota > SZUA-567 > SZUA-567 > SZUA-567 > JAJBSZ01. The sequence continues at coordinate 23,518 of JAVBQR010000037.1, forward strand.
AGAATTGCCGACAGCCCCGCCAGCGACCCGACCGAAAGATCGATGCCTCCCGTCAACAGCACCAAAGTCTGGCCAAAGGCGACTATCCCCACGAAAGAGGCCTGCCGCGCCACCGTGGCCAGGTTGTAGCGGGTGAGGAAAGTGCTGGTGCAAAGGGACAATAGGAGACACAGGACCACCAGCCCCAGCAAAATGCCGCTTTCGCGAAATACAAGCAGCCGGCGCAGTAGTCCCGACTTGTGGTCGTTGGCGTTCATAGATGGCATCCTGTTCTGTGCGGTGCGCTCTCGCCGTCGAGGGCATGGCGAAGAATTTCCTCCTGGGTGGTGTCGGAGCCGGGAACAACCTCGCCCCGAATCCTGCCCTCGTGCATCACCACAATACGATCCGCAACGTCCAGAAGTTCCTGCAATTCGGAGCTGACCACGATTACCGACATACCCCGTTCCTGGATGAGCCCGCGCAGCAGGCTGTAGATTTCGCCCTTGGCGTTGACGTCGATGCCGCGCGTCGGTTCGTCGAGAATCAGGACCCGGCAGCCTTTGATCAGCCAGCGGGAGATGATGGTCTTTTGTTGATTGCCGCCGGAGAGATTTCGGATGCACTGACCCAAGCCGGAAGTCTTCACCCCCACCTTGCGGACATACTCCTCCGCGATCTTCCCCAGGCGGGAATAACTCAAGGTCAAACCCATACTGGAGAAGGCCCGCAAGGCAGGCATGGTCATGTTTTCCATCACCCCCAGTTGCGGAAAAATCCCCAGGTTGCGCCGTTCTTCCGGCACATAGGCGATGCCGGCGCGAATGGCTTGGGCGGGATGGGTGAACCGCGTCTCCCGCAAAGTTCCATTTTCCCCATAGCAAATCCGGCCGGAGTCGGGCGAGGTATCGCCGCAAATACAACGCATCAGTTCGGTGCGTCCCGCCCCCACCAATCCGGCGAAGCCCAATACCTCCCCCTGACGCAGGGTAAAGGACACTCCGGCGAATTCGCCTTCGCGGCTCAATTTCTCCACCTTGAGGATCGCCTCGCCGGCATCGGCCTGCCGGTGACGGACGGCGGCCTCCATTTCCCGGCCAGCCATGTGGCGAATCATGTCCTGGATGGATGTTTCGGCAGTGCGGCAATCCGCCACTTTCCGTCCGTCCCGCAGAACGGTGATGCGATCGCTGAGATCGCGAATCTCTTCCAGGCGGTGCGAAATATAAAACACCGAGCCGCCGCCGGAGCGGAAGGCGCGGATCAGAGTGAAGAGTTTTTCCGTTTCGGTGTGGGTAAGGCTGGCAGTCGGCTCGTCGAAAATCATGATTTCCGCCCCGAAGACCAGGGCCCGGGAAATCTGCACCAGCTGGCGTTGGGCCATGCTGAGGGAGGATACCCGGCGGTTGGGATCGATTCCGCCGCCGATCCGTCCGAGTATGTCGGCGGCGCGGCTGTGGGCAGCGGCCCAATCGACGCGCCAGGCCTTCCCGGGCAAAGCTCCAAGGTTGATGTTCTCCGCCGCGGTAAGATGCGGCACCAGGTTCAGCTCCTGGGGCACCATACCGATGCCGAGGGCCTGGGCGGCCGGCGGATTGGGGACGGTCACCTGTTTTCCATTCCGGTACAGCGTTCCGCAGTCCGGTTGCAGCAGCCCCATGACAATGTTCATGAGGGTGCTTTTCCCCGCTCCGTTTTCCCCGATTAGGGCGTGAATTTCCCCCTGTCTGATGGACAGGGACACATCGTCGAGCGCCCGAGAACCGGGGAAAAACTTGAAAATGGCCCGCACTTCAAGGGCAGGAGTCGGAGTCATGTCCACAGCGGCTGCCTCGCGGAATTGTCCCGGGGTCGGGCGAAATAGACCGGTATCAGTTTCGCGGCGACCCCGGGGCATGGGAAGGGCGATATGGATCAGAGATCATCCTTGGTGAACAGGCGGGAACCGGTCTGGTGCTCGGCGGGGAAGGTGTGGCCCTGGTATTTCCGGGTCAGATAGACCACGCTCCAATAGCCCGCCTCCCATTGGCGCTGGGTGACGACGGCATCGAGGACCCCGTCCTGCATGAGTTCCAGCGTTTCATCCAGGAGGTCCATGCCGACGATGGCGATTTTCCCGGTCAGGCCGGCGTTACGGACCGCGCGGCCGATGCCGATGTTCGAAGGGTTGCAGGCGAAAAAACCGACCAAGTCGGGGTGGGCCTGCAGGGCGTTTTCGGTGAGCTCCTCGGCTTTTTGGAGATCGTCGTTTTCCGAACGTTCGAAAACGATCTTGATGCCGGGATACTTCTCGATGGCGCGGCGGAAGCCCTTGGTGCGACCGACGTGGTTGGGAGCGGTGAGGGAACCGGTGAGGACGCCAATATTACCCTTGCCGCCGATTTTCTTGGCCAGGTATTCGCCAAGCATATAGCCGTCGTCCTCGTCGCGGTTATGGCCGACGTAACAGGGGCGTTTCGACGCAGGGGAGTCGGTGTCGAAGGTGAAGATGGTGACGCCGGCGGCGATGCCGTCGTCGATGACTTGGGCGTTTGCCGCCGGGTCCAGGGCGGCGACGGAGATGCCGTCGGGGCGGGCGCTGATGGCGGATTCGATTTTCTTGATGTGTTCGTTCAGGTCGGCGACCGGCGGGGGATCGAAGCGGACGTTGATTTTAATTCCCTGTTTGGCGAATTCCGCCACCGCATATTCGGCACCTTGGCGTACGGTGTCGTACCAGGGATGGATGAGTTTGGGGATGAAAACGAAATTGAGGGTTTTGTCGACCGGCATAATCAGTTTGCCTTGATCGGTGGCTTCGGCGGGATCGGCGGCGGCGACGCCGTTCACCCCTGCGTAGAGCAAAAGCAAGGCTGCCAGCAGTATCTTTTTCAAGCTAGGCATTTCTTTCTCCAAATTTGGACAGAGCTCCCTCCGGCAAAATCCCGACAATCGGGAAATTGCCCCAACGGCAAAATTGTGCTGAATGTGATTGAGGCCAATATTTCGAGTGGCTTGATTTTACAAAATCGTCCATCGTCAATTTGCATGGCAATTCGGCAAAACCAGATTTCCCGCGAACCCTGTTCGCGGGCTATGTGAACCTATCGAGAAAACTATGCAGGATTAATAAATTATTTTACTTCGAGGGATAAAGATATTTATAACATACCGGATCATTTTCACTTTGTCAATTATTTTACCATTAATTTTGAATATATTTTTTATATAGCCCCACTACGCTACTGTTGTGGGAACCGCACCCGCAACAGTAGCGTGATCAAAAGGTTGTATGATGAAAAGAACATAGCGCCGTTACAAACCAGCCGTCAACAGCGGACTGTTGACGGCTTGATAGATTTTGAAGAACGATACTGCCGCCAGGCTTCAATCCCGCTTTTTTATGCTTTGCAGCAACACCGCGGCGACGATGATCAACCCCTTGGTGACCTGTTGTTGATAGGAGGGAATGCCGGTCAGATTCATGATATTCCCAATCATGCCGAGAATCAGGACGCCGAGAAGAGTGTGGGTGGCGCTGCCGTAGCCGCCGGACAGGCTGGCGCCGCCGATTACCACCGCCGCAATGGAATCGAGCTCGAGACCCTGGCCGGCGTTGGCCGAGCCGATGCCGGTGCGGGTGGTGGAGATGATCCCCGCCATGGCGGCGCACATACCGGACAGGGCGTAGACCCAGAACTTGTACCAGCTGGTGCGGATGCCGGCGAGACGCACCGCCGTCTCGTTCGAGCCGATGGCCACCGTCAGGCGTCCGAACGAGGTCTTCCTGAGTATGAACAGGGTAATCAGGAACACCACCAGCATGATGAAGACCGGCGCGGGAATGCCGAAATAGTAGTCGGTGCTGAGATCCTTCAGGAATTTCGCCTGCGCGGGGAGGCGGATGGGGGCGGCGTTCGAATAGATGTAGGCGAAGCCGCGGGCGATGGTCATGCCGGCCAGGGTCACCACAAACGGCGCCATATTGCGCCAGGCCACGAAGATCCCGTGGAACATGCCCATCAGCGCCCCGACGCCGATGGTGAGGGCAAGCGTGAGGGGAGCGCCGAACTTGAAGGAGAACAGGGCGGCGGAAACACTGGTAAGCGCCACGACCGAACCTACCGAAAGATCGATGCCGCCGGTGAGAATCACCATCAGCATGCCCATGCTGGCGAGTCCGTTCGGGGTCACTTGCCGAAGCAGGTTGAACAGGTTCTGCTCGGTGAGAAACACCTTCGACATGACGGCGGAAATTATGAACAGCGCCGCAAAAATGAGGTGCGTATTGTATTTCAGCAAAAAGGCCACAATGGGCGATCCGCGCTTCATTTGGTTCTCCGTTATTACTGCCCGGGTTTTGCCATTCGGGCCGGCTTGAAAAATACGCTGGCACCAGCGCACGCTTTCGGGCGCCCTTCACTCACTCTGCTGGCCGGAGCCGCTCTGGATGGCGTAACGCATCATCTGCTCCTCGGTGATTTCGTCGCCGGTCAATTCGCCGGTCACCGTGCCGTTCCTGATCACCAGCACCCGGTCGCAGGTGCCGATCAGTTCCAGAAGCTCGGACGAGATGACCAGTACCGCCAGGCCGGACTCGGCCAGGGAATTGATCAGTTCGTAAATTTCGTACTTCGCCCCGACGTCGACCCCGCGGGTCGGCTCGTCGAGAATCATGACCCGGAAGTGCGAGGCGAACCATTTGGCCAGCACCACCTTCTGCTGATTGCCGCCGGACAGGGACGACACCGGGTTGTCCATGTTGTCGGTCTTGATGGCGAGGCGCTTCACCAGGTCGGCGACGACATTCCGTTCCTTCCGGCCCTTGATGACGCCCCAGACCCCGGACACCTTTTTGAGGGACGCCATGGTGGCGTTCTCGCGGATGGACATCCTGAGCAAGGCGCCCTGCCCCTTGCGGTCCTCCGGCACCAGGCCGATGCCGGCGGCGACGGCGTCGCGGGGATGGTGGGCGCGCGATTCGACGCCGTCGACGTACACCCTGCCCCCCAGTCTTGGATCGGCCCCGAAAATGGCGCGGGCAATCTCGGTACGGCCGCTCCCCACCAGGCCGGCAAGCCCCAGCACTTCCCCGGCGCGAATTTCAAAAGACACGCCAGACACCTTTTCATTGACCAGCCCGTCGACCTTCAGGACGACGTCCCCCAGGACCGCCTTGCGCTTGGGGTAGAGCGCGGTCAGTTCGCGGCCGATCATGGCGGCGATGAGCAGGTCCTGGTTTATCTCCGAGGTCTTGAAGCGGCCGGTCACCGAACCGTCCTTCATGGCGGTGACCCGGTCGGTGATGGCGAAAATTTCTTCCAGGCGGTGCGAAATGTATACTATGGAAACGCCCTGCTCCCGCAACAGGCCGAGAATCTTGAAGAGCCTTTCCAAATCGGACGGCGCCAGGACCGCCGAAGGCTCGTCCAGGATGAGCACCTTGACGTTTTCGGAAAGCGCCTTGGCGATTTCCACCACCTGCTGGTAGGCGACGCTTAGACTGCGGACGCGGGCGAGCGGATCGATGTCGAAGCCGAGGCGAGCCAGGAGCTCCCGGGTGTCGGCGGTAAGCTTCTTCCAATTGACCAGGCGCGACTCCGGGAGGCGGGAAATGTAAACGTTCTCGGCCACGGTGAGGTCCGGCGCCAGGGCGAACTCCTGGTAGATGATGCCGATCCCGAGGCGGCGGCTGTCACTGGGGGATTTGATGTCGACCTTTTGGCCGGACAATAGTACCGTCCCGCCATCCTTCTGGACGGCGCCGGAAAGAATTTTCACTAGCGTGGATTTGCCCGCCCCGTTTTCCCCGACCAAGCCGTGGATTTCACCGGGAAGGACCGAGAAGTCGACCGCCTTCAGGGCTTCCACGCCGCCGTAGAACTTGCTGATGCCTTGCATTTCGACGCTTGGGGTCATGGCTGTTGTCCTTTTGTCAAGCGGCGATTGAACCGCCAATCGCCGCTTGGCAAAAATCGTTGGTTTAGAAAATGGCGTCGGGACGATAGTACTTGGCGACGTTTTCCTTGGTGACGGCGACGGGTTCGGTGAAATAAATCTTCGGCATGTCGATTTTGCCCTTCTGGGCGTATTCGATGGCCAGGTCGACGGCGGTGCGGGCGACGAGATCCGGGTCGTTCATGCCGGTGGCCATGTAGTTGCCTTCGTTGTTGTTCTTGATGAGTTCCATCGCTTCCTTCTGGCCGTCGCAGACCGCGAAGATGCGGATCTGATCCACCTTGCCCGCCTCTTGAATGGCCTTGAGGGCGCCGAGGGCCATGGAGTCGTTTTCGGCAATCAGCATGTTGATGTCCGGGTAGGCGACGATGATGTCTTCCATCGCCTTCAGGCCGAGTTCCTGCGCCCAGTCGCCCCAGCCCTGGACCTGGAGATCGAGGTTGCATTTGCCCTTGGTGAGGAGTTCCTGTTCGATGAAACCGGTGAAGAAGCCGGTGCGGCGGTCGCGGCCGGGGGTGTTACCCTTGGTGCCGCTGAGGACTGCCGCCTTGGCCGGCTTGTCGGTGTAGAATTGGGAGGCGTAGGCGCCGACGGCGCGGCCGTTTTCGAAATTGTTGGAGAGGACGATGGTGAGGTATTCGCCGGACGGATCGATGAGGGTGTCGAAGCCGATGACCGGGACGCCGCGGCGGGCGGCGTTGTGGGTGGCGGGGACGATGGCGACCGGGTCGCAGGCGTTGATGAGGAGGACGTCGATATTCTGGGAGAGGAGATCTTCGCAGTCGCTGATTTGTTTTTCGAGATTGCCTTCGGCGTCGATGACGATGAAAGTGAAACCGCGTTCCTTGGCCAGTTTCTTGGCGACTTCGATTTGCGCCACGAAATACGGCGCGCTCTGCTGTTTCATGGACATGCCGATGCGGATGTCCTTCATTGCCTTCTCACCGGCCGTGGCACTGAAAGCCAGGGCGACAAGCGTCAGCAGGCATAACACGATTTTTTTCATTGCTCATTCCTCTCATAAAACAAAGTAGGAAACACCATCGGTCCCCACGCGGGACGCGGAATTATTTGTCACGCCGCCCGTTTGCGGGAGCGGAACCATCTGACGTCGAGTTGCTTCATCCTATCCAACAGCATGGCGCCGAGGATGACCAGGCCGAGAATCACCTTCTGGGTGTAGCTTTCCACCCCGAGGAGGTTCATGCCGTTCTGGATCACGGCGATGATGAAGGAGCCGATGAGGGTGCCGAGAATCTTCCCTTCGCCGCCGGCCAGGCTGGTGCCGCCGACCACCACCGAGGCGATGACGTACATTTCGTAGGTGACGCCGTAGGTGGGGGCGCCGGCGTTAAGCTGCGAGGCGGTGATGACCCCGCCGAGGCCGGCGAGGATGGCGGTGATGGTGTAGACGAAGAACAGGACAAACTTCACCGGCACGCCGGAAAGGCGCGCCGCCTCGCGGTTGCCGCCGACGGAGTAGATGTAACGGCCGAGGGTGGTACGGCTCATCATGATGTGGGCGGCGATATAGAGGACAAGCATTATCCCCACCGATATGGGAATCCCGCCCGGGAGCATGCCCCTTCCCAACCAGGTGAAGCTGGGGGGAAGCTGGTAGATGGAATAGCCGCCGGAAATTATGAAGGCGAGGCCGGAAGTTACCATCATGGTGGCGAGGGTGACGATGAAGGGGGGGATACTGAAAATAGTGACGAAAAGGCCGGTGAAAAAGCCCATGCAGCCGCAGACGAAAATTGCCAGGAGGCAATAGCCGACCATCGCCCCGGTCTCCGCCTCGTAGGCGCCGCCCCAGTTTTTGATAAGCCAGGCGGCCAGGCAGGAGGCGAAGGCGATTTGGCTGCCGACCGACAGTTCGATGCCGCCGGTGATGATGATCATGGTCATGCCGATGGCGATGGTGGCGATGACCACGATTTGGTTCGCGACGTTGATGAGGTTTTCCTTCTTGAGGAAGGTCGGCCAGAGGTATGGCGTGGGCTTGGCGATAGTGGCGTTCTTCATGTTGGGGATTTTTTCGCCCAGGTTGTCGAAGATGCCCCATACCGAGGTCGGTTCGCTGCAGGCGACGCCGTCGATGTTTTCGCCTCTCGCTTCGGCTTCCTTGGCAATGCGGCGCACTTCGCCGGGCGCGCCTTTCGCGACGCCGGCGACGGCGATGCCCGCGGCCTTGAGCCTTTCCTCCACCGCGGCGGCGAATTCCCTTTCCATCGCGTTGTCGCGGATGGCGATCAGCACCCGCTGCGGCTTAGGGGAGCCGCCGGCGAGGTTGGCGGCGACCAGCCGGCCGGCCGCGGCGCCTTCCGGGTTCTGCGGCGACAGGGTGGTGAAGCTCAGGAAGAGGCAGAGGAGAAGCAGGATGAAGATGGTGCCGTAGTCGTTCAGGAAGCGCTTCATACGTGCCGCTTTCGTTGTCTGTGGTGGCTTCAAAGGCCTTATTTCCGCGCCATTCTGTTCCGAGATTTAAAAGTAGCTCCTAGTAGCCTCGTAGCGGCGGTTTCTCGGCCTGGATTCCGGCGAGCCGCCGTTCCCCCCGGTTCAACGCCTGCGACGCCGGAATGACGTGTGAAGAGGAGTCAGGCGTAACAGGATGCGGATTGACGTTACCAGAGTTGAGATGCGCTCCCGGCAAAGTCGTCCTACCCACTCACCGCCACGTGAAGAACGTCGGCCTGGGTCACCTCTTTCGGCCGGGTAATTTCCCCGACTATCCTTCCCCCCCGCATCACCAGGAGCCGATCCGCCATGCCCAAGGCTTCGGGGAGTTCGGAGCTGATCATCACCACCGCCTTGCCGCCGGCGGCCAGTTCGTTGATGATCTGGTAGATTTCGTATTTCGCGCCGACGTCGACCCCGCGGGTCGGCTCGTCGAAGATAATCGCCTCGCAATTGGCCTGGAGCCATTTCGCCAGGACCACCTTCTGCTGGTTGCCGCCGGAAAGATTTTTCGCCAGCTGTTCCTGGCTCGGGATCTTGATGCGGATCGAATCGACGTATTTGGCGAAGGAACTCCGTTCCACCCGCGATTTGATAAAACTGAAGCGGCTCCACTGTTTCAGGTTCGGCAGGGCGAAATTGTCGCGGACGGATTGAATCAGGACCAGGCCCTGGGACTTGCGGTCCTCGGTGAGCAGGGCGATCCCGGAGCGGATGGAGTCGCGGGGATTGGCCAGATTGAGGAGCTTGCCGTCCAACAGCACCTGCCCCCGGTCCATGCGGTCGGCGCCAAAAAGGAGGCGCGCCGTTTCTGTCCGTCCCGCCCCCACCAAACCCACCAGCGCCACCACCTCGCCCGCCCGGACCGAAAAGGAAACGTCGTTCACCGTCTTCCCGAGGCCGATTCCCCGCACTTCCAGCCGCACCGGACCGAGTTTGACCCCGCGGGGGGGAAATTCCTGGCTGAGTTTCCGGCCGACCATCATTTCGATGAGGGTGGGGCGGTCGAGCTCGGCGCGGGTGCGCGTCCCGACGCTTGCGCCGTCGCGGAGCACCGCCACCCGGTCGGAAAGTTCCAGGACTTCGTCGAGGCGATGGCTGATGTAGATGATGCCCAAACCCTTGGCCTTGAGTTCGGCGATGATGCGGAAGAGCCGCTCCGATTCGGTCTGGGTCAAGGCGGCAGTCGGCTCGTCCATCACCACAATCTTGGCGTCGAGAAGTAGGGCTTTGGCGATTTCGATGCCCTGGTGCTGGGCCACGGAAAGGGTCTTCACCTCGGCTTCGGGATCGATGTCGACGCCGACCCGCGCGAAAAGCCCTTTCGCCGCCTCGCGCTCATTCTTTATATTAATGAATCCCTTCGTGTTCCTTTCCCGGCCGAGGAAGAGGTTCTCCCGGGCGGTCATGGCGGGGATCATGTTGAGTTCCTGGTAAATGATGGAAATCCCCAGGGCGGAGGCGGCGTGGGGGCTGTCGATGTTCACCCGCTTGCCCTGGATTTCGATGCTGCCGGAGTCGGGTTGGTGGGCGCCGCCGAGGACTTTCATCAGGGTGGACTTCCCCGCACCGTTCTCGCCCATCAGGCCGAGGACTTCGCCGGGGTACAATTCGAGGCTGACCTCCTTCAGGGCGTGAACCCCGGGGAAGCTTTTTTCGATATTCGTCATTCTGAGGAGCGGGGGATTCTCGCCCATGGGTTAGGCTCTTTCCGTCGACCCTGGGTAATGGACTGAACTTTTGCAAAGTGACGATTTAACCGCCAATCGCCACTTTGCAAAAATCGTTTTAGCGCGAATTTCAAAGGTTTTTGATATTACAAAATCGCCGTTCGGCGGTTTGAATGGTGATTTTGCAATAGTCCGGATAATTGCCCTTATTTCAGGGACGGATCCTTCATCGCGTCGGCTTTGTAGTAGAGCGCGGTGGGGATGAGGATTTCCTTCGGGACATCCTCGCCGTCGACGTAGCGGAGGAAGACCTTGACGACTTCGGCGCCGAGCTTGGCGGGGAACTGGATCGGGTCGGCGAAAATCTTGCCGTCCTTGATGGCCTGCTTCCCTTCCGGCTGGCCGTCGAAGCCGACCAGCTTGACCCGGTCCATTTTGCCGGCGCCTTCGAGGGCGGCGATGGCGCCGAGGGCGGTCGGATCGTTGATGCAGAAGATGCCGTCGATGTCCGGGACGGCCTGGAGCATGTCCTGCGCGGCGCGGAAAGCCTTGTCGCGGGAGCCGAGGCCGGGGAGGTCGGCCATGATGATGATATCCTTGTCCTTACCGAGTTCCTTGAGGCGGGCCTTGAAGCCGTCGGTGCGCAGAATCACCGCTTCGACTTCGGGGTGGTTGATGATGCCGATTTTCCCCTTGCCGTTCAGGGCTTCAATCATGGCTTCGGCGGCCATTTTGCCGCCGGCGAAATTGTCGGTGGCGACGTGGCAGACCACCTTGGCGTTGGGGTCCAGGCTGCCGATATCGACCGTGAAGACCGGGATGCCGGCTTCATTCGCTTCGCGGATGGTGGCGCCGATGGCCTTCGAGTCGCAGGGGGCGAGGACGAGGGCGGCGTAGCCGGAGGCGATGAAATCCTTGACCTGGTTCGACTGCTTGACGACGTCGAAATTGCCGTCGGTGATGACCACGTCGTAGCCGGCTGTCCCGGCTTCGGCAATCATGGCGTCGGCGATTTCCTTGTAGAAGGGATTGCTGAAGGCGAGAAGGGAGCAGCCGATGGTGCCCTTCTTTTCGCCAGCCATGGCGCCGGCGGCGAGCATGGCGACCAGGGCAAACAACAATACGAATTTGCGCATACCGTCTCCTTGCGGGAAATTGTTCCCCGAATGCGTAACCGGACACAATCCGGACCGCCGGCCGGGGAAGGGAAATCGGGGTGAACCCTACTACGCGACTGTTGTGGGAACCGCCTCCACAACAGTCGTGTGATCAAAAGGTTGCATGCTGAATGGAATATCGTGACCGTCAATAATCCGGTAATCTTGGATGTCCGGTTTTTCATGAATGTCCGTTGCACCCGAAGCCTCAGCCACGCTTCAGGTTGTCGACGTTATCCGGCTTGCCGCCCCGATCCACCACCAGCTTGCGGAAGCCCTTCTTCGCGATGGTTGTCCTGATGGTAAAAATCATAAACCTTCACGTCTTTTTTGGCAAGCAGGGCGGCGTAGCCGGCATCGTCGCAAAACAGGCACTTGAGATGGGACGGATTGCGCTGCAGCGTGGCATTACCATGGGATCAGAACGCAGTTTGGATCGACTCCGGTGCTGCGCGAATTGCTGGTGGCGCCTGCGATGGCTAGAGCAGAACTCGCCTCCTCTGCTGGGAAAATGGGAAATACGCCAAGGGATCGATATTCCCCGAGAATGAAATAGGTGGAATGAGTCGCACGCCGTCGCATCATACCTCAATGCCAACCGGCATGCTTGGCGTTTTCAGAATTGAAGGGGAATAAAGACTTGTCGGTATTTTAACACATCTATTGTCATTGTCTATCTTTTATTACTTTTTTCTAGCGTTTTTTATTGATATTTTTGATTAGGACGAAAACACGCCATAAAGCAATAGAAAAGAGTAGGAAAGGACAGGAAACGCAAACCGCATCATGCTTGCCACCACCCAAATGTCCAAAAAGTAAAAACACTCCGTTTTCCGGAAACTTTTCCGCCCCGCCAATTCAACCCATCTTCAACAATGCGCCTCCACAGCGTTAACGAAATTAATTGAGAAGTGACGCAATACGTTTATTGACAATTCATTATAGGCTTGCAAAAACACAAACAAGACTTACAATGCCGACAAAGTTTGCAGTTGACACATACAATATACCATAGACGATAATTTTAAAGAATAATATTAACTAAAACGTATCAAGCCAACCAAGGGCCAGGAATGTTAACAGAAGACGGAATCAAAAGCCAACTCGACAATGCCACCCCCTCCGCCTCCGGATACCAGGCCGCATTAGACGAACCGCCCCTCCGGATGGAACTTTTCAGCCCCGATCAACGCCGCGAACGCGGCCGCGACCTGGGACAGGAACACCACACCGGAAAAGAACGCGCCGGAGCCGAGCGCCTCCTGGTCCGGCTTCGCGAAAACGAGGAAGTCATCCGCGCCGTGCATCACCGCTTCGTCGACGACGTCAGCCAGAAAATACCCGTCATTTCCATGGGTGAGTGGCTGATGGACAACTTCTACGTCATCGAGGAACAAATCTCCCTCGCCAAGCGCCATCTCCCCAAAAAATACCTTATGGAGCTCCCGCGCCTCGCCAACCCCGGGAAGGCCGGCCTGCCCCGCGTCTACGATCTGGCCGAACACATCATCGCCTACGGCGACTCCCGCATCACCCCCGCCGACCTCTTCGTTATCATCAGCGCCTACCAGGAAACCATTCCCCTGAACATCGGCGAACTCTGGGCGGTTCCCATCATGCTCCGCCTGGCCATCATCGAAAACATCCGCCGCATGGCGGTGCTTGCCCGCCTGGCCCGGGATCAGCGCGAACTCGCCCGCCGTTGGTGTGAGGAACTGGTCCGCGTCAACGAACAAAACCCCAAGAACCTGGTCATCACCATCGCCGACATGGCCCGCGCCAACCTCGAACTCTCCCGGCCCTTCGTTTCCGAGTTCAAGCGCCAGCTCCAGGGACGCGGCAGCGCGATGAAACTGCCGCTGCAGTGGCTCGAACAAAACCTGAACGAACAGGAACGCACCCTGGATCAGGTCGTCGCCGACGAAAACCACGAACAAGCCACTTTCGAAATCTCCATGCGCAACTGTATCACATCGCTACGCGCCCTCGGCGTCACCGATTGGAACGAATTTGTCGAATCGATGAGCCGCGTCGAGCAAATCCTCAGGAAAGACCCCGCCGACGTCTATGGCAAAATGGATTTCGCCAGCCGCGACGATTACCGCCGCATCGTGGAAAAACTCGCCCGCCGGGGACAGAAGGGCGAAGTGGAAGTCGCCGCAGAATGCCTCGCCCTCGCCCGCGACGCCGCCATAACCCGGGAAGCGGGTAACCCGCGCGCCCACGTCGGCTACTACCTGGTAGGCAGGGGTAGCGCCGCCCTCAGGAAGGCGCTGGGCTGCCGGCCCGCCCTTTCCGACCTCCTGCACAACCAAAAGCCCCGCCTCACCCTGGGCCTCTACTTCGGAAGCGTCCTCCTCTTCACCGCCCTCTTCACCTTCCTCACCACCCTCCTGGCCCGGGCCGGCGGCGTAGGCTACGAACGCCCGGTCATCCTTTTCATCCTGGTGGTCATCGTCACCCTCCACCTCGCCGTCGGCCTGGTGGATTACCTCGCCACCCAACTCATCAAGCCCCGGCGCATCCCCCGCCTCGATTTCTCGAAAGGGATTCCCGCCGAACACCGCACCCTGGTTGCGGTCCCCACATTGCTTGTCTCCGAGGAGGGCGTCGACGAAATCCTCCGCATCCTGGAGATGCACTATCTCGGCAACCCCGGCGCGAACATCCACTTCAGCCTTCTGACCGACTTTTCCGACGCGAGCAGCGAAACCACCCCCTCCGACGAAAAGCTGCTCAACCTGTGCAGCCTGGGCGTCATGAAATTGAACGACAAATATCCCGGACACAGCGGCGACTCGTTCTTCCTCTTCCATCGCCCGCGCAAATGGAATCCCCGCGAAAAATGCTGGATGGGCTGGGAAAGGAAACGCGGCAAACTCGAAGATCTCAACCGCTACCTTCTCGGCAGCGACCCCGAGGTCTTTTCCCGGGTCGTCGGCCGCACCCACACCCTCTCGAACGTCCGCTACGTCATCACCCTCGACACCGATACCGCCATGGGCCGCGACAGCGCCCGGCAGATGGTCGGCGCCATGGCCCATCCCCTGAACAGCCCCCGCTATTCGGAGCAGCTCGGCCGCGTCGTCTCCGGCCACGGCATTCTCCAGCCCCGCGTCGACTCGAACCTCGCCGGCGCGAACCGCTCCCTCTACGCCCGCATGACCGCCGGCGACATCGGCATCGATCCCTACACCCGCGCCTCCTCCGACCTTTACCAGGATCTCTTCGACGAAGGTTCCTTCATCGGGAAAGGCGTCTACGACGTCGGCACCTTCGACCACGCCCTCGGCGGGCGCTTCCCCGACAACAAAATACTTTCCCACGACCTCCTCGAAGGCTGCGTGGTTCGCTCCGGCCTCCTCGGCGACGTGAAGTTCTACGAGGATCCGCCGCGCACCTATCTGATGGACATTCAACGCCGGCACCGCTGGATTCGCGGCGACTGGCAGATCGCCGGTTACCTGATCGGCGGCGAAACGCGCCGCAACAACGTCCTGAACGGCAATCCCCTCAGCTTCCTCTCCCGCTGGAAAATTTTCGACAACCTGCGCCGCAGCCTTACTCCCGTCGCCGCCGTGCTCCTCTTGATTCTCGCCCTCACCATATCCATCAATCCCGTTCTCCTGCAGCTGGTCGCCTTCCTCGCCTTCCTGGGCCCGGTGGCGGTGGCCGGCTTCTTCGGCCTCTTCAAGGTCGCCCCCGACAAAACCGTCCGCCAGCACCTGAAAAACAGCCTGGCCGCCACCGGAAAACAAGCCCTGCAGGTGCTTTTCAAATTCTCCTGCCTCCCCTTCGAAGCCTGCGTCAACCTCGACGCCATCGGCCGCAGCCTGTGGCGCCAGTGCGTCTCCAAGGAAAAGCTCCTGGAATGGCGGACCTCGCACGAATCCTCCAAACAGCCCCTGGATCACTTCGGCGTCATTCTCCGCACCATGTGGATCGCCCCGGTTCTCGGGGTGGTGGTGGGGTTCATGGTCTATCGGGCGAATCCCCACCTCGCCCTGTACGCCCTCCCCCTCTTCCTCCTGTGGCTGTTGTCCCCAGTTTTTGCCTACATCCTCTCCAGGCCGCGCCGCCGCAAGGTCGAAACGCTCAGCGACGCCGAACGGGTCTTCCTCCGCCGTAACGCCCGGCGCATTTGGAATTTCTTCGAAACCTTCGTCGGCCCTTCCGACAATTGGCTCCCGCCGGACAATTACCAGGAGCAGCCCCTCGGGCGCATTGCCCACCGCACCTCCCCGACCAACATCGGCCTCTCGCTACTCGCCAACCTCTCCGCCTACGATTTCGGCTTCATCACCGCCAACCGCCTTTTGGAACGGACCGGCCACACCCTCGCCACCATGTCCCGCATGGACCGCTTCCGGGGCCATTTCTACAACTGGTACGACACCCGCACCCTGGCCATCCTCCGTCCCGCCTACATTTCCAGCGTCGACAGCGGCAACCTCGCCGCGCATCTCCTGGTCCTCGCCTCGGGCCTGCGGGAAGTCGCGGAAGCGGAAATCATCCTCCCCCAGTTTTACTCCGGACTCCGCGACAGCATCGAGCTGGCCGTCTCCGACGCCGGCAGGCCGGAGCTCCCCATAGTTACGGCCTTGGAACAGTTGCGCGGCAAACTCGGCGAAGCCGCCAAGCAGCCGCCCCGGGCGCCCTGGGAGATACGCCGGCTGCTGGGCGACCTCTCCGTCCTGGCCTGGAAGCTGATTTCCGAATGGGAAAAGGCCCACCCCAACGAAGGCAAGATCCGGAAGTGGCTGGAGTACTTTCGCGATCAATGCCTGGAGGCGACGCGCGAACTCGACGAAATCGCCCCTTGGGCCGAAGCGCTGATCGACAAGCCGGAGTGGCGCGTCCATCCCGAACTCGGACGCCTGCCCTCGTACATGGAAGCGGTCAGCCTCTCCGTCCGCCTTCAAGCCGCCCGCATGGACGATTCGGCAGAAACGCCCGGCGCGCCGCCTCCTGCCGCCGCCGCCAACGGCGCCGCTGCGAACGCGGACGGGACCCCGGAACCGGCCGGGAATGCGGATTCGGCAATGGAAAACAAGCATCTCCCCATCCATCCCGATCTGGTCCTACTGCTTCAGAAAGGGGCCGAGCACGCCAGCTCGCGCCTGGCCGATTTGCAGCAGGCGGTAATCATCCTCGAGGACTTCGCCAATCTCGATTTTGAATTCCTTTACGACAAGGCCAAGCGTCTCCTCTCCATCGGCTTCAACGTCGATGAACGCCGCCTCGACCAAAGCTATTACGACCTCCTGGCCTCCGAAGCGCGCCTCGCCGCCTACCTCGGGGTCGCCCAGCACAAACTTCCCCAGGAAAGCTGGTTCGCCATGGGCCGCCTCCTCACCGTCACCGGCCGCCGCCCCCTGCTCATCTCCTGGTCGGGTTCGATGTTCGAATACCTGATGCCGATGCTGGTCATGCACTCGTACGAGGGGACCCTCCTGGACGAAAACTGCAAGGCGGCGGTGCTGGCGCAAATAGACTACGCGGCAGAGAAAAAAGTCCCCTGGGGGATTTCCGAGTCCGGCTTCAACCTGCTGGACGCCGACCAGAATTACCAATACCGCGCCTTCGGCGTCCCCCAACTCGGGCTCAAGCATTTCATCGACCAGGACCTGGTCATCGCCCCCTACGCCTGCATCCTCGCCGCCATGGTTTTCCCGCAACAGGCCGCGCAAAACCTGCGGCGCATGATGCACGAGGGCTGGCTCACCCCCTACGGCTATTTCGAGGCCGTCGACTTCACCCCCGGCCGGACCACCCGCGCCGCAGGCCCCGCCGTCGTCCACTCCTACATGGCGCACCACCAGGGGATGAGCCTGGTCGCCATCGGCCAGGTCCTCTTGGGCCGACCCATGCACCGGCGTTTCCTCGCCAACCCGCACCTCGCCTCCACCACCCTGCTGCTGCAGGAAATCGCCCCCACCGAGAAGGCCCGCTATTTCCATTCCACATACAGCCCGGCTATCCGCCAGCAGCCGAGCGGGCCCGAATCGCCCATCCGCGTGATCAGCAACCCCAGCACCCCGCACCCCGACGTCCAGCTCCTCTCCAACGGCTGCTACCAGGTCATGATCACCGCCGCCGGCGGCGGCTACAGCCGCTGGAACGAATTCGCCCTAACCCGCTGGCGGGAAGACTCCACCCGCGACAACTGGGGGACATACTGCTACCTCCGCGACAAGGAATCGGGTGACACCTGGAGCGCGACGCACCAGCCCACCCGCGCGCCGTACGAATCCCAGGAGGCGGTTTTCGCCGAGGGGAAGGCCGAATTCAACCGCCGCGACAAGGATTTCACCTGCCACACCGAAATCGTCGTCACCCCCGAGGACGACGTCGAAGTCCGGCGCCTGCGGCTGACCAACCGTTCCGGCCGAAAACGCCACCTGGACATCACCACCTTCGCCGAGGTGGCGTTGAACCTTCCGGCCGCGGACGATTCCCATCCCGCCTTCTCCAAGCTGTTTGTCGAAACGCGCCTGGTCCCCGGCCGCCAGGCCATCGTCTGCTCCCGCCGGCCCCGTTCCGACGAGGAGTACACGCCTTTCCTATTCCACATGCTCGCGGTGCGGGGCACGGTCGGCGGAACCGTTTCCTATGAAACGGATCGCCTGGCCTTCATCGGCCGCAACAACGACCCCTCGCGTCCCGCCGCCCTGCTGCCGGGCTGCGACCGTCTCGGCAACAGCGCCGGCGCCGTCCTCGACCCCGTTCTCGCCATCCGCAGCGATCTCTTCCTGGAGTCGGGCGAGGCTGTCGTCGTCGACATCGTCACCGGCATCAGCCGGGATCAACCCGACACCGATCGCCTGCTGGAGAAATACCAGGACGAACGTTCCACCGACCGCGCCTTCGATCTCGCCTGGACGCACGGGCAATTGCTGCTGCGCCAACAGGGCATCAGCGACGCCGAGGCCCGCCAATACGCGCAACTGGCCGGGTCGGTCGTCTACGCGAATCCAAGCATGCGTGCCGACGCCGGGACGCTTATCCGCAACCGCCTCGGCCAGTCCGGCCTCTGGGGCTACGCCATTTCCGGCGATCTCCCCATTGTCCTGGTGAAGATTTCCGATTCCTCGAACCTCGGCCTGATCCGGCAGATTGTCCAAGCCCACACCTACTGGAAATTGAAGGGGCTCAAGGCGGATCTGGTCATCTGGAACGAGGACCAATCCGGCTACCGGCAAAACCTGAACGACGAAATCGTCGGCCTGGCCGGCCTTGCCATGAACGACGCCAACCTGGAAAAACCGGGCGGCATTTTCATCCGTTCCACCGAGCGCATTCCGGAGGAGGACCGGGTACTCATCCAGAGCGCCGCCAGAGTGGTGCTCTCGGACGCCGACGGAATGCTGCCCGAACAGCTCCGCAAGCTGGCCCGCGCCGAACTCGCCCTCTCGAACACCGTCTACCAATTCCTGCCGCAGGGCGAGGACCCTCGGGAGGAACAGCTCCCGCCGGTGGAGAAACTCGTTCTCGCCAACGGCTACGGCGGCTTCGCCCCGGACGGCCGGGAATACGTCGTCGTCACCGGAAAAGGGGTGTCGACACCCCTCCCGTGGGTCAACGTCATCGCCAATCCCGAATTCGGTTGCGTCGTCTCCGAGAGCGGTTCCACCCACACCTGGGCGGTGAACGCGCACGAATTCCGCCTCACGCCCTGGTCGAACGACCCGGTCAGCGACCCCACCGGCGAAGCGCTGTACATCCGCGACGAACAGACCGGCGAATACTGGTCCCCCACCCCGCATCCCTGCCGTCCCGGCGGCGCCTACATCGTCCGCCACGGCTTCGGCTACAGCAGGTTCGACCACCGGGAAAACGGCATTGAATCCCGGCTGACCATTCACGTGGACAGGAACGCCCCGGTGAAATTCTTTACCCTGCGCCTCGTCAACCATTCCGGCAAGCGCCGCAACCTGTCCGTCACCGGCTATGTCGAATGGGTGCTCGGGGATCTCCGCGGCAAGACCGGCATGCACATCGTCACCGGCGTGGATTCCCGCTCCGGCGCCCTGGTCGCCCGCAATCCCTACTCGGGCGACTTCAAGAGCCGCCTGGCCTTCCTTGACGTCGACGATCCCGGCCGCGGCGTCAGCGGCGACCGCCGCGACTTCATCGGCCGCAACCGGGATCTCGCCAATCCCGCCGCCATGAGCCGCTACGCGCTTTCCGGCCGGGTCGGTCCCGGTCTCGACGCCTGCGGCGCGGCGCGGCTGCAATGCAACCTTGGCCCCGGGCAGGATCGGGAACTGGTCTTCCGCCTGGGTTCGGCAAACGACATCGACAGCGCCCGGCGCCTCATCAAGGAATTCCGCGGCCAGGATGCGGCGCGGGCGAGTTTAAGGCAGGTCACGGATTATTGGCGGGAAACGCTAGGGGCGATTCAGGTCGACACCCCGGACACCGCCTTCAATTTCATGGCCAACGGCTGGGCGCTCTACCAGACCCTGTCCTGCCGCTTTTGGGGAAGGGAGGCGACCTACCAGTCCGGCGGCGCCTTCGGTTTCCGGGATCAGCTTCAGGACTCGATGGCCCTGGTCTACGCCGAGCCCGCACTGGCCAGGAAGCATCTCCTCGATTCGGCGGAACGGCAGTTCGAGGAAGGGGACGTGCAGCACTGGTGGCATCCGCCGGTCGGCCGGGGGGTGCGGACGCGCTGTTCCGACGACTACCTCTGGCTTCCCTACGTGACCGCGCATTACACCGGGGTAACCGGCGACGTCAAGGTCCTGGATGAAAAACGGCCGTATTTACTGGGCCGGCCGCTCAGGGAGGACGAGGAATCGTATTACGATTTGCCGCAGGCTTCCGGCGACCGGGCGAGTTTATACGAACACTGCAAGAAGGCCATCGAACATGGCCTGAGGTTTGGCGAACACGGCCTGCCGCTGATGGGATCCGGCGACTGGAACGACGGCATGGATCTGGTGGGCGGTGGTGACAAGGGCGAGAGCGTGTGGCTGGGCTTTTTCCTGCATTCGGTCCTGAACCGCTTCTCCGGTCTCGCCGAGGCGCGCGGCGACCGCGGCTTCGCCGATCGCTGCCGCCACGAAGCCGCCCTGCTGGCGGCGAACCTCGAGAAGCACGCCTGGGACGGCGCCTGGTACCGCCGCGCCTATTTTGACGACGGAACGCCCTTGGGCTCGGACTTGAACGAGGAATGCCGCATCGATTCGATTGCCCAGAGCTGGGCGGTCCTGTCCGGCGTCGCCGCGCCGGTGCGCGCCGCCGAGGCGATGCGTTCCCTCGAGGGTCTCCTGGTGGATCGCGAGAACCGGCTGATCCGCCTGTTCACCCCGCCCTTCGACAAGTCGCCGCTGAATCCCGGTTACATCAAGGGCTATGTGCCGGGGGTGCGCGAGAACGGCGGCCAGTACACCCATGGCGCCATCTGGGCGGCGATGGCCTCGGCGAAATTGGGCGACCACCGTACGGCGTGGGAGCTTCAGGAAATACTGAACCCCATCAACCATTCCCGGGATCGGGCCTGGGCGAACAAATACATGAACGAACCCTACGCCATTTCCGCCGACATTTACACGAACCCCCAATATCCCGGGCGGGGCGGCTGGTCGTGGTATACCGGCTCAGCGTCGTGGTTCTACCGCTTCATGCTGGAAAATATTCTGGGATTCAGCATGGAGGGGAACGTCATGAAGATCACCCCTTGCGCGCCGAAGGGTTGGACCACTTTCGGCATCCGGGTTCGCAAGGGCGGCGCGCATTACGACATTACGGTGAAGCGGGCGGAAGCGGGACGGACCGCTCCGGAAATCAAGCTGGACGGCGTGGAAACGCCAGGATTGGAGATACCCCTCAGTACGGATCACCATGAGCACCGGGTGGAAGTCAGCCTGGCGTTTTGATGCGATAGAAAGGCAGAACATGATACGGCAAAAAACCCGCAACTGGGATTATTTTTGCGAATTGTTGATGGTCATCCCCGGATTGGCGGAAGTGTTTAACGATTATTATCCGGGCGATGCGGAGGAACTGCGCTACAAGGACATATATCGCGGCCTCGATATGGAGGGATGCGAATTGGCGAAGCCGGTGCGGGTTTACTCCAGTTCACTCCTCGCCAAGCGGCGTGGTTTGACCGACACCAAGGACGCGGTGTGAGGTGGGGTTGCCGCTTCCAGAAACCTCAAAGCGGCACCACTCGCACCGCCGCCCCCGCCGCCAGCGCTTCGCTCCCTTCGGGTAAGTCCACCAGGCAATTGCAACACACCAAGCTTGACAGCGACCGACTCTCCGGCCTACCCGCCGGAAAACGCACCGTCCCGCCTTCCAGCCAGCCGGGGACGAAACGCCGGGTCCGGCACCGTTTCGGAAAGGCCGTGCCCAGCACCGCCGCCACCCGGTCCGGGAAAACCGGCTCTCTCGCCATCCCGCCCAACCTACGCAATACCGGCGCCGCCAACAGGTGGTAGGTGACAAAAACCGCGAAGGGGTTGCCCGACAGCGCCAAGAACAATTTCCCCGCTTTCCGGAACGCCAACAGCGGGGAGCCGGGACTGAGGTCGACTCCATGAAAAAGCGTCTCGCCGCCGAGTCGCGCCGCCACCTCCGGCAGGTGATCGCGGGATCCCACCGAGACGCCGCCGCTGGAAAGGACCAGGTCGGAACGCGCCCACAGCTCCTCCGCCAGATTCGCCAACCCTTCCACCTCGTCCCGGCCCGAAGCGACCGACACCACTTCCGCCCCGGTTTCGACGGCAAGCGCCGACAACAACGGTCCGTTGCAATCGTGGATTTGCCCTGGCCGCAAATCTTTCCCCGCCTCGGCCAGCTCGTTCCCGGTTGACAATATCCCCAAGCGGACCCGCGGAAATACCGCCACGGAGCTCAGCCCTTCCGCGGCCAGCAAACCCAGGTGTCCGGGGTTGATACGCTCCCCTTTGCGGAGCAAAGCGGTTCCAGCCGGCAGATCCTCGCCTTGAAAACAGAAATTGTCGTTCTTGTTCAGTTCGACAAAAATCTCGACGCATTCCCCCTGTCCGTCGGCATGGCTGCAAGTATCTTCCTGGCGCACCACGCAATCCGCTCCGGCGGGGATAGGCGAGCCGGTCATGAGGCGGAGAGCCTGGCCACGGGCAAGGACTCCCTGCCAAGTTTCGCCGGCAAAGATTTGACCGCTGACTTTGAGGCGGGCGGGGTTCTTGGGACTTGCCCCGTTCAGGTCGAGATGATTGACGGCATAACCATCCAGCGGGGAGCGATCGAAAGGCGGCAGGTCGAAGTTTGCGGCGATGCCGGCATAGGCGATGCGTCCGAGGGCACTGGTTAGGGGGACGGTTTCCGGAAAGCTTGCGGCAGGTTCGGCTGCTTGCAACAGGATGGCGGCGGCTTCTTCCAGACCGAGGTGGCGGGGTATGGGCATTGAGGGATCCTGAAACAATGGGGACTAAATGCAAACCGCATCAGCCAATACGGGTCCCTTGCGCCTCAGCCGACAAAACCCCCGCCAAAGCCAAAGTCAGCCGCCGGACCGCCGGCAAATCCAGGCACTCGTTCGGCCCGTGCGCGTTCGACCCCGGGCCCAAAATTCCCGTCACCCAAAACACCGCCCGGGGAAACAACCCTGCCAGGAAATTCATGAACGGAACCGACCCGCCCTCGGCGTTCACCAGCACTTCGCCGGCAAATCCCTCCCGCGCCCCGTCCCGCAACGCCGCCTCCAGCCACGCCGGTTCCTCCGGAGCCAGCCAGCCGTTACTCGCCCCTTCGGCGGTATAACTCACCTTCGCCCCGTAGGGAGGATCCCGCTCCAGCTCCCGCTTGATGAATGCCGCCGCCGCGCCGGCGTCCAAGGTCGGCGGCAGGCGCATGCTTAGCCCGGCCTCGGCCCAGGGCAGCATGACGTTTCCCGAGCCGGCCACCGGGGGAAAACCGTCCAGCCCCTTCACCACCATCCCGCAACGCCAGCCCCGGGCCAGGGATATTTCGAGCGGTTCCCTGCCGGCCGGCGCCACCCCATCCACAAAGGGAAAGCCGCGCCACACCCCTTCTCCCAGAACCGCCGCCGAGCGCGCCAAATATGCGCGGACCTTCGCCGGAACCGCGACCCGCAATTCGGGCGCAAACACCTCCCCGTTGTCGACGTTTTCCAAACGGGCCAACAATTTCCGCAATATCCGGAACGGCGACGGCACCACCCCCGACGCGTCGCCGGAATGCACCCCCTCGCGAAGCACCTCGACCCTGAGCCGTCCCGAAGTCACCCCCCGCAAGGAGCCGGTCGTCCACAAATTGGCATAGTCCCCGCAGCCGGAATCGAGACAGACCACCAAACCGACCTCTCCCAGACCGGCGGCCATTTCCTGGATGTAATATTCCACGTCGTCCCGGCCCGATTCTTCCGCGCCTTCGATAAGAATCACCGCCCGCGCATGCCTGCCGCCCGCCGCCCGCACCGCCATGACCGCGCTGAACGCGCACCACAAGGCATACCCGTCGTCGGCGCCGCCCCGGCCGTAAAGCTTGCCGTCCCGGATTACCGGTTCGGTCGGCCCCAAACCCTCCGCCCACATGCCTTCGAGACCGGGCTGTTTATCCAGGTGTCCGTAAAGGAGCACCGTCTTTCCCGCGGCGGCGGCGCCGCCGAAAGCCGGAATGTCGACCCGCAAGGCGGGAGTGCGCCGCTCGCCGGCGGCGTCCAGCAACGGTTTTTTCCTGCCGCCCAGGATCGCCACCTTGACGTCGTCCGTGCGCACTCCGGCGGCGGACCATTCATTTTGCATAGCTTTCAAGCGCTCGGCGAACAATTCCACCGCCCGGTCCGTGTCGCCCTGTTCCGCCCAGTCCGGTGCAAACGCCGGCGACACGTTGGGAATGGCGATATAATCCTCGAGGGTTTTCACAATCGCGCTTTTCCGGTCCGGCTGATAACTCCAGGCCGCTTCGACAAATCGGCCGAGACTGTTCTTGTCCATAAATCCTCGCCCATCTATAGCGAACACCTATCGTGATTGTGAAAAGGCGTCTCCGGAGCAAATGCCGGGGACGCCTTGCATTTCCATTCACTGTCTCCCAAGCCGCCCGCTACTGCTTCGCTTGCGCTGCCTGCTGCTGCGCCTGCTGGCGCTTCTGGAAGGCCTGGACCCAGGCCTGCGCGTCCGCTTCGACCTTCTTGACCTGGTCTTCGGACATCAACCCCTTGACCTTTTCCATCGCCGCGTTGAGGGGCTGGGCGGGGTAACCGGCCAGGCGCGCCAGGGCGTACCACTTCAGCTCCTGCGCCGGGTCGGCGGGCCGGCCCAGGCCGTCACGGTAGAACACGGCAAGGTTTTTCATCGCCTCGCCATTCCCCATTTCAGCGGAACGAGTGAACCAGTCGAACGCCTTGTTGAGATCCTTCGGCTGACCGTAATTCCCCTCGAAGGCGATGACGCCGAGATCGTTCGCCGCCCCGGCGTGGCCGGCCGCCGCCGCGCGGCCAAGCAGTTCCACTCCCCACGGCTCGTTCTTCGCCGTGCCGGTGCCGGTGAAGTACAGTGACGCCAGCTTGTAGAGGCCCTGCGGCAAACCTTGTTCCGCCGCCTTTTCGAAATTATTGAAGGCTTCGGTCGGGTTTCCGGTCGTCCCCATGCCGATTTCGTAGCAGACGCCGACGTTGTAATAGCCTTCCGGCAGATTCGCCGCCGCCGCCTTGCGATACCATTCCAGGGCTTTTACGAAGGACCGGGGCGTGCCGATGCCGCGTTCGTACATCGTGCCCAGGGTCAACATGGCGCCGGCATTGCCTTTCTCGGCTTCGCCGGCCATCAGGGTGAAGGCCTCGACCGGACTAATGACCTGCTGCTGCCGCTGTTGTTGTTGGGGAGCGTCGACGGTATCTCCCGCCCTTGCCAAACCTGCAACCGCAAAAAACACCGCCAGCACGGCCACGGCCGCGAACGAGAAATGACTGATCCTATCCATGGTCTTCAAACCTTTGCAAAAAACCTAAAGAAATTGGTATCGGAGAAACCGCCCAGCAGGAATGGAAAACATTATGCACAAGGAGACAAAGCTGGCAATAAAAAATACAACTTGCGGCGGATAATTCCATCGTGGATTGCGGGAATACGGTAAAAACGGCGTAACAAGGTGCGGATCTACGCGGCAACAAACTCGAATAGCGCCCTATTTCAACGCTTCCATCGCCTCCCTAAGCGTAAGCCTCTCCTCATAGAGCGCCTTGCCGACGATTATGCCGAACAGCGGCAAACCCCGCAGCGCCGCGATGTCCTCCCGCGCGGTTACTCCGCCGCTGGCGATGATCGGCACGTCGGTGGCGGCGCAGGCTTCACGCATCGCGGCGACGTTCACCCCTTGCATGGCGCCGTCGCGGGAAATGTCCGTATAGATCACCGCCGCCACTCCCGAACCGGAGAGTCCGGCAAGGAAATCCTTCGCCGCCACCGAGCTCGTTTCGGTCCAGCCCTTGACCGCGACCAGGCCGTTGCGGGCGTCGACGCCGACGTTGATTTTGCCGGGAAATTCCTCAAGCAGTTTATCGAGGAACACCCGCGACTCGAGGGCTTTCGTGCCGACGATGACCCGTTCGACCCCCATTTCCAGGAGCCGCCGCGCTTTGTCCCGATCCCGGACCCCGCCGCCGACTTCGACGGGAATCTTCACCGCCTGCACAATGTCCCGGATATGCGGCTCGTTATCGCTGACGCCGTCGAAGGCGCCGTCCAGATCCACGACGTGGAGATAGGTCGCGCCTGCGTCGGCCCAGCGCCGGGCCATGTCGGCGGGAGAGGCCGAATAGACCGTCTCCTTATCCTTTTCGCCCTGGAAAAGACGTACCGCCTTGCCGTTCTTGATGTCGACGGCGGGAATGATGTGCATGACTGCGTCTCCGGTTTGAGTATAAAGATTTTCTCAGAAAGTCGACTACCGCCGCTCCACCCGCTGGTTCTGTTCGTACTGCTTCAGCAATTCGAATGCGCGATCGTCGCGGCGCAGCAGCCGTTCGCCTTTTTCGAAGGGGTTCGGGGCGCCGGGGAAGGCCTTGCCGGAGTCTTGCAGGGTTTTCTGCAGGTCCGGCGGGAGCTTGGCCCCGACTTTCCCGTCCGGGTTGGTCGAGCGGCGTCCGACATTGAATTCCAGCACGCTTTCCCCGCGGCGTTTGGACGAATTCTCCACCGCCTGGACGGTGAGCCGGTACAGTCCCGGGGCGAGGTCGTTAGGAACGCGCCAGGCCAAGGCGGTATGGAGATCGCGGATGGGCCCATTGAAAAGAGGCGCGTATTCGCCGTAGTCCGTTTCCGACCAGAGGATGACCCCGGCGTCGTTCCTGAGGGAAAGCCCGAACATGAGCCGGCATTCCGAATCGCCGTTGGTCTGGGAGATAAAATCCGCGCCTTCGATTTCAACGTAGATCAGGGTGTCTTCGCCCGGGAGCATTTCCTTGGCGCCGCGTTTTTCATACAGCCGGTAGCCGGCGATGTTGGTGCAGAAAAACGGCGTGGACAATTCCAGGCTGGTGCGGGTGCGCATCAGCCGGGCGGCTTCGTCCAAGTGCGCCTGGGCCGGTCCGTACTCGCCCATGGTCAATTCCAGGTAGGAGGCGAAAAGCTGGTGGGCGACGTCGCCGGGGTGGGCCGGTCCCATTTTCCGCCATATCGCCAGGGCGCTTTCCGGCTGGCCGAGGTACAACTGATAAAGGGCGAGGGAGCGGTTGGCGGCACGGTTGTCCGGGGTCGCTTCATTTTGCAACCGGCGGAGAGTCGTGTTGGGCGCGTCCAGGGAAGGGAGCGGCTCCAGGGCGACGACGCGCTCGGGGTTCAGGCCGGAGGACTGCTGTTCCAGGGTGTCCAGACGGTGCCGGAGGCGTTGGAGATCACCAAGGGTTTGCGAACCGAGTTCCGGCTTGTCCAGCTCCCGGGCGATGGCGCGGTCCAGGGCCTGGATTTCGGCGCGGGTGAACTCGCCGGCGGCGGCCGGACCGGGATTGAACCCTGCCGACAAACAAGCCAGCGCGAAAGTGAGACTGATACAGCAGCTGATTTTACGCATTACTTAACATTCCCCCGCTGCAAATCAATGTAAGTAACTGAACTTTTGCAAAGTGGCGATTTAACCGCCAATCGCCACTTTGCAAAAATCATTTTTTCCCGAATTTCAAGGATTTTTGATTTTTCAAAACCGCGATTCGGCGGTTTGAATGATGATTTTGCAAAAGTCCAGTAAGTAATCCTTCAAAATCGACTGCAAAGCTTCCTGCGCCTTCAATCCAAACTGCGCCCGCGAACCGCGTCAACCCGGGCGGATATTTCCGCCCGATGTAATATTGCGGTTATCGTCTCCCCCGCCTCGACATCCTCCGCCCCCCGCGCCGCCTCGCCCCGCGCATTCAACACCACCGCGTAACCCCTCCGTAAAACCGCCAACGGATTCACCCCGCCCAACCGCGCCGCCAATAAATCCCGCCGATTCCCGCCCGAACGCAAACGCTCCCGCACCGCCCCGGCCAAACTTTCCGCCGCCACGTCAAGGCGCTGCCAGCGCACCTGGAAAAGCTCCTCCGGACGCCGGTACACCGAGCGTTCGGCAACCAGTCTCAACGCTCCCTCCCTCTCCCGCAGGAGACCGGACAGCGACCGCGAAAGCGTCGCCGCCGCGTGCCTGAGGCGCGCCCGAAGGTGGGTTTGGTCCGGCGCGATAAGCTCCGCCGCTTCGGAAGGTGTCGCCGCCCGGGCGTCGGCGACAAAGTCGGCGATACTGAAATCGGTCTCGTGGCCGACCGCGCTCACCACCGGCGTCTTCAGAGCCGCAATGGTCCGGGCCAGGTTTTCTTCATTAAATGCCCAAAGATCCTCCAGGGATCCCCCGCCCCGCCCGACGATAATCACGTCCGCCCCGCCCCAGCGGTCCAGTCCCCGCAGGGCGCGGGCGACGTCGCCCGGCGCTTCCGGTCCTTGAACCAGGGCCGGGGCGAGGACAATCCGCAAGTTTGGCGCCCGCCGCTTGAGGATGGTGAGCATGTCCCGGAGCGCCGCGCCGCTGGGGCTGGTGACGATGCCAATCGTGCGGGGTTCGGCGGGAAGCGGCTTTTTCCGGTCGCGTTCGAAGAGCCCTTCGTCGGCGAGTTTTTGCTTTAAGAGTTCGAATTGTTTCCAGAGGTCGCCCTTTTCCCTTTCGAGGGAAATGGAGGTGACGACGAGCTGATAGCGCCCGCGCGGTTCGTAGACCGAGAGTTTTCCCCGGGCGACGATTTTGGCGCCGTCGGGCGGCAGTTTCCCCAGGCGCGCCGCGGCGGAGCGCCAGATGACGCAATCGATCAGGGCGTAGGCGTCCTTGAGGGAAAAGTAGACGTGCCCGGAAGGGCTGGTTTTGAGGCTGGCCGTTTCCCCGCTGACGCTCACGGTTCCGAGGCGGTTTTCGAGAAGGCTCTTAATCGTGCGGGTGAGTTCGGAGACGCTGATGGCGCCGGGTTCGCTTTGCGGACGATCGGGATGGCTGAGTCCACGGCGCATGCGGAGGTCCTTCCGAATGATTGTTTCATCGGGTTCGAAGTGAACGGAAATTTTTTTTCACCACAGAGGCACAGAGGACACAGAGGTTCACAGAGTCCTTAAGAAATTGGGATAAACACAAACATAAAAAATATTAAAAAAATTTATAAACCTCCCCCGACTTTTCTTTTCAGTTACTCTGTGAACCTCTGTGTTCTCTGTGCCTCTGTGGTGAATAAGGATTTTCACCATCTAGCTTTGAAGCTGGAAAACCTCACTTTTTCCGGTTTTGATTGTATGAAAACGCGGTCGGGTTTCCAAGCGGTTACCGGATTCAATTTCTCCCCGCCCGCCACACCGCCGGATCGTCCAGCCGCCGCGAGGCCAAACCCACCGCCACTTCTCCGGCTTTTCGCTCCATGGAGCGAAGCACGTTCAAAACCAGGAGAGGGATTTCCCGCCGCCAGGGTAGCGCCAAACCCCGCGCCCGGATGCCTTCGCGCACTTCCGGAACCTGCCGCAGCACGAGGGGGAAAAACCAGGCTGTCAAAGCGATGGCCAAGGCGACTTTCCAGGACTTTTTCCCCGCCAACGGATACAGAAACCAGGCGGCGGCGCGTCCCGTTTCCAAAGGGCTCGACCAGGCGGAAAACAAAATCCCCACCCCGGTCAAGGCCAACAGCCTGCCGCCCAAGGTCAGCGCCGCGCGAATGCTTGCCGCGGCGGGAACGCCGCCGACCGCGTTCGAGGCCAGGGTCATGATCAGCCAGAACGAGATGAAATAAACGGCGCTCCTCAGCATCAGCCGCCGTTCCCGGGTGCGCGTTTCCTTGGCCCTGAAAGCGGAGGCGATAACCAGCAGCCACAGCGGCAGCAAAGCCGCCGGCAGGAACTGGCAGGTGAAGCAGGCGGCGAGAAGAAGGGGCAGCTTGAGGCGTCCGTCGAGACCTTGGAAAAAACCAGGCCGCACGGGGTCACGTGGCATCGGCGTTTCTTTCCAACCCGGCGCTGCGGGGCATGGCTCCACCGATCAGCGCCGCCGCCATCATTTTCAGGCTGTCGCCGATTATGAACGGGAGGAAACCGACCGCGAAAGCGCGGGACCAATTTTGAATAAACCCGAGACGCAGGACCGCCGTCCCGGCAAGCAGGATCAGGACGGTTCCGGCGAGGCCGAAAACTATGCTGGCGACGAGCCGGGCGTTTCGAGTTTTACAAAAAAAAGTCGCGCAGCCGGCCAGGGCCGCCGCCGCCGGGAAGGCGAGAAAGTAGCCGGCGGTGGGGCCCAGAAATGCCGCCGGGCCGGCCTTCCCCTGGCCAAACACCGGCAGGCCGATGCAGCCGCAGGCAAGGTAGAGGAGCATGGCCAGGGCGGCGTTTTTCGGGCCTAATACAAAGCCGGTCAGCAGCACCAGGAGGGTTTGCAGGGAAATGAACAGGGGACCCACGGGAACGTGGATAAAGGCGGCGGCTCCGGTAAGCGCGGCGTAGAGGGCGATTCGTGCCAGGTTGTGGAGTGAAGCGAGGGAGTCGGGCATAAATTCTATCGCAGGCGACAAAAAAACTTCGCCATGACCTGGTCAAGCCACATCATGGCGAAGCGGGACAAGACATCCGTTTAGCGCGGCACGTTGATGGTCATCAAAAATTCGGCGTTCGATTTATGCGCCTTCATCTTGGTGTGCAAAAACTCCATCGCGTCCACGACGTTCATGTCGTTCAGATATTTCCGAATCATCCAAATCCGGTTCAATTCGTCCGGATGCACAATCCGCTCTTCCTTGCGCGTCCCGGATTGGTTGACGTCGATCGCCGGGTACAGCCGCCGGTTCACCAGCCGCCGGTCCAGGTGGAGTTCGGCGTTGCCGGTGCCTTTGAATTCTTCGAAAATGACCTCGTCCATGCGGCTGCCGGTATCAATCAGCGCGGTGCCGATGATGGTGAGGGAACCGCCGTCCTCGATGTTACGGGCGGCGCCGAAGAAACGTTTCGGCTTCTGCAGGGCGTTCGCGTCCACGCCGCCGGAGAGGATGCGGCCGGAATGCGGCGCCTCGGCGTTGTGGGCCCGTCCCAGGCGGGTAATCGAGTCGAGGAGAATCACCACGTCCTTCCCGTACTCGACCAAACGTTTCGCTTTTTCAATGACCATGTTCGCCACCGCAATGTGCCGGCTGGTCGGCTCGTCGAAGGTCGAACTGACCACCTCGCCCTTGACCGAGCGTTCCATTTCCGTCACTTCCTCGGGACGCTCGTCAATCAGGAGAACCATCAATTCCACTTCCGGATTGTTGTGCGCCACGGCGTTGGCGACATGCTGCAGGAGAACGGTCTTGCCGGTCCGGGGCGGCGCAACGAACAGGGCGCGCTGTCCCTTGCCGATGGGCATCACCAGGTCGACGATCCGCGTCGACCATTCGCCGGGATTATGTTCTAGGACCAAACGCTGGTTCGGGAACAACGGGGTCAAATCCTCGAAGAGAACCTTGTCCTTCAGCGCTTCCGGCTCCTCGTGGTTGATGGCTTCGACCCGCAGCAGGGCGAAATAATTTTCGTTGTCCTTCGGCGGGCGGATTTGCCCGGAAATGGTCAGGCCGGTCCGCATGCCGAAGCGGCGGATTTGGCTGGGCGAAATGTAAATGTCGTCCGGACAGGGCAGGTAATTAAACTTGGGACTGCGGAGAAAACCGTAGCCGTCCGGCAAAACCTCGATGCAGCCTTCGCCGTAAAGCAGGCCGTTCTGGTTCACCCGGTTCTTGATGATGGCGAAGACCAGTTCCTGCTTGACCATGCCGGCTATGCCGTCGATTTTTTCGGAACGGGCGAGTTTGCGGAGTTCCGTTACGGTCATGTCCTTCAGGGCGGTGATGTGGAGTTCGCCGCGTTTAATCTGCTCGTAGATTTGTTCCCGCTTGGCGCCGCGCTGTTCCCTCTGGTCGGCGGAAAGGCCGGCCTCGAACATTTCGTGGGCGCGTTCCGCCTCCGCCTCGGTCATCGGGCCGCCGTCGTCCTTCGGGACGGGAACGAACGCTTCCGGTTCCTTTTGGGCCGGCGGCAGGTTTCCCGCTTCGGCCGGCAGGGAAACGGACCCGGTCAACGCGGCGGAGTTTTCGGCGGTGAAGGCGCCCGGAGCCGGCGGCGTGGACAGGGGAGTCCGCAGCGGCGACGGGACCGGCGGCGGATAGGACGCGGGCCCGGTCTGGCCATATGGCGAAGCAACCGGGGGCTGCGCCGACAATGGTGACGGCGGCTGTATGTCCCGAATCGGGGGACGCGAAAACAGGTCGTTCATGGCCGGCTGGCGGTCATCGTCCCCGCTGTCGACGTTGGCCCGGGGCAGGATTTTGCGGCCGGGTTTCCTGACCATGTCCCCCAGGGGATCGCTGCCGTTTTCACCCGCTGCCGGGGCCGGGGCGCTGTAGGAAGGCGCGGCGATGCGGACGATCTTTTCGCGATTATGGATTGGCGGGGTCTGACCGTTTGCCTGACCTTGCGGCGCGGACTGCCGGGACGGTTCAAATGCTCCCGGCCGGGAAGTACCGGCCTGCTGACTCGCCGGCATGGCGGCCCGGGGTTCGGCCGGTGCCGGAACGGGTCGCGCCGGCGCAGGTGCAGGCGGAGGCGGCGCCGGTTCCGGCGGGATCGCCGCCGGAGCGGCTGGCGGCCGCGCTGATTCCGCGACGGCGGAGCCAATGCCGACGCCGGCGTTTCCCAGGACGACGGGAGGTTCCACCGCTTTGCCGGGCGTTTCGGGAGCTGGCGACGGCGGGGTTCCCGCCCGTGGCGTTTCCGCGACCTGAACCGCCTCGGGTTTTAGCGCCGCGCTCATGCCGGCTTCGCTTGTCTCGGCCGCCTTGCCGTTGTCCGCAGCGGCGGAAACGGCGGCGACGACGGCGGCGTCTTCGGGCGGGGGCTGGACTTTGCGGGGGCGGCCCGGGCGTCTGCCCGGTTTCTTGGGTGTTTCGTCGCTGCTCCTGGAGGTGTCCTTTTCTGTGGGTATATTGGGGCGTCGTGCTGCGAACGCTTTGCGTTCGATGGATACTGACGCCTTTTACATGATTTTCAGTTCTGCTGGGGCATGCGCGGCAATATACCACGGACGCCGCAATTGTTTATTTCCACGACGCTGGAGTTGCGGAGCGGTTCCCGCAAATCTAGCGTTGTGGAGCTGAGGCGGACGACAGCCAGCCGCGACCCGCCTCACGCAAAGCCCCGCCCAAGGCCTGTGCAGCGCCGTCATTCGCCACCAGCCTAATCTTCCCCGCCGATTCGCCCCGCAAAGCCCCGGCAAACAGCGGCCGCTGCCGGCTCTCCCGCCGCTCCAACTCGGCGGCGTCCCAGCCGCGTTTTTCGGCCCGCTCCCGACGCACCGCCAAGGACGCTTCGATGAGAAAAACCAGGTCGCACATCCGTTCCATCTTCGCCTCGAACAACAGCGCCGCCTCCACCACCACCGGGCGTTCGGCACGATTCTCGGCAATAATCCGCTCCGTCTCCGCCACGATCAAGGGATGCAGCAAACCTTCCAGCCAACGGAGTTCATCGCGGTCGGTGAAAACCCGCTCGGCGATGGCCCGGCGAATCGCCGCCGGTTCCCGCGATTTAAAGGCTTCGCCGCCGAAGCGCTCCCGCAAACGCGCCACGACTTCCGGCCGAAGCAATACCGTGTGCCCCAAATCATCCGCCTTGACGAGAACCCCCGCGCGGCTGTCGACCGCTCCCGACGCCAAAAGTTCGGCCGCGAACGATTTCCCCGAACAAGGCAAACCCGTCACTCCAAAAATCGGGAAACCCGCGCTTCCCTCCCCGCCGGCTGCGCTCATTTCGTCTCCAGCCAATTGTCGCCGACCCCGATGTCGACCTTGAGCGGAACGTCCAGGGGAATCGCCTTCTCCATGGCAGTGCGCACATACTCCTTAAGGTGCGGGATCTCCTTCTCCGGAGCCTCCAACAAGAGTTCGTCGTGAATCTGCAGCAGCAGCCGCGCCCGCATGGCGTGTTTGCCGAGAATCCGCGCCAAATCCACCATCGCCGTCTTGATGAGGTCGGCGGCGCTGCCCTGGATAATGGTGTTTATCGCTTCCCGCTCGGCCCGGGAACGCCGCTGGTGGTTGGTCGCTTTGATGTCGGGGATTTCCCGGCGGAAACCGAGAACCGTCTCGACATAGCCTTTCTCCCGGGCGGTAGCCAGCGCTTGATCCATCCACTCGCGGATGCAGGGGAAGCGCCGGTAATAGTCGTCGATGAAACGCTGCGCTTCGGCCCGCGCCATCCCGGTCGTCGCCGCCAAGCCGTGCGCGCTCTGCCCGTAAATTATGCCGAAATTCACCGCCTTGGCGGAGGAACGCTGGTCCTTCGTCACTTCCTCCGGTTTAATCCCGCCGACTTCGGCCGCAACCACCCGGTGAATGTCCAGGTCGTCCTCGAAAGCTTTCTTGAGGACCGGATCCCCGGAAAAGGCGGCCAGGACCCGCAGCTCGACCTGCGAATAATCCGCCGCCAACATTTTCCAGCCCGCTTCCGGAATAAATGCCGCCCGGATCGCCCGGCCGCGCTCCGACCGCACCGGGATATTCTGCAAATTCGGGTTTGACGAGGCCAAACGCCCGGTCGCGGTCCGCACCTGCGAGAAAGTGGTGTGGAGGCGCCCTGTTTCCGGGTTGACCATTTCGGGGAGGGCGTCCAGATAAGTGTTTTTCAGCTTCGCGTACATCCGGTATTCGAGAATGCGGGCCGCAATCTCCGACTGATGCAGATTCGCCAGTTCCTGCAACACGCTTTCATCGGTGGAATTGCCGGTCTGGGTGCGTTTCAGCGCCGGCAAGGCCATTTCCTCGAACAGGACGGCGGAAAGCTGTTTCGGACTGGCGATATTAAATTCGTGTCCGGCCAGGGCGTGGATCTCTTTGGTCAAATTTTCCAGGAGCTCCGCCGTTTCGGCGCTTTCCTCCCCCAGGAGGTCGCAGTCCAAACGAATCCCCGTCGCCTGCATTTCGGTGAGGACTTCGGAAAGCGGCATTTCCACCTCGGTGAAAAGCTTCCTCGCCCCGCGCGTTTCCAGCTGCGGCTCGAATTCCCGGTAGAGGCGGTGGGTTATGTCCGCGTCGGCGCCGCAATAACGGGCGACATCCGCCGGAGGAAGTTTGTCGATGGTGATCTGGTTCCGCCCCGAGCCGATGAGGTCCTGAATCGGGGTCATTTCGATATCGAAATGCCGCCGCGACAGGGTTTTCAGGCCGTGGTCGACCAGGTGCCCCTCGATTAGGGACGAGGCGATCAGGCTGTCGAAACAGGCTCCCGCCAGGCGAATGCCGGCATGGCGGAGAACCAGGGCGTCGAAGCGGAGGTTATGCCCGGTTTTCCCGACTTTGCCGTTTTCGAAAACCGGCTTCAGTTTTTCCAGGCACGCCGCCGGCAAAACCGCCACCCCGGCCGGACCGCGAAAGGGCAAATAATGGGCGGTGCCGCTTTCCCAACAAAAACCCAGGCCGACCAAATCGTCCCGGATCGGATCCAGTCCGGTCGTTTCGGTGTCGAAGGTGAAACAGTCCTGCCTCTTCAGCTCGTGCAAAAAGTCGGCGAAGTCGGCCTCGTTCGCGACCAGCCGGTAATCCGTGGGCAAGCTGGCGGCGTTTTCATTCGGCCCCCGGGCCAAACCGTTCGCGTCACCACTTTGAACGATTTTACCGTCGGCGCTTTTCGATTCGTCGGGATATTCCGCCGCCAGCTTATTTAGGAGCGACTTGAAGCCGCAGTCCCGGTACAGCCGGCGCAGCGCCTCGACGTTCGGCCTCTGCACCTTCGCCTTATCGGGATCGAACTCCACCGGCACCGCTTGATCGATAGTGGCCAGCTGTTTGGAGAGAAGCGCCTGTTCCCGGTTTTCCTGTAGAATAGTTCCGCGTTTTCCTTTGATTTCTCCGGCGTGTTCGAGCAGATTTTCCAGGCTGCCGTATTCCGTGATCAATTGGACGCCGATTTTTTCGCCAATCCCCGGGACGCCGGGAATGTTATCGGAACTGTCGCCCCACAGCCCCATGAGGTCGATTAATTTTTCCGGCGGGAGGCCCTTTTTCTCGATAAAGGCGGCGGCGTCGAGAAAAGCGCCCTTCCCCGAATCATAAATCCGCACCCCGTCCTGCAAAAGCTGCCCGCAGTCCTTGTCCCCGGTGACCAAAACGACGTTCCAGCCGGCCGCGCGGGCGAGACGGGTCAGGGTGCCGAGAATGTCGTCGGCTTCGTAACCCACTTTCTGGTAAACCGGGATATTGTGGGCGCGGACTATATCCTGAATGATGGGAATCTGCTCGACCAGTTCCGGCGGCGGCGGCTTGCGGTTCGCCTTGTACGCGGGATATTGCTCATGGCGGAAAGTTTTCCCGGGCGAATCGAAAACGGCGATAAGGGCGTCGGGGCGGTGTTTGTCCAGTATGTCGTCGATGACCCGCGCGAAGCCGAAGGCGGCTCCGGTCGGTTTGCCCTGGGAGTTTTTCAAGCTTTCCATGGCATAGTAGGCACGGTAAATCTGCGCGTGACCGTCAATAAGATAAAGTGTAGGAGTCATGATCAGGCAGGAAAGTCCCAATGGCGGAATGGTCTGCTCAAGTCGGTTTGGATTTTTTTATCCGAAAGATCCCACGCTTATGCGAATAAAAAAATACAAATTTGACCGAGTCGGAAATGAACTGTTAGTAAAAAGGGAAATTGAAGGCACCGGAATTGAAATGCTGCGCGCCGAACCGCGGCCATTATTCATTTCGGCAGGAAATTCATAACCAAGCAGGTAAACAAATTCAACACGGACGGAACGCGTCGGCTACCGGGAACTCATCTTTCCTTCGTCCCTTACCCCTCCCCTCCGCTTATTACGCATCTTAACAGATTCTTCCCCCGAGTCAAGACACAACTTTATCCGTCATAAAAGAATTTTATTAACTCGCCGGACTGGTATACCGGAGGCGCTTTGCAATTCAGGGACATGTTGTGCAATTGCTTTGGCGGTAAAAAGCAATCGCACAACATGTCCCTGAACTTCACAAGGGAAACGCGGGGCGGTAATCCCACTCCACGTCCAGTTTTTCGTGCAGCTCCTTCAATTTCCGATGCCATTCCTCGGCGAAAGCTTCCGCCTCAGGGTTACCTTCCAGCCGGCAATAATGCAGGCGGCAGCCCAGGACCCGCCCGGCGCGGGCTTGGCAGGCGCCATTTTTTTGAAAAGGGCAGCGTTCCCCGGAAGCGATTTGTGCCGCGCTGGCGTCGGGGTTTTCGACCGGCCGGGACTGGGAGAGGCGGCGGCGTTCCAAGCTGCTGGCGTAAAGGATGTGCCCGGCTTCCTTGAAGTGGCAGCATTCTCCGCAGCCGGTGCAGACGGCGGGGTTTTGGGCAAGAAACTGGGTGAGAGCCTGATCCAAGGCGAGATAAAAGGCGTCGAGGGGATCGGGGTTGGCAAATGGCAAGAGCGTATTCTCCATTAAGGACCTGTCGGCGCGGTAGCGGACAACATAGTGCAATCGCAAGGATTATGGGGACATGAGAATATCGGGGACATGATGTTTAATTATGCGGCGGTTTGGCATAATTAGACTTCGTGTCCCCGGAATCCGGCCTTCCCCACACGTCAGCGGTAACGTCGAGGCAAGGGAACGGCGGCTCCGGGCTCTGTAACGCCGCACACCTCCCCACCCATCAGCGGTAACGGCTAGGCAAGGGAACGGCGGCAACGGACCCTGTAACGCCCGACCCCTCCCCACTCGTCATTCCGGCGTCGCAAGCGTATGCTGCACCCCTAACGGGCGGTTTCGCCGGAATCCAGAGGGATTTACGATGACGGCGGTATTACTTCACTATCGTGACGACTTGGTGGTTCTACTGCCGTCCGTGTCAATCCCTCTGGATTCCGGCGAG
>JAVBQR010000022.1:0-75852 GCA_031548865.1 Planctomycetota bacterium
GGTTCTCTGTGCCCTTTGTGCCCTCTGTGTTCTCTGTGTTAATTACTGAAGTTTTGCAAAGTGACGATTTAACCGCCAATCGTCACTTTGCAAAAATCGTTTTTGCCCGAATTTTCGGGGTTTTTGATTTTACAAAATCGCCATTCGGCGGTTTGAATGGTGATTTTGCAAAAGTCCAGTTAATTATTCAACATCCCGTTTCACGCCTTCGACACTTCCGCCGTCAGAAAAAAGATGGTCTCCACATCCAGCATGTCCGCGTCTTCAATTCGGGAGATAAAAGCGATAAATTCGTCCCTCAGCCGCCGCACCGCGTTATCCTTGATCATGCTGCGCCATTTGAGGGCGCGGCCCTCGCGTTCAGCCAAAACGTAATACCCGTCTATGCCGGCGGCGTCCTGCTGCACCAGGCAGAGAATACGGGCGGGGCCGCGACCAGGTACTTCCAAGGTAATGATTTTATGGGTTCCCTTGAGATTTCCCACCGGATTCATCGCGAACTCCTGTCGTCGGTATTTGCAAAAACAGAAGGCTATACTATAACGCGATGCGTTTTTACCGCCAAGGTTTTTCTTGGGGGAACACCGTAAATCCGCTCGATTCTCCCGCAATTCCCGCCGGGAATGCCCGGCGTACGTTTCCGCGCCTCATTTCGGCGCCTTCCCCTTCACCACCCGCTCGACTCCGGCGTAATCCCTCACCACCCCGACCGCACGGAAACCGTATTTAATCAGCAAATCCCTGACCCAAGCCGCCTGGCCCGCCCCAACCTCCAAAAACAGCCAGCCCTCTTCCGCCAAAAACTCCGGTGCGTCAGGGACAATCCGGCGGTAACAGTCCAAGCCGTCCTTACCCCCGTACAGCGCCAGCGGCGGATCGTACTTCGCCACCTCCGGCCAAATCTCCGGATCCCCCTGGACCAAATAGGGTGGATTCGCCAATATCGCCTCAAACCTTTCCCCGGCCTTGCAGCCGCCCAGCCAATCGCCTTGGCGGAAGGAAATCCGGTCGAGGACATTTGCCGCCGCCGCATTCCGCTTCGCCAATGCCAAGGCCCGCGGCGACGCGTCCACCGCCACCAGCGTCGCACTCGGCATCTTCGCCGCCAAGGCGACCGCGATGCAGCCGCTCCCGGTGCCCAAATCCAACGCCCGCACCAGCGGCGCGTCCAGGGTCACCGGGAATTTCCGGGACGGCGGCGCCGGAATTTTATCCGCCGGCCGCGCTCCCCGAATGGCATCCTTTTTCGGCTTTACGGAGATTTCCCCGTCCCTCTCCAGCTCCGCCTCGTCCTCGACATCCTCGGCGTAACTGTCGAGAAGCCGGTCCAAGGCCGCCCGCTCCCGCGAGTCGGCCTCCGTTTCGGGCCGGGCCGCGTCGCGGTCCGCCTCGGCCGCGGCCTCTTCGGACGTTTTCTCGAGCGGTTTCTTTTTCGGTAGAAACGCCTCCAGCGCCGCCTCCACCAACAATTCCGTCTCCGGCCGCGGCGACAATACCTCCGGCCCTACCGTGAAACGTATGCCCATGAAGTCGCGCCGCCCGAGAATGCGGCTAACCGGCTCCCGGGCGGCGCGACGACGGACACACTCTCGATAGCTGGCCAACTGTTGCGGCGTCACTTCCTTCTCGAAACCGGCGTACAAATCGACCCGGCCCCGGAGACCCATCACCTCGCACAGCAGAATCTCCGCGTCGACCCGCGCGTCCGGGATCTTCTTGCCGGCCAGATAATCGGCAGTGACCTTCACCAATTCCAGCGGCTGCCAAGTTTTTTCTTCGGCCATCACTTTAGGTATTTCTTGATATTTTTCGGATTGAACGGCTGCTTGGCGTTTCCGAACGCCACCGCCTCGAAAAGCTTCTCGGTCGTCGCCGGCTGATCTTCAACGCCCGCGATAATCACCTGCGACAGGACCTGCCCGTCAATGGTGAAATCGTCCGTATACCAGTATTCCATCGAGAAGCCGTCCCGCAGGTCGGCGAGAACGTAGACGTTCGCCTTTCGGCCGTCGATGCTGACCTGCCGGCGTTCCACCTTCGGATTCTGCAGGCTGCCGGCGAGGGCGGTCAAATCCACCTTCTCCTGCGAAGCCATCCGCACCACCTCGTTCCCTTCCTCGATCCTCCCGTTCGGCTGCACATCCCGCATGGTATAGAAAATCATCAAATCGCCGCCCGGCTGCGGCTCGATCTTTTCCGCCGTCTCCAGCCTGAGACCCTCGTCGTTCCGGTACAGCACCCAGTCCCCTTCCTGCACCTTCGGCGAACGGAGCGGGATGTTCGCCACCATCCCCTGGACATTTGCCGCCGCCGGTTTGGCCGCGGCCGGTTTAGCCGCCGCCGCCGGGGCTGCCTGCGCGGCAGGCGCAACCGGGGCCGGCGCGGGAGCCGGGGCAGGCGCGGGTTCGGGTTTCTGCGCCTTGCGGAACAACCCCGCCGCAAACGCGGTGGTCACCACCGTTGCCAACACCACTGCCAGAAGAAGTACGCGGGAGGAAAAGATGCGCTTCATGATTTTACCTTTCTGTGATATGGCTGAAGTTTTGCAAAATGGCGATTAAGCCGCCAATAGCCATTTTGTAAAAACCGGTTGTCGCGCTTGTCCCCTCAGCCCGGTAAATAATGTTTGAGCCGGTAATCATACCGCTATTGCGGATACGGTTCCCGCAAAAGTAGGGTTGAAAGATTATCCAGACCGTATTTGCCGGTAGCCATCCACTTCTTTCAAAAATTCCACCCCGGAATCGGGTTAGTCCTGCAAATCCTGCTGCTTCGCATATTCCACCAGTTCGCCTATCAGCTTGTCCAACTTCCCATCGATAACGTCGCCCAAGGCGAAATTCTTGCCGAGGCGATGATCCGTGCAGCGATCCTGCGGGAAATTGTAGGTCCGCACCCGCTCCGAACGGTCGCCGGAACCGGTCTGGCCGCGGCGCTCCGCCGCCCGCTTCGCCTCCTCCTCCGCCTTCTTCAATTCGTACAGCCTGGAACGCAGCACCCGCATCCCCTTCGCCTTGTTCTTGTGTTGGCTTTTCTCCTCCTGCATGAACACGGTTATCCCGGTCGGCACGTGGATTATCCGCACGCTCGACTGGGTAGTGTTCACCGACTGTCCGCCCGGCCCGCCCGAACACTGGATCGTAATCTGCAAATCCTCCGGCTTAATCTCGACCTCGTACTCCTCCGCTTCCGGCATCA
Source organism: Planctomycetota bacterium (assembly GCA_031548865.1). Taxonomy (GTDB): domain Bacteria; phylum Planctomycetota; class SZUA-567; order SZUA-567; family SZUA-567; genus JAJBSZ01. The sequence continues at coordinate 3,199 of JAVBQR010000022.1, forward strand.
CCGCCACCGTCGCGGCCGAAGTGTGGACCCGGCCCTGGGCTTCCGTTTCGGGAACCCTCTGGACCCGGTGGCCGCCGCCTTCCATGCGCAGATCGCGGAAGACGTTCTCGCCCTCGACCGACACAATCACTTCCTTGAAGCCGCCCCGCTCCGACTCGTGCATGGTCATCACTTCCCACTTCCAACCCCGGGCGTGGGCGTAATTCTGGTACATGCGGTAGAGATCCCCGGCAAACAGCGCCGCCTCCTCGCCACCGGTGCCGGCGCGGATTTCCAGAATGGCGTTGCGGTTATTGTCCGCCCCCTGCCCGAGAATCATGTCGATAATCTCGGTCTCCAGGGCGTGCTGCTTTTCTTCCAGGTCGGGAATTTCCATTTCCGCGAGTTCGCGGAGCTCCTTGTCCAGGTTCGCATCGCCGGCGATCTCCCGGTTGTCCGCGAGTTCCTTTTCGCCGGCCAGATAGTTCCGGTAAATATCCATAGACTTGGCCAGCGTGCCACGCTCGCGCATATAATCGCCGATGGCCGGGTCGGAGCCGACCGAAGGGTCGGCGAGTTTGGCGTCGAGTTCATTGAAGCGGGCGAGCCGTTCGTCCAGTTTCGCCTTGACTTTGGGGTCGAGCATGGGAATGGATCTTCTTCTGAAGTTTTCCAAAGCGGCGAATAAACCGCCAACCGCCACTTTTGAAAAATCGTTTTCGTTTGCTTTTCAAGCAACGCGCTCTGTCACAATCAAACATGCGCCAGCCCTGTAGCCAAGGCTGGCGCCGCCATATGCACCTGAACTTTGCCTGCTACGCTTCGGGAGCCGCCTCGCCTTCCGCCGCTTCCCCCTCGCCCCCGGCCGCGCCGTCCGCGCCCTTCTTCGGCAGGCGCCGCGCCGCCTTCAGGCGCTTCTCGGCCTGGATTGCCGCCGACTGGGCCTGCTTCTTCGTCTTCGCCTTCTGCGTCTTCACAATTTCCGCCGTCGCCGTGCCTTCGGCCAGATTGAAACGCTTCTGGAACTTCTCGATGCGGCCGGCCGTGTCCACAAACTTCTGTTTGCCGGTAAAGAACGGGTGGCATTCGTTGCAGAGGGTGAGCTTCACGTCCTGCTTGGTCGAACGGGTCTTGATCTCGTTCCCGCAGGCGCAGGTAATGGTCGTTTCTTCGTACTTGGGGTGAATTCCCTGTTTCATGGTACTGGTTCCTTGTGTATAAATGACGGATTCCCGAAAAGTCCAAGATTAGTTTTATAGCTGTCGGCAAATAGCCGTTCTTCCTTTTGTTACATCCGGGCGGAACTCTTCCCCGATTCCTGCGACGCCCGCGCCTTCTGGGCGACCTGCTGGGCGATGTTCGCCGGCACCCCTTCGTAATGCGACAGTTCCATCGTGTACGAACCCTCGCCCTGGGTAATCGCCTTCAGGGTCGAACCGTAATCCGCCACTTCGGCCAGCGGAACCTGGGCTTTCAGAACCTGCATTTCGCCCATCTGGTCGGTGCCGGTCGGGCGGCCGCGCCGGCTGGAAATGTCGCCGGAAATGTCGCCAAAATATTGCGCCGGGAAGGCGATTTCCAAATTGACAATCGGCTCCAGCAAAACCGGCTTGGTCCCTTCGACAATTTCCTTGAAGCCCATTTCACCGGCAATCTGGAAGGCGATGTCTTTCGAATCGACCGGGTGCTCCTTACCGAAGAACAGCTCCACCACCACGTCGACCAGCGGGTATCCGGCGACCGGACCGCGATCCAGGGCTTTCTTCACCCCCTTTTCCACCGAAGGAATGAAGGGACCGGAGATGACGCCGCCGACAATCGCATTAACGAATTCAAAACCTTTGCCGCGTTCATTCGGCTTGATGCGGAGGTGAACTTCCGCGAACTGGCCGGCGCCGCCGGATTGTTTCTTATGGCGGTAGCTTCCCTCCGCTTCCTTGGTGACCGTTTCCAGGTAGGGAATCTTCGGCGGCTTGGTGTCGAGTTCCATCCCGTAACGCGTCTTCAACCGCGACAGCATGACGTCCAAATGCACCAGGCCCATGCCGGAAATTACCTGTTCCCCGGTCTGTTCGCTCCGCTGGAAAATGAAGGTGGGGTCTTCCTCGCAGAGCCGGTTCAGGTTCAGGCCCATCTTCTGTTCGTCGCCGCGGTTCCTCGGGGCGACGGCCAGGCCGGTCATCGGATACGGCAGGGGCATCTTTTCGAAGCGCCACTCGCCGTTGGTGTAAAGGGTGTCGCCAATATGCAGGTTGTCGACCTTCGCCACGCCGACGATATCGCCGGCGACGGCGTCGGCGACGTCTTCCCGCTTTTCACCTTGCGGACGCACCAATTGGCCGATCTTTTCCGGCTTGCCGGTCGCCGACACGTTGATCTGCGTTTTCGACTCCAGCTTGCCGGTGAACACCCGCAAATAGCAAAGCTTGCCGAGGTGCGGATCCGACACCACCTTGAAAACCTGCGCGAGACAGGGACCGTCTTCCTTCGGCGCCAGGACCGACGTTTCCTCGCTGTCCTCCTTGACCAATTTCCGTTTGCACATCAGCGGGTTGGGGCCGTAGCCGGCGATGAAGTCGAGAAGTTCCGCCACGCCCTTGTCCTTTTCCGCCGCCAGCATGAAAATCGGGGTCACCGAACCGGACATTACCGCCTTGGGCATGACCGCGGCCAATTCGTCCTTCGACAACTCCATCGTCTCCATGTATTTTTCCATCAGGGCGTCGTCCGCTTCGACGGCGTTTTCGATGGCGGTTTGCTTGAGGTCCTCGGCATCCGCGTCCGGGCTGTCCACCAGCGCCGGCTTCACCCCCTTGAAAGACGCGCCTTCGCCGTCGTTCGCGGTGAAGGGGACGCACTTGTTGCCGAAAGCTTTTTGGATGCCGGCGACGATTTCCTGGACATTCACATTTTCGCCGTCCATGCGGGTAATCGCGATAATCCGCCCGAGGCCATAACGGCCGGCGAGGTCCCAGGCCTTGCGGGTCATCAGTTCGACGCCCCGCTGGGCGTTCACGCAGATGACGGCCAGGTCGGCGCCGGCCATGCCGGAAATCATCCCGCCCTGGAAGTCGACTTGGCCGGGAGTGTCGACGACATTGATTTCCTTGCCGGCATAGGGGAGGTGAACCACTGACGCGGACAGCGAATACTGGTAATCCTTTTCCTCTTTTTCGTAGTCCGACGCGGTGGACCCGTCGGCGATGGACCCGAGACGGGTGACGAGTTTGGCTTTGAAGAGCATGGCTTCGGCGAGTATGGTTTTACCGGCTCCGGCGTGTCCACAGAGGACGATGTTCCTGATATCGGCGGATTTGTGCTTGGCCATGGTTCAAGTTCCTTGTCAGCAGTTGTTTGGATTATCACATAATCGAAAAGTTCACATTCCCTAAGCGGTTCGCGTTCCACAATAAAAAAACAAGCGTTACGGCCCGGCCGCACGCTGGGAATCTCCCGACCTTACAGAGAGACGATTTTTTGATTATAGCGGCCGGGGTGCCAGGTGCAAGTATTTTTCAGCGTCGGATTCCGGCGCCGGCTGATTGCCGGTTCGGCGGCTTTGACGACGCCGGGGGGTTTGCGTTACGGATCGCGAAGAGGTATACTGGAGGAGGCTCAACCGTAAGCTTAAGCCAAAGGGCGGGGAGATGGAATTCGAATGGGATGCGGAAAAGGCCAAGAGCAATTTGCGTAAACACGGAATAACTTTCGAGGAGGCGACCAAGGTTTTTGCCGGTCCCCGGGTTTATGTCAAGTACGACAATGCTTGCGGCTACGAAGATAGATGGCGAGTCCTTGGCAGAGCCGACTCCGTGATCCTCATGGTTGTCCACACCGAACGCACCACAGCCGACAACCCTGAAATCATAAGGATTATCTCTGCGCGAAAGGCGGATAAATATGAGGAAAAAAGCTACTGGACGCACGGTAAGATATAGCGTTGATCCCTACACTCTTCCGCCTCCTCCAACTCAGGAAGAATGGGAAAAACTGGCGGCTTCTCGACTGGCGGTTTTAGAAGAAATGTCGGATGATGCGGATATCGATTACTCCGATATTCCTGACCTCCGTGATGTGAATTGGCAGCCTGCGTGCAGGGATGTTACCTTTCGCCTGGACAATAGGATCGTCGATTGGTTGGAAACCTACGGCGATCCCCGTAGCATCGTTAACGAGGTGTTGCGCAAGGAAATGTTCAGGGTTAAAAGAAACGCCAAGGCGGCCGAACCAGCCAAAACGGCAAAAACCATCGGCAAATCGCGTAAAAAGACGGCCGCTCCCAAAACCCAAAAACCGCGACGCGCCCGCCTGGTTTTGGAAAAAGTCTAACACGTTCCGTAAAGGCGTGGAAATGGACCTGGAATTCGAATGGGACGAGGAAAAAGCCAGAAGCAACAAATTGAAACACGGGATTGATTTTGAAGACGCCAAACGGGTTTTCGCCGATCCCTGCCGTGTCAACGAGCGGGACGATCGTGAATACGGTGAAGAACGCTGGAAAACCGTTGGATTTGCCGCCCCGGGAATTCTCGCGGTTGTCTATACCGAACCACATATATATGGCAATCCTGAAATCGTAAGGATAATTTCAGCACGAAGGGCAAGTAAATATGAGCAAAAAAACTACCGGGCGCATTATAAGAAGTACCCTTGATCCCTACAGCCTTCCACCGCTGCCCACGCCCGAACAACTTGACAAATTGTTGGCCTTGAATGAGATACCTGATGGGGAAATCGATTTCTCCGACATCCCCGATAGCAGCTGTGAAAGTTTACGCCCCGCCTGTAAAGACATCACTCTTCGCCTCAAAACCGAGGTGGTCGATTGGCTGCAAACTTTAAACAACCCCCATTTTTTGGTCAGCACCATTCTGCGCGAGGAAATGCTACGGGTTCGGAAAAAAGCTAAATCGACTGAACCAATCCAGCCTTCCGCCAAATCAGCTAAAAAACCGACCGCGTCCAATACCAGTAAACCGCGCCGCGCCCGCCGGGTTTTGGAAAAAGTCTGAGTGATTTGGAACTTTGAATCAGTCCGGCGCCGCACTGCCTCAAACCTTGACCTTCATTACCAAACCTTGCAGTTCGGTATATTTTTGGAGCAACCCCCCGGTCAACTCCAATTGCGCCGCGATCATGTCCCTTTCCACCGTTTCCAGCCATGACGATTGCCGCGAAACGATATGTTGCCGATGGCTCGCCAGCGCCTTATGCATGCCGTCCTTCGGCAAGCCTCCGCCGCGCAGGCAGTCGCGGGCGATAAATCCCGCGGCGACGTGTTTACGGTAAATTTTCGGCTGGTCGCGGAGGGTTTGGTAATGAACTTCGCCACGGAGTAGATTGTCGAGGTTTTTTTGGATGTTGGCGCGTATTTCCGGCGTGGCGCCCAAGTTTTCCAAATCCTGCTGCATGCTGGCTTTGATTACCGCCCAACCTTCGGCAAAATCTCCCTGTCCGGTAATTTCACGCAACAATGCCGTAACGCTTTCGAGATCGGCGTTGTATTTTTTATAATATCGGCCTGATAATTGCTTTTCTTGTTTCGATTTATACATAAGCACATAAGCAGTGACGAAATCCTCCACCCGTTCGTTATTCATCCAACCACTCCTCGCCAAATTCCTCCACCGCTTCGGATAAATCGAAGCCTCCGTCGACCAAAACCGCAAGCCCAAAATTCCGCTTGAAATTATCGGCAAGGGAGGGAGGAATAGGCAACAGTTTACCTAATTCACGATATTTTTTCCTATCGCCGGCTTTCCAGGCGGCACGGGCTTGATCCATGATATAATCTTCTTCTGCCTCGGTGAATTTCGGCTTTTTCAACGCGGCGGACTTAATCGACTTCGCCCGGACTGATTTAGCCGGCGTTTTTTTTTCCTCCGGCTCGTCGGGCAGGTAACTATACTCCACATCCTCCAAGCCTTCCTTGAGAATTTCCTTAAGGTAAAAATCCTTGCTCTTGCCGGTGGCGGCGACCAGCTTTTCAAGACGTTTTTCCGACTTCGCGTCCAAGGTAATGGTGGTGGACATTTCGCCCTCCTCAAATCAAACAAAAAACCGGGTTTCGCCCCTACTATAAGGCAAAACCCGGCAGGAATCCATACTATAAAACTCCAGAAAAACCTCCGCCCAGTCTCTCACGAGGCCGGCGCCGCGTCCTCCAGGAACCCTTCCAGACGCCTGGCGCGGACCGGATGCTGGAGCTTCCGTAAAGCTTTCGCTTCGATCTGGCGCACTCTCTCGCGGGTCACGTTGAACTTGCGGCCCACTTCTTCCAAGGTGTAGGTGTAATCGTCGCCGATGCCGTAGCGAAGCTTGATAATCTCGCGCTCGCGATAGGTCAGGCTTTGCAGGACGTTCCCGATCTTGTCCTTTAACATTTCGTAGCTGGCCATGGTCACCGGGCTCTCGGCCGATTTGTCTTCTATGAAATCGCCGAAGTGGCTGTCGTCCGGGTCCCCGGCGCCGATCGGCCGGTCCAGGGAAATCGGGTGCTTGGAAATGCGCAGCACCCGCCGCGCCTCCGCCACCGGAATGTCCGCCTGGGCGGCGATTTCCTCGACCGTCGGTTCGCGGCCGATTTCCTGAACCAACTGTTTCGTGATGCGGCGAAGCTTCGACATTGTTTCTATCATGTGCACCGGGATACGGATGGTCCGGGCCTGGTCGGCAATCGCCCGGGTTATCGCCTGGCGAATCCACCAGGTCGCGTAGGTGGAAAACTTGTAGCCGCGACGGTATTCGTATTTCTCCACCGCCTTCATGAGGCCGGTGTTCCCTTCCTGAATCAAGTCGATGAAGGACAACCCGCGGTGCCGGTACTTCTTCGCAATCGATACCACCAAACGGAGGTTCCCGCTGGAAAGCTTCTGTTTCACGGTCTGGTATTCGTTGAAGCGCTTCTCGACGTGGCGCGCCCGGACGAGAAGCCTGCCCAGCGGCTCCTTCGCCTCCATGCGGATGCGAAGCAGCTTGTCCCGGGCGATTTCCAGACGGCGCTTTTCCTGGGGGGAAAGCCGGTCGCTACGCGCTTTCAGGCCGCTTTCCTCCTTGAGAAGCTTTTCGGCGTCGCCGGCGAGCTTGATGATCCGGTCGCGGATCACCAGCATCTTGCTGGTTCTGAGGCCCAGTTCCTCGAGAAGCTTGGCCATGCGCCGCTGCCGGGCGCGCATTTCCGAAAAATGCGCGGCGCGCTTCACCTGCGACAGATTCGCATCCTCCATCTTCCGCCACAGATTCGAAAGGATTTCGTAGATTTTCTTCAGCGAATCCATATGCCCCGGCAAGCGGGTGAAGACGTCGTTCTTGTCGCTTCCGGAGGGGTGCGAGTTACGCATGATTTTGTCGAGGCTCTCGCGGTTCTGTTTCACCTTTTCGTAAAGGTCGAACACGTACGCCATCGCCACCGGGCTTTCCAGGGTGCGCCGACGGAACCGGGAACTGGACAGCTCAATCTTCTTGGCGAGAATCACCTCCTCCTCGCGGCTCAGCAGCGGGATCGAACCCATTTCCGACAGATACATCCGCACCGGGTCGTGAACGTCGCCGACATCCGACTCGGGGATTAAACTCGAACCCACCACCAGTGCGTCCGCTTCCGGGTCGTCCGTTTCGACCAGATCCTCCTCGTCCAGGTCGACCGCCGCTTCCTCCTCCTCCGCCACTTCCTGGACGGTGATGCCTTCGTTCGCCAAGCGGGTGAAGATTTCGTCAATCTCTTTCGGATCGATGGCGTCTTCGGGGAGGAGTTCGTTGAACTCGGTGTAGGTGATGCTTTTGCGGCCTTTTATTTTCTTGAGAATCAGCTGGATGGCCTTCTCGTCCAGGACCACCACCGGGACCTCTTCCGGCGGAGTCACCGCCGGGGCCGGGCCGTCCATTTCCAGGATGTCGTCCTCGTCCTCGTCCACGGGCTTTACCGGACGGCTCTTGTGGCGGCCGGAAGCAGCTTTGCCGCTTGACTTGCGGCCTTTTCCGGAGGCTTTGGCGGCGGGAGCGTCGAGCATATCCTCCTCGTCGTCGTCCTCCTCCAGCTCGTCCTCGAGCTCGTCCAAATCGTCGAGTTCATCAGCCGGCCGCTGCGCTTTTTTCCCGGCTCCCGCCTTCCGCGCCGCCGCCTCGCTGGTTTTTACGGTTTTTTTCTTGGTCATGACTATTCCTATTGCCTGCGGAACCGAACAATGGGCAGCTCAAAAATGCGCTTATTCCGAGGTGCCCCTATGCCAAAACCGTTTGCCTAAAATAAGCAACCACTGGCATTTTTTCATTTCTTGATAAATACCTGTTACTATCCGCCGGTTCCCCCTCCTTTACGCTTCATTTGGAGAATACTGGCCCAAAGCGTGGTCGCTTTTTCGCTATCGCCGCAGCGTTGCGCCGCTTCCATGTCGCGTTTAAGAAGTTCGATTTCCTCTTTGCGGTTTTCCTCTAGGAGCAAGGCCAAAACCGAACGCATATCGCGTTCCGACAAGGGCTCGACCTCGGGGAAAGCCAGGTCAGCCAAACGATCCCCGGCCTGCTGATGCCGGGTTCGGGCCTGGATCTCCGTCAACACCGGCCGACGGCCCGAGTCCCATTCGTCACGGGTCAGCGCCGCCACTTCGGACAACGCCCCATCCTTCCATTCGTCCGGCGGATACGCGTCGGCGATCGCCAGACACCACTCGGGATTTTCCCACATGTAACGCAAAAGCCGGGCTTCACGCTTAATCCTGACCTGCCGGCTCCGCCGCCACAACGCCTCCGCGTCCAACCACCCCGCTCCCGCCGGACCCGGAACCAAACCCCGCTTCACGCCCGGCCGCGCCGGCGCCTTCACCCCTGGCACCACTGCCGGCGCTTTTTCCACCGGTTCCGGCAGCGTCTCCTCCGATATTCCCGCCGCCGCCGCCACTTTTTGCCGCATCAGCGACCGCGTCACCGGCTCAGGACACAGGTTCACCGTAGCCATCACCTCGCGCACCGCCACACTCATGGCTTGGGGATCGCGATCCCGCGCCAGCCCGAGGGTGCGCTTCACCATGTATGCGAACGAATCCTCCGCCTGCTGCAGTTTTTTGCGAAATTCCTCGGCGCCGTAGCGCGGGAGAAACTCCCCCGCGTCCTTCAGCTCCAAATCCGTCGCCACCGCCAGCGGCACATCCCGTTCCATGAACAAATCGATAGCCCGACGCGTTGCCAGGCGCCCGGCGTTATCCGAATCGAAAAATGCCACCACCCGCCCCTTGCCGCCCAGATAACGCCGCAGCAAGTCGATATGCTCCGCCGTGAGCGCCGTGCCCAAGGTCGCCACCACGTTTCTTATTCCGTATTGGTGACACATGATGGCGTCGGTATAACCTTCCACCACCACCGCTTCGCCGGTAAGGGCGATTTCCTTCGCGGCCTGGGTGAGCCCGAACAGCACCGTTCTTTTGGAAAAAAGCGGCCCTTCCGGCGAATTAATGTACTTCCCCACATTCGCTTTTTCCACCAACACCCGGCCGCCAAAGGCAATCGGCCGCGCCTGGGCGTCGACAATCGGAAACATGACCCGGCCGCGAAAAGCATCGTAAGCGTGTCTTTTCAAGTCCGGTTTGCGGCTGTCGCCGGGGTTTACGGCATGGTCGCCGTCCTTGACCCGCAGCAGCCCGGCGCGCACCGCCTGGTCCAATACTTTCGCTTTTACCTCCGGGTCTTTAGCATTTTTTAGTAAAAATCCGGCCAAACCGTCCCAACTGTCCGGCGCCCAACCGATTCGCCAGCGTTCCAGCGTCTCTTTTTCAAAGCCGCGCCGGGCCAAATAGTCCCGCGCCAACTGCCCGCCCGGTCCGGCTAGGCATTCGCAAAAATAGTCCGCCGCCTGAGAGCAGCACCAGAGAAGCGCCGATTTGGCCCGGCCCTGGTTTTTGGCCTGCCGCGCCGCTTCGGGGCTGTCGAACTCGAGGGGGATGCCGGCCCGCTCCGCCAACAGGCGCACCGCTTCCGGGAATTCCACCTTTTCCATCTTCTGGACAAACCCGAAGACGTCACCCTTGGCGCCGCAACCGAAACAGCGGAAAAACTGTTCGGTCGGCCTGACGTTGAAGGACGGGCTTTTTTCATTGTGAAAAGGACACAGCCCCAACATGTTGCCGCCGGCGCGTTTCAACTGCACGTTATAACTCGACACCACCTGGGTCAGCTCGTTAGCGCTGCGTACCCGGTCGATGAAATCTGGCGTAAAAAACGGCATCGGCTTCCTGCTGCTTGAGGCTTTATCTGGAGTGTTTTTTACCCGAAAACCCAACAAATGAAAACGCCCACGCGGCAAGCGCGTGAGTCGGCGTTGTACAAAATCCGTTACCGTATCGGGATCAATGGCGAAACGGACCGCGAAGATTGTATACGGTACAATGTATGTCTGTCAAAACAATTCATCCAGCCCCCCATGGTATCTGCCTGGCCCTACCTCCTTTAGGCGTCGCCCACTCCCTGGGTGCCCATTTTATCCGTTTCCAAAAGCTCCGCGGCGATTTTCCTTTATCCCGGCAATACGAATAGTTACCATACATACCATACACCAAGAAACCGCCTTCGGCAAATAACACGTCCGATAATTTCGTAAACTGTCATTATTTCACAGCCCCACCGGGACTCTCGGCATGCGTAAACTCCACGATCGCTATTTCAAACAAGCCAAACGGGATGGGAAGCTCGCCCGTTCCGTATACAAACTGGAAGAACTCGACCAGCGCGACCACCTATTCAAAAAAGGCGACCGCATCCTCGATCTCGGCGCCAGCCCCGGTTCCTGGCTCGAATACTCCCTTGCGGCCATCGGCCCCGAAGGAGTGGCCTGCGCCGTCGACTTGCAGCCGATTCACAAAAAATTCAAAGGCCGCGCCGCTTTCGCCTTGAAGAACGTTCTGGAAATGACCGGGGAGGAATTCGTCCGCGAAGCGCCGGACGGTTTCGACCTCATCCTCTCCGACATGGCGCCGAACACTTCGGGGATACGCCTGGTGGACCAGGCCAGGAGCCTCGAGTTGTGCGAAAAAGTGTTAAATCTGGCCTTGACCTTGCTGAAACCGGGCGGGTCTTTCGTCTGCAAAATATTTTACGGTCCGGAGACGGAAAATTTCCGCCGCGAAGTGGGTAAGCATTTCCGGGAAACGAAAATCCGCAAGCCCGACGCCTGCCGCGACGAAAGCATCGAGCACTATGTGGTCGGCTTGGGGTTCAAAGGAAAAAAGCAAAGTTGAAAATGCCTAAAATCCTCTTCCGTCTCCTTATTACCCTGATGTTGACGCTCCCGCTGGCGGCTTTGACCTCGAACGCCCCGGCCCGCGGCGCCGACGCGGACCTCCTCGACCTCTTCGACAGCGAAGCCGCACCGAAACCCCACGCCGGGCAATGGCTCGAATACCGCGTCGCCTTCCCCGTCGACCCCATGGAAAACGCCCTGGGCGGCAATCCGCTCCCGCCCCTCAAACAGGAGGAGCCGATCCGCATCCAGATTGCACCGCAAAACGACAAGCAAAAAGGCAAGGGGAAGGAAACGGAATACTATATCGTGCAACCCGATTTCGATCCGCCGGTCGCCTGGCGCGTCCTGCCTCTCCGTCTGGAAATCCGGGAAATAAGCATCGAAGGCATCCGCATCTTCATCACTCTCGCCGGATACTCCCACACCGTCACCATCGACCACGCCAGCGACACCTCCCTGGACCGTTTCATCAGCAAATTCTATTACGATCCCCCCCAGCCCGAAGACAAAACCCTCAGCTACCGCCTCGGCGACAGCGATTACGAACTCACCGTCGTGCAACGCAACCACGATCGCTACGGTTTCGTGCGCTGGTTTTCCCCGCTGGTGCCGTTCGGGATGGTGCGCTACGCCACCGCCGACGTCGATTTGGCGCTGGTGGCATGGGGAGAGGGCAAGGCGCCGGACTTTTTGCTGGACGAAGTAATTGCTGAACGCCTGCAGCCGCCGCTGGGGCTGTTGTATGGGGGAAAATGAAGGCGGGATAATTCGGTACACCATAGACTGGCGCTGAAATAAGGACAACAAATTGAAAACGCGCGAATAATGGGGACGTGATGTTAAATTGCCCGGCGGTTTGGGCACTTAAATTCCGTGTCTCCGCTATTCGCTACCCGCCCGACGCACTCTCCACTCATCCCCGAAGAAACCGGAGGAACCGCTTTTTCCTTGCGCAGATAGGTGTCGAGATCCAATCGGTCCGGACCGATACCATATTTCAGGATAAGATCTACCACTTGGTTGCCATTGAATAAATCGATACGCCTTCCTCCCCCCTGACGTACCGCCTCATTTTTTGCGCCTTCACTAAAGTCGCTGGTAGTGATGAAAAACCCGATCTCATCTTCTTGTAAACTGCCGCGCAAATTCTGAATTGCTGGTCTGTCCACATTTTTGGCATATCGTTTTACCTGTACCGCCACAGGAACTTTCACCTTTTCGGCGAATGACAAAACTCCGCGCACATCAACTCCAGCGTCATTGCTGCCGGGTGTAACATCAACCTGTCCCAGCCCCATGGCAATCAACAAATCTCCCACCAATCGCTCGAATTTAAATGGGTCCATGGATTTCAACTTGGCAAGCATATCATTTTTCACGGCAAGGGTTTGCTCACCCTCGGGGTTGATATTATCCGCTACGATTAGGCTATTCTCTTCATCAAGCCAAAGCATGTACTGTTCAAAGGTGTTGACAAAAGTGCCAAACCGGGTTGATACATTATTGAAATCATCCAATATGAACTTCTTTTTCGAACTCGCCGCCAACTTGCCTGCTTCTTGCAGCCTCTTCTTCATATCTGGTATGTTGTCGCGTAAAAAGGCATTAGTACTTTTGAGAGCCGAGGAATTGTTCGAAGATGGTTCTGCTAATAGTTGCTGATATTTGATCAAGGGGGCGGCAAAGACGTCATAAACACCTGCGAGTTTTTTGTTATTGCCTTGCCATGCATTTTCCCTGACCATTTCTATACTAGCAACTGCAATGCGAAGTTCATTGTCTAAAGAAGGAATTTTGCTCGAGGCTTCGATCTCAGTGTTTCCTGGCATGCCGGAAGATTTGTCATCTTTTAAATAGAAAAAAACCACACCGCCAGCCAGTAGTCCCAAAACTAGCAACCCCAATATTACCGTGATGACGGCGCTATGCCCGTGTGAGTTTGTTATCTCTGCCTTCGCCTCTTCTGTGCTTTCAAGCGGCTCGGCAACCACATCCATCCACGCTAAGGTGGTCCTCTCCAACGCACCGCCGTGCTTTTCGACAACGACCTCTTCCGGTTTACCATCCATGTCAGTCTCCAGACCTACGCCGCTCTCTGGGGTGCCAGGAAAAAAACGCGAGCTTATTGCCTGTTCCTCCGAAAGAACCCAAACAAGCCGCGCCTTTTCTTTGGGGCTTTCTCCTCTTCTTGCGCCTGGTCCACCTTGGCCCCGCTTTTACTGGCCACCGCTTCGCCCTTTTGCGAAGCGCCCCGGGTCTCGTCTATCTGGGCGATAACCTGTTCAATCAGCGCCTCGCCCTTCTCGTAACCGTCCGGCCGGGCGGCAATAATCAAGGCATTCCGGTAATTGGTGAACAGCACCCGGCCCTGGTTGGGATCCACCCCCTTGGTGTATTTCAAACCGTCGCGCTGATATTCCTCGTGATACTCGGCGTGCAGCCGCAAGTAGGCGTTATAGGCGCTGTACATCTCCTCCGCCTCCGAGTCGCGGGGCTTGGTGCAGATGAACAGGTCAGACGCGGGGCTCCCCCCCGCCGGCGCGCTCGCCCGCACCGCCGGCGGCAAAAAGGGCAGGCCGAAGGCAAAGCCGTTCGTCAGGGCAATCGACTCCGGGGTAACCCCCTCGACGTCGATGTACTCGAAGCCGTCCGGTTTGGCGTCCAGGCCGGCCGGCAAATGGTTGTCGACATACTCGGCGATCGGCAAGAGCGTCGGCGCCTTCCCCTTCCCCGAATAGACGATTTTCACAAACAGGTTCGAACGGTAAAAATAGAGGTTGCGTCCCTCCCGCGCGGTGTCTACCAGGCCCTCGGCCCCGACGTCCACGCTCTCACCCTGCCCCTTCAGGATTTTCCCCCGGTGGTAATGAAAAAGGCCCGCCGCCGCGGTCGGGCTGGTCATGGTGGCGATTTCCAGGCTCACCTTGCCGTCGTTCGTGCCGTAGGAATAATCCGCCGACATCATGCTGGTCAGGCCGTATTCGATATAGCGGTTGCCGGCGGCGCCGTAAAGCTCCTGGAAACCGCTGCCCTTGTAGGTCTGCATCTTGCCGATCGGTTCCAGGCCCGGCACGTCGCCGGACTGGGGAAACCAGCCGCCGTTGCGGCCGCCCTTTTTCGAGCCGTTGCCGGATTTTTTCCGGAAAAACCCGAACATCGCCGCCTCGGCCGTGGCGGGAACAGGAAACGCCAGCAGAACGCTCAAAGCCAACGCAAGACCGGCGAGAACCGAAAGGCGGCTGATATGCATGGGGGCTGTCCTCGAAGAGTCGACGCGCAGTGAAGCGGATATTTTCCCTGCGGCCGCAATAAAAAAACGAAAAAAACATTTCCCCCGCGTGAACAGGTTTCTATTTGCGGAGCGGGGTCAAGCATGGACGCATTTCGACAAAACCGTGCGGCATTTGCCGCGATTGCCCCGGAAAGTCCGCTTCCTAGCGCTCCGCCGCCGCTTTCCGTTGCCGCGTCGCCACCCCCAGGTTCCGCCGCGCCGCCTGGCTGTCAGGGTCGATCTCCAGAGCTTGCCGGAAATAACCCTCGGCTTCGGAATACTCACCCTTGGCCATCCAGATAATCCCCATGTTGTTCGCGGCGCTGGCGTCGCGGGGATTCAGCTCCAATGCCCGCCGGAACGCCTTGAGCGCCCCCTCGCCGTCGCCGAATCTCCAGAGGGCGGCGCCGATATTGTTATGCAAAACCGGGGAATCGGGGTGAAGCGCTTCCGCCTTCCGGTAAAAAGCCAAAGCGTCGGCGGAGCGCTCCAGCCGGTCCAGGGCGATGCCCATATTCACCGTCGCCTCAAAATCGTCCGGGCAAAGGTTCAACGCCAATTCCAGCTTCTTCACCGCCCGTTCCGTTTCGCCCCGGGTAAGAAGCAGGTAGCCCCAATTATTCCACACCCTGCCGTCCCTGGGACAATCGTCCGCCAGGGAGGAAAACAGCTCCTCCGCCTCGTTCTCCCGACCCACCCTGGCCAAAAGCGAGGCATAGGCGATGGCCAAATCGGAATTGTCCGGCTCCGCCGACCAGGCTTCGAAAAGAAGCTCAATCGCCGTGTCGGGACGATTCTCCGCCACCAGCCGCGCCGCTGCCTGCAATCGGGGATCGTCGTGCTCTGGATTCATGTCTCTGCTTTCGCCTCAATACCCTGCGAAATCGAAGGCCTCGCCATCGCGAATGGTCGTCGATTCCATGTTCCCCTCGAAATTCCAGCGCGCCGGCTTGGCGTTCGGGTGCAGGACGAAACGGTCCGCCGTCAGGCGCTGGCGACGCGAACTTCCGGCGCCGTCGACGATATTCAACAAAAGCTGCGGCTGTTTGTTGTCGTGCCGGAAAATGGATATTTCCCCGCCCTGAATGTCGTAGGTAGCCTGATCCCCCCGGGTGAAAAAGGTCGTGCCTGGCCGGAGGTACCATTCCATGGACGGATTCTCCGGCGGCGGTTCGGCGTAAACCCGCAGAAGGACGTTGCCGATCGCGTCCATGCGGGAGATGCGGGTCAACGCGTCTTCCCCGCGCATGTCGGTCTGCGGCGGTTCCAGGAGGATAATGTCCATGCGTTCGCAAATCCCGTCAAGGCTCGGGTACGACCAATTGCCGTCGATACCGGGTTGCACAATCCGGACATTGTCCGACACTTTGATGTTCAGGGCAAGCTCATTGTACACCAAGGAGCCGTTTTCGCCGTATAAAATACGGGTCGGCAGGGCGTTTCCGCCGTCCGAGGCCCGGCTGGCGGGAATCTGCACATCGCCCGGACCCGCCGCGCGGGTGATGCCCTGGGCTTCGCGAATCTCCAATTCGGGGGCGCGGATGGTCATGCCGTCGGCGTCCTTGGCCATCACGAAGCGGCGGGCGTCGATCTGTTTGTCGGCGGTAAGGCGGATGATGTTTCCCTGGCCGGTGAACTCCACCACCCCGATGTCGCCGGCGGCAACCGAACGGCCACCGCGGGGTTTGGCGTGTTCGAGCTTGACGTTGTGCCGGGCGGTGACCCGCCGGAGCCGCCCGATGTGTTCGATATCGACGTTCTGGCCGGTGCCGGTGAAGTCCGCGACGGCGGCCGCCTTCTTCTCGTTGTCGCGGATGAACCTGGCGTCCATTTCATCCGCCACCACATAGACGGCGCGCGAGGGATAGTTCAATTTGACCCCGCCCCAGAAGCGGGCTTCCGAGGTCTGGCCGGATAATTGCGCTTCGTAGCTTGCCGCGCCCTCGAAATGGATTTCCGAACGCTTCGGCGGGACTTCCTGCGAGTTCTCGTCCGGCATCGACAATTGGCCCGGGCCATTCGCCTGGATGCGGTCGCCGTTCGCCGACGCCTTGATCAGGGGCGACACAAACATCGAGCCGATCTGGTCGCCGGTTTGCTCCCGGTAGACGGCAGGCAGGGCGGGGCGGCCGTCCGGCGCGTCCTGGCCTTGCAGGTAAATGTCGCCTTTCTTCGGATCCTGGGTGGGGAAGTCGCGGATGATGTTCATGGCTTCGCAGACCCGCATGTCCTGCATGAGGCGGGCCGTGCCCTCGGCGGTGATGCGGCGAATCCAGGTGACGACCTCGCCTTCCCGGTCCGGGTCCGGGGACTCCTCGAAGTCGAGGACGAGCCGATCGGAAGTGAGCACGTAATTGTCTTCCGGCGCGTCCGAGGAAGCCATGACCTGGCCTTCGAAACGGGCCTTCTTGTTGGCCTGGTTATCTTCCATCCCGCGTGCGCACTTCACCGAACCGATGCGGTCCTTGTCGCCGGCGTTCTTCGCCTTGTAAATGAAATCGCAGACCGAGACCCCGCCCCGGGCGACCAGGAGGTGCTGGTTGCGGTGTCCGGCTTCGGCGGTGAGGCGCTGCATGTGGATTTCCGGAGCGGTGATCTGATTGCCGATTTCGTCGCGAATCCAGGGGTGCGGCGGCGTGGCACGGGGGGGGCCGAAGAGGCGGAGGGTGTCGAGGCCGGAGCCGATTTGCCCGACCGGGCCTTGATAGACGTCGTATTCGGCACGGTGGGCTTTGGCGTGGTATTCGGCGGATTTGATGTCGACCTCGTTTTCGGCGGTGATCTTGTTGACCTGGGTCGGCTCGACCGAAGTGCCGTCCGACGAGAGGCGGATGTCGAGGCTTTCCGAGGTGATGGCGAGGTCGCCGCGGCGGAGGTTGACCTTCTTCAGGAAACGGATGCGGCCGTCGGCCCTTTGGTAGCTCATTTCGCCCTGATAATTGACGATGGTGGGGATGACCGGACCGGAGTCCTTGTCCCGCTGCGAACGCAGGACCACTTCGCCGCGTCCGCCGCTGGTGGTGAGGCTGTCGAGGACCGTTTCGCCCCGCCCGCCGCCGGGATTTTGTTGCGGGCGCAGGGCGCTTTTCGCGGGTGGCGGGGCTTTCACCTGGGCGAAAACGAAAGTGAGGGTGCCGTCGGTGATGCGGTCCTTGTCGGGGCCGAATTCCACTTCGGGCCAGCGTTGTTCCCGGGTGTCCGTGAGGTTGATCCGGTTGCTGTCGTAGTCGTAGTCGGCCCGGCCCCCGCGGGCGGAATATTGGACCGTTTCGGCGCCGGTATGCGCATCCACCTTATAACCGGTGACCACCACCGAACCGGGGCGTTTCCCGATGGTCGCGACGATGCTCTTGACTTGCCCCGGCAGGGGCGTTTCGCCGCCGGACGCGGCGCCATCCGGCAGCGGATCGTCCGGACGCCGCAGGGAGACCTTGAGAATGTCGGATTCGATCAACAATCCCGGCCGCCGGGTCTTGACGTCGCGTTCGAACTGGACTTCGCGTTCGTTCAGTTTGTAGCTGGCGGTGTCGCGGCAGGTGATTTCGGTGCGTTCAGGCGAGCCGCCGGCCGAGCCGGCGCCACCGGGGGAGTCGATTTCCATGCGGGCATTATGCTGGATAAAAACCACGCCGCCCCAGTCCTTGTAATTTTTCGCATTGGGCCCGTCTTCGAGGGCGGAGTCGTCCGCGATGTAGAGGAAACCGTTGCCGGTTATGCGGCTGTTTTCCTGCAGGAACTCCACTTCGCTGTCGCTTTTCAGAATGCGCTGGCTGTTGTTCCATTCCGAGTGCTGACAGTGGATTTCCGTTTCGACATTGGGGTCGAGTTTGGAGCGGCGTCCGGCGTTTTTGCCCGGGGCCGGGAATTTCCGGGCGTTGGGGCCGAATTGGGAACGCATGTGTTTGACGACGACATTCCCCTCCAGATTGGCGACTTCCTCCGGATTGTCGCCGGGATCGGGCGGACGGCGGGTGAAAAAGCCCTTGTCGGAGGTGATGGTGACCTTGACCGGCAGGGGCTGATCGTCGGGGGTTACTTTCTGCGCCTCCTCGGAGTCGTCGTAGATGGTGATGACGACGTTGCGGAGATTGATGCTGGGGGTTCCCTGGGTGAGGTTGAAGGCTTCGGCCGATTCGGCTTCGAGGAGGGACTGGAGGCGGCCGGAATCGGAAAAGGTTGGGTAGCGGATCTTTTCATAAGGCTGTCCGGCTGAAGCCGGCGCCGCAGTGGCTGCCGGAGCGCTGGCGGATTCGCCGGCATGGCCGTGACCGGTGGCGAGAAGAACGGCGTTGGCAAGCAGGAACGGCAGGAGGGAGGCGACCACGGGAATCGGCTTGCGGCACCGATTCGGCTTTAGGCGGGGATTCGGCATGGACGGTTTATCCTAAATATGAGGCACCTAAAAACGCTATTTTTGCAGGTGTCCTATGGTCTTGGCATTCTTGCCTGCGAAGCGAGAATTGTGCGGCGGTTTACCTGATATTTACAAACTCCCGCAAACCAAAATTTGCGTATCGGCGATCATTCGCTACAATGTAAGAGTGGAAAACAGGACAAAGGACCACAATGGTGCAACTTATTTTATCACCCATGTGCGATTTCGCCTTCAAATCGATCTTGGGCTGCCCGGAAAACGGCCCCATCCTAATCAGCTTCCTACAAGCGGTAATCAATTTACCGCCGGATGAATATGAAAGCGTCACCATACTCAATCCCGTATTGACCAAGGAAACCGTCACGGGAAAAACCGGCATTCTGGACCTGGTGATTAAAACAAAATCCGGTTATTTGGTACATGTCGAGGTTCAGGTCAACCACCAGGAATATTTCCCTGAACGCATGGTTTACTATTCCTCCCGGCTGATCACCAAACAGGTTGGCAAGGGGGAACACTATAATAAAATTCAACGGGTGATCAGCATTGTTATCGCCGGTTATAATATCCTTGACGATGGTTCAAACTATCACCACCGCTATACCCTTTACGACCAGGATGCCAAACATGAGTTTCCGGGTCGATTATTGGAAATCCATGTTCTTGAACTACCCAAACTCCCCCGCCGTGACGACACTACGGCCTTGTGGCCCTGGCTCCGGTTTTTCGGCGCCAAAAACAAAGGAGATCTCCAAATGGCAGCCAAACGCGAACCCCAAATTGCCAAAGCCTGCAAAGTTTTAGTGGATTTAAGCGCTAGCAACCTGCGCCGTCAACGCGCGGAAAGCCGCGAAATGGCCCGTATGGATGCGATATCCCGGATCGATTATTATAAGCGCATCACTGAAGAACTAAAACGCGATGCCGAAGAACAAAAACGCATCGCCGAGGAACAAAAGTGCAAAGCAGAGGAACAAAGCCGTTTCGCCCATGAAAAAGGTGAACAGGAAAAGGCCATGGCAATCGCCAAAAACGCCCTGGAGAAGAAATATCCGATCGAAGATATTGCCGAGCTGACCGGTTTAAGCGTCGAGGAAGTGTTGACCTTGAAACAGCCACGGACTCGAAGTCTCCGAACTTCCACTGCCAAACGGCGTAGCGGCAATAAAATCCGGACCAGCCGGAGGTAGTTCTACAACGCGGCATTTGCGGGAACCGCATCCGCAAATGCCGCATGAGTTAGGGTTGTCGGTATCCATGGGGAGGTTGCGAAAAACGGCACGATATTCCCTTCAGCATGCAACCTGCTTGATCACACGACTGTTGTGGAGGCGGTTCCCACAATGGTCGCGTTGTAGATTTACGGCAATTATAACCCCTGCGCATCACCCCCGCAATGTCACAAATACCTCTCCATAATCCCTTCCCACCGTCCCTGTGCTTTAAGTATATATTCTATCACTTCCCGCACCGCTCCCTTCCCGCCTTCCTTAGTGGTGACAAAATCCGCCGCTTCCTTGACCTCCTCCACCGCATCCGCAACCGCCACGGCGAGTCCGACCCGGCGCATGACCGGCAGGTCGGGTAAATCGTCACCGATCATCGCGGCCTCTTCCGGTTTGACTCCGGTCGCCGCCAATAGGCGTTCCAGCGCCGGCGCTTTCTGCTTGGCATTCATCTCGACCAGCATTATGCCCAATTCCTTGGCCCGGCGCAGGACCGCCGGACTCTCCCGGCCGCTGATAATTCCGGCGGCGTGGCCAGCGCGGTGCCAATATTTAATTCCGGCGCCGTCCTTGACATTGAACGCCTTCCATTCCTCGCCGCTCGAACTGTAAACTATGGAGCCATCGGTCATTACACCGTCTATATCGAGAATCAGGAAACGGACGGGCAGGATTTTTTCCTGGGGCGGCGACGATTTCTGCGGTTTTATTGACATATCATACTTTCTGCTAACACTATACAAAAGAATAATCGCGAATACGAAAGGTGGATTATTTGGCCGACTTTTTCGGAAAATCGAAATAACCGCCATTCGCTTGCCCGGGAAAGTCCACGAAAGGTGAACGTTCCCGAACCGGGGATCCCCGATAAATTATTTGCGACCAGCAAACTGCAGCAGACTTTTGGTTGAAAAGTCCGATAAGATCTTGGATGGGAGGCTGGCAAACGTACAATTGCCTGGTAACGGATTTAGGTTGGCGTGCGCTGCCGTCGCCTCATGGTAAAGCCGCCGTAGCGGCAAGTCAATTATTCGCGGCAGAAACGCGGCTGTATAAAAAGCGATCGAACGGTGGTTGGTTCGATTTCCATTAAAAATTCCCTGAAAAGACAAGTCGAGGCATTGTTGGGAAAACGGGCAGTATTCGGCTCGATTTTCTTTAACCGTCCACAAGGACCCATCCATGCGGAAATTCCTGATTTTCCTGGTGCTCGCCATCGCTGTCGGCTACGTGGGCTGGAAGTATTACAACACCGACCCCAACGCCGTGCAAAAACGCAAAGGTTCCGGCATCGTCGCCGTCGAAACCGCCGTCATCCAGCGCGCCGACCTTGGCGACCGCGTCCTCTTCACCGGCTCGGTAAAAGCCGAGGAACGTTATGACGCCGCCCCAAAAATCGCCGGAATTGTCGAACACATTTTCTATAACGTCGGCGACCCCGTCAAGAAAGGCGAGGTGCTCGCCATCCTGGACGATGACGAATACGTTCTCGCCGTCGAGCAGGCGGAAGCAAACCTCCGGGTCGCCATGGCCAACGCCAACGACGCCGAAAGCCAATTGGAAATCGCCCGCCGCGACTTCGAGCGCATGGAAAACCTCAGGAACGAACGGGTCATTTCCGTCCAGGATTACGACAAGGCCGACGCCACCTTGAAAGCGGCCGAAGCCAAATTCGAAACTTCCGTCGCCCAGGAACGCCTTTCCCAAGCCGCCCTCAAAACCGCCGAGGTCAAACTCGGCTACACCCGCATCCGGGCCAATTGGGAAGCCGGGCCCGACGAACGGGTCATCGGCGCCCGCATGGTCGACGCCGGCGCCTTGGTCGCCGCGAACTCGCCCATCTTCTCGATTCTCGACATCAACACCGTCCGCGCCGTCATTCCGGTCAGCGAAAAGGAGTACCCCAAAATCGTCATGCGTGGAGCAGTCACAGTCACTTCCGACGCCTTCCCCGGGAAAACCTTCCACGGGGAAATATCCCGCATTCCGCAGGAACTCGGCACCCTATCCCGCGAAGCTGACATCGAAATCGCCATCAACAACCAGGAACGCCTGCTCAAACCCGGCATGTTTGTCCGCGCCAACATCGAATTCCAGCGCGCCGACGACGCCGTCGCCATCCCCCAGGAAGCCATCGTCCGCCGCGACGACGGTCGCCGCGGCGTGTATATCGTGAACGACGAGCAAAACCAGGCCGCCTTCCAGCCCATCACCGAAGGCATCGTCGATGGCAGATTCGTCCAGGCTATCGACGGCGACCAGCTCCTCGGCCGTGAAGTCGTCGTCCTCGGGCAACACCTCCTTAAAGACGGTATCGGCATCCGCATCGCCGACAATACCGCCGGCATCATCGCCCCGCCCGGAAAAAGCAATGGGAAAGCCGCAGATTTGCTGCCGGCTCAAGGCAAACCCGAACCGGAAAAAAGCCAGCCCGGCTCTGAACGCGGGACCCCCGCCTCGAGCGGGCGCACCCCGCAAAGCACCCTGCCCGCCAGCGCCCACGCGGCGGAACAACCGCCGCAAGCTACTGTCTCGGTTAAGGCGGACGGCATATGAACATCGCCAAATTCGCAATTCACCGCCCCATCTTCACCACCATGGTCACCCTGATCGTCGTCATCCTCGGGGCCATCTCCCTGCTGCGCCTCCCCGTCGATCTGATGCCGGACATCACCGACCCCACCGTGACCATCCGCACCGAATACGAAAACGCCGGCCCGGAAATCGTCGAAGAACTGGTTTCCCGGCCGATTGAGGAAGCCATGGCCGCCGTCCCCGGCGCCGAAGAAGTGTCCTCCAGCTCCTCCGAGGGCAACTCCAACGTCACGGTGAAATTCGGCTGGGGGACCGATCTCGACGTCGCCTCCTCCGATATCCGCGACCGCCTCGACCGCATCATGGACCGCCTCCCGGACGACTGCGACCGCCCCGTACTTTTCAAATTCGATTACTCCGCCATGCCCATCATCTTCGTGGGGATTTCCAGCCAAATGGATCCGGTGGAAATGCGGAAAGTCATCGAGGACCAGATCAAATTCCGCATCGAATCCATCACCGGCGTGGCCTCCATGATGATCTTCGGCGGCCGCGAACGCGAAATTTCCATCGAAGTCGATCCCTACCGCCTCCGCGCCCTGGGGGTGAGCCTGGACGTGGTCATGGCCGTTCTCAGGCGGGCCAACATCAACCGCCCGGCCGGCTATGTCGATCAAGGCAACCACGAAATCACCATCCGCGCCCCGGGCGAATACTCCTCGGTCGAAGAAATCCGCCAGACTGTCATCAAAATGCGGGATGGCGTCCCCATCCGCATTGGGGACATTGCCACGGTCGAGGACGGCATGGCCCGGCAACGGAGGATCTCCCGCATCAATGCCGACGACGGCGTCCGCGTCGCCATCATGCGCCAGTCCGGCGCCAACACCGTCCAAGTCGCCGCCCGGGTTGTCGAGGAAATCCACCGCCTGCAGGACGAATACCGCAACCTCGACATCCGCATCATCCGAAACGCCGCCGACTACATCAACAACTCTATCAACAACGTCTCTTCGTCCGCCATTACCGGCGGCTTTCTCGCCACCATCCTGGTGCTGATATTCCTGCGGAACATCCTCTCCACCCTGGTTATCGCCGTATCCATCCCCGTTTCCATCATCGCCACCTTCGCTGTCCTCTACTGGAACGGCCTTACCCTCAATCTGATGACCCTGGGGGGCCTGGCGCTCGGCGTCGGCATGCTGGTCGACAACTCCATCGTCGTCCTGGAAAACATATACCGCATCAGCGACGAGGAAAAACTCAGCCCCGAACTCTCCGCCGAAAAAGGTACCGAGGAAGTCTTCGCCGCCATCCTCGCCAGTACCCTCACCACCCTGGTCGTCTTTCTGCCCCTTACCTTTATCCAGGGAATGGCCGGGCTACTCTTCCGTGAATTCGCCCTGGTGGTGGCCTTCTCCCTAGTTTGCTCCCTGGCGGCGGCGGTGTTCCTGGTGCCGATGCTGGCGGCGAAAATGCTGCGCGCCCAAGGAACCAGCGCCCGGAAAGGTATCGTCAAACTGGTATTCAACACCAGCGAAGCCGCCTTCCGCCGCATGGAAAACGAATACAAACTCGCCATCACCTGGTGTCTCGGACACCGCTGGCTGACCCTCCTGGTCACCCTGGGGTTGCTCCTGGGCTCCATCACCCTCTCCAAGAAAATCGATGTCGAACAAATGCCCAAAACCGACGAAGGCAGCGTCATCGTCAACGCCCAGATGGACCCCGGAATCCGCCTCGAATTGAACAGCGACCGCACCCGGGAACTGGAAAGGGCCATCCTCGCCAACGTACCGGAAACGACGGCGATGATCAGCAGCGTCGGCGGCAGCTCCTGGAGCGGCGTCGCTACCAACCAATCGAACATCAACGTCCGCCTCGGAACCCGCGAAGAACGCCAACGCGCCGGAATGCGCTCCACCGAACAGGTCGCCAACGATCTCCGCCGCCTGTTCGCGAATGTTCCAGGCATGGAAATCCGGGTCCAGGAAGGGCGCTCCTTCGGCCGCGGCGGCGGCGGCGCTTCCGAGCCGGTGGTGGTGGAAATCCGCGGCCACAATCTGGTGCTGGCTCAGGAACTGGCGCAACAGGTGCTCCTGGTGATGAAAGAAATCCCCGGGGTCGTCGACGCACGCATCACCCGCGAAGGCCAGGTGCCGGAGGCGCAAATCCGCATCGACCGCCGCAAGGCGGCGGACATGGGCCTATGGGTTCAGGATATCGCCACCTTCCTGGAAATATGCATGGCCGGGAAAGAAGCCGCGCAGTACCGGGTGGAGGGAAAGGAATACCCCATCACCGTCCGCCTGAAGGACGCGGAGAAAATGTCCCTCGAACAGCTGCTTGGTTTGTCCCTGACCAACAGCGAAGGCCGCCAAGTCGCCCTGAACAACGTGGTGTCGGTGGACACGGGGAAGGGTCCGGCGGTAATCGAACGGAAAAACCAGCAGCGTATCACCAAGGTGGCGGGTTCGCTGTCCGGGGAACGCGCGCTCGGGTCGGTTATGGAGGAGCTGCGGAACGATCTCCGCAACATTCCCCTGCCGTCCGGTTTCACCATTGAATACGGCACCGACTACGAAGACCAAATGGAAATGATGCAGGACCTCACCTTTGGGGTAATCCTCGCCTTGATCCTGGTCTATATGGTCATGGCCTGTCAGTTCGAGTCGCTTCGGGATCCGTTTGTGGTCATGTTTTCGGTACCGTTGGCGGCAATCGGGGTATTGGGGATTCTTTTCGTCACCAACACCACCATCAACATGCAGTCGATGATCGGCTGCATCATGTTGGGCGGCATCGTGGTCAATAATGCGATTATCCTGGTGGACTACGCTAACCTGCTCCGTCGCCGCGACGGCTACAACGTGCGCGGCGCTTTGGAAGAGGCGGGCCGCCGGAGGCTTCGTCCCATACTAATGACCGCTCTCACCACCATTCTCGGCCTGGTGCCGCTGGCCATGGGCTGGGGCGACGGCGGCGAAGCGCAAGCGCCGATGGCGCGGGCGGTGGTGGGCGGCTTATTTACTTCGACCTTGATCACCTTGCTGGTGGTTCCGGTGGTGTATTCCCTCCTGGAGACGAAACGCGAACTAGAGGGCAGGACCAGCAAAAGAATGGTGGCGAGGCCAGAGGACGGCTACGCGTCGGGGAAGTGATAACAGGTTAATCGCCGGATCCCCGCCGTTGCTGGGTGTGGCGGAAAAAGTCGCGGGTCCGTTCCTCTTTATCAATGTTACGAATTATTTCGCCGGTGGTCGCGTCGACCATGACCTCGCGGTCCTTACCGTCCGCAAGAATATCGAACTCATAGACCAGACGCGGGACATTGCGCATCCCCGCCACGATTTCCATCACCTCGCCGCCCTTGCTGGCTTCCAGGGCGATTTCGCGCGCGCGGGGGAGGGTTACCGCGGCGGCGGCCATCAGTTCGGCGCCGCTTTTTTCCGTGTTGCGGCCGGGGCGGTAATAGACGATATCCCGCTTCTGATAGCCGATGACGTCGCCGTCGGCGGCATTAATTTCGTAGATATAGTGGTAGTCGTTGTTCAGCAGGTCGATTATGTGGACGTTGCCGCGCCGGCGGTTCACGGTTTTACTGCGCACCACCCGGGCGCCTCCGGCTTCCTTGGCGGCAATCGCCATCGCTTCCTCGAGGGGAATGTCCTGCCCGGCGACAACCGGCTCCGCCGCCGCCAGCGCCCCGCACATCATGACAACCAGAACCGCCCCGGCCAACGTTCTTTTCAGCATTTTCTCCAGCCGCATACTTTCCCCTTTCCCAAGAATGTACAAGTATCTGCCTATAGACAAAACCGGCGTGGATATATCCACGCCGGTACTCGACGTTGCTTGCGAATCACCATGCAGAACTCCCGCCGCTTCAGTCAAAAGCATGGCCGGAGGAGCCGAGGACGGTATCGTTTTTGTGTTTATAAAGATCTTTAAGGGCGTCACGGGCGGGACCGAGGTATTTCCGGGGGTCGAACTCGGACGGTTTCGTCGCGAAGACCTCGCGGATGGCGGCGGTCATGGCCAGGCGGCCGTCGGAGTCGATGTTGATTTTGCAGACCGCCGACTTGGCGGCTTCGCGGAGCTGGCCTTCCGAAATGCCGATGGCGTCGTCGAGTTTACCGCCGTACTGGTTGATCTTCTTGACCAGATCCTGCGGAACGGACGAGGAGCCATGCAGGACGATCGGGAAACCGGGAATGCGTTTCTCGATTTCGCGGAGGATATCCAGGCGGATTTCCGCCTTTTGCCCGGGCTTGAATTTATATGCGCCGTGAGAGGTGCCGATGGAGATGGCAAGGGAGTCGACGCCGGTTTTCTTGACGAAATCCTCGACTTCTTCCGGCTTGGTGTAAGTGTGGTGCTCGGCGGAGACTTCGTCTTCGACCCCGGCCAGGACGCCCAACTCCCCTTCGACAGTCACGTCGTGTTTGTGGGCGTATTCGACGACTTTCTTGGTGAGTTCGACGTTCTTCGCGTAATCGTGGTGGGAGCCGTCGATCATGACCGAGCTGAAGCCGGACTCGATGCAGCTGACGCAGAGTTCGAAGGTGTCGCCGTGGTCGAGATGGAGGGTGATGGGGACGTTCTTGCCTTTGCCGAGTTCCTTGGCGTATTCGACCGCGCCCTGGGCCATGTACTGGAGCAGGGTTTGATTGGCGTATTTGCGGGCGCCGGAGGAGACCTGAAGGATGACCGGACTCTTGGTTTCGGTGCAAGCCATGATGATGGCCTGAATCTGTTCCATGTTGTTGAAATTATAGGCCGGAATGGCGTAGCCGCCCTTCACCGCCTTGGCGAACATGTCCCTGGTGTTGACGAGTCCGAGCTGTTTGTAACTGACGGGCATGGTGGGGGTCCTCCTTTGTGCAATGATTTACCGAGGTCAGATGCGGGCACGCGCGATGGCGACATGCTAACCTGTTAAAATACCTCACCTGCCGCCGCTTGGCAAGGGGATTTCCAGGAGGTTAATAAAATACTCTTACCGGAGGCCAGGGAACGGAAATAGTATTGCGTAATGGTGAGGGCGAGAATATTCTAAATTAGGCTGGAAAACAGAAACGCCCGCCATTAAGACGGGCGTCAGCCCGGAGATGCTATCTCCGGGGGGGCTAAAATCATTCTACCCTACGTATTCCCATTGTCAAGTTCATATTGGGGTCATCGGCCATGGAATTTCGCACGATAGTATATATTGACGGATTCAACCTCTATTATGGATTGAAAGCCAAGGGGTGGAAACATTGTTATTGGCTCGATGTAAAAGTTCTTGCCGAAAGCCTTCTGCGCCGTGATCAAATTTTGGCCGGGGTAAAATATTATACGGCGATGATCCGCGCCAAACCGCAAGATCCTGATAAACACCGGCGTCACGCAAATTACCTTGAGGCACTACAAGAAATCGGAGGCATCGAGATAATCAAGGGACATTACCTACAAAAAACGCGTACCTGCCGGGTCTGCAACGCCGAATGGTCTGATTATGAGGAGAAAATGACCGATGTGAACATTGCTTCGGATATGCTCGTTGACGCATATAAGGATAACTACGATACGGCACTATTGATATCGGCGGACAGCGATTTATACCGTCCCATAGCCATAATACGCCGCGACTTTCCGGGAAAACGCATTGTGGTGATATTTCCTCCCGCGCGTCACTCGGAAAAATTGAAAAGCACGGCGCATAGCTCATTCATTCTCGGCCGTCAAACACTGGAAAAGGCACAACTCCCCGAACAAATCGTAAAATCCGACGGATATACGATCCATCGACCAGCCAATTGGCTTCTCCCTTCCCAATAGCGGCGGAGCAATTGGGATGGTCACGCCACCCCCCACTCTTTCATCGCCAACTGAAACGCCCCTTCCTTCGCCACCGCCGCCACCGCCGTCACCGGGTTCGAATAACCCGCGAACTCGCCTTCCCCGAGGATGTACTCGCACGCCCCCGGCGCCGTATCCGCCATATAATCGCCGAGATAATGCAAAGACGGTATAGCGTGTTCGTAGGTCGACAGGTGCACCACCTGCCCCGGCCGCAAGGTGAATGCGCGCACATCCAAACCGTCGTGACGAACCGTGCCCAAATAGCCCTGGCGGGATTTCGCATCGGCAACCGCCACGATGCGCGGCGTGTTGTACTCGTCTTTTTCATAATCCATGGCCAAAAGGGACAAGGCTATCGCATCGCGAACCGGATAACCCATGGCCAGCTTCTCGCTAATCGGATCGGTGTGGGAACCGTTCGCCAGCACCGCGTACTGCCCCACCAAACGCGCGGCGTTGTAGGCGATATACGGGTTTTTCTGAATGTCCGTCTCGTGACCGGGCTTCGGGACAATCGCCACTATCCGGCCGTTACGCGCCAATACCGCTATCCTGTTTGGAAATGATCGGGACGACACCCGGTACAGAGCCGCCGGATCCCCCGACGGCGTCACCGCGAAGGCGACGATTCGGCCCAAATACAATTGTTCCATATTTCGCTCCCCTGTTTTCCCGTTGTCATGCATTTGATTCAATAACCCGCCAATAGCCTTTGCCCCAAAAACGGATCCAGCTCCTTAATCGCCAGGATCCGTTTGCAGACGCTTTCCACATCGTACTTCACCCGGTGGTAACACACCACTCCCCCCGTCTCCACCGTCAGATAACACGCCTTTGGATTGCCGTCCCGGGGCTGGCCGACCGAACCGACATTGACAATCGCCTGCCGGCCGAGAATCTCCAGGCTCTCATTCTGCAAGGCCTCGGGCGGCAGGAAGGGGCTCCCCCGCACAATCACCCCGGGGATATGAGTGTGGCCGTTGAAGGCGATGCCGTTCTGGGGAACCTTGGCAAACTCCTTCGCCATCCGTTCCCGGTCGTAGGAGTCGGCCGGCAGGAGGTATTCCATGGTCGGCGCCACCGGAGAACCGTGCACGAACAGAAAACCGTTCACCCGCCCGGTTCGGGGCAGGTTAATCAGCGTTTTCATGATTTCCCGGCCGTAAGGGGCGTCGAACATGCGTTCCCGGGTCCACTCAATCGCCGCTTGGGCCCGGGGATGGAAGTTGGGCATTTCCCGCGCGCCCAACGCCTGGTCGTGGTTGCCGCGGATGATTATCGAACAGTGCTCCCGCACCTTTTGCCAGCATTCCAAAGGATCCGGACCGTAACCGATGATGTCCCCGAGGCAAATCACCTTCTTGATATTCCGGCGATCGATATCCTCCAGCACCGCCTCCAAGGCAGGGAGATTGGAATGGATATCGGAGATTATGGCGAAGGGCTGCTCCAGATCCGCGTTCCGTATGCGTTTTATCGACGTCTGGTTACTTGACAAGACCGACCTTTCGTAAGGCGTCCAAGATCACCTGCCGGCTCTCCGGCTTCGGATCCACCATCGGCAAACGCATCCGGCCGTCTATCCGGCCCATTATGCCCAGAGCGGTCTTCACCGGCGCCGGATTCGTCTCGACGAAACACGCTTTCATGATGGGAAACAGCTTATGGTGCCACTCGCGCGCCTTGGCGTAATCCCCCGCCAGAGCCGCCGCCACCAGAGCTTTCGTCTCCGCCGGCGCGATATTCGCGATAACCGACACCACCCCCTTGCCCCCCACCGCCATAATGGGAATGGTTAACGAGTCGTCCCCCGACATGACCTCCACCTTGCTCTGGTTGATGATTTGGCTGGACTGGTCGACGACCCCCGACGCTTCCTTGATGGAGGAAATCTGCGGGTAATTCTTGTTAATCCTGACCACCGTGTCCGGGAGGATATTCGTGCCGGTGCGGGAGGGAACGTTGTAAATCATGATCGGCAAGTCGCAACTCTCCGCTACCGCGCCAAAATGCTGGTACAAGCCTTCCGGCGTCGGCCGGTTGTAATAGGGGGTAATGACCAGAATCGCGTCCGCCCCCACCGACTTCGCGTGTTTGGCGAGGCCGATGGATTCGCGGGTGGAATTGGAGCCGGCTCCGGCCAGCACCTTGCAGCGGCCGTTCACGAACTCCACCGTCTTCGTTATCATCTCCTCGTGTTCCTTGTGGCTGAGCGTGGCTGACTCGCCGGTCGTGCCGCAGGGGAGGATGCCGTCGGTGCCGCTGGCGACGTGCCAGTCGATGAGATCCTTCAGGGCGGCGTAGTCGACGCCGTTCAGGTCCTTAGTCCAGGGGGTGACCAGGGCAACATAGCTTCCGGAAAAGTGCATAGGGGTGATCTCCTAGGGTTCTTGGGTCAATGTTCACGCCATACCGGACGCATATCGTTATTGTGAAAATGCTTCCGGCATATGCCAACCTAACTTTGAAATTTGGGAAACCCGCAAGAATTTCCCCATTATGACTCCGCCTTTTTCTCGGTATCCTTCTCCAACCCCGAAGCCGGCACGGCAGCGGGCGAAGGCGATGGTGCAGGTGAAGGCGGCGGTACGGCGATCCATTTTACCGTATCCGGTTCTATTTTGGCAACTCTCACCCGCGCCGGGGTGATCGCCTTCAGCTTGATGTTGAACTCGCCGGCGGCGGCGGGGATTCGGTCCTTCATGTCGGCGTAAATGACGATTTCGCCCATGCCAAGTTTGTCGACCACCGTCTTCGGCCCGGAGGCGGTGACTGTGACGCTCGGCGGCGAGATGTTCAAACGGTCGAACCGATCGAACGGCGCGTCAATAAGCGCCCGGACTTCGAAGGGCGTGTCGAAACGCCGTTCGGCCGGGATTTCATCCAGTTCGACCGTCATGTAAACCACGCCCGGCACGTTCACGTTCTCGCCGTCCTTTTCGAACGGTTCCAGGGCAATCATACCACCCACCAGGCCCTTGCCGTTGTCGACATTGAAGGGTCTGGTGTGGATGACGTCCGACGGGGAAATTTTCGACAAAAATTCGCGGCTGGCCGAAATCGCCATCGCCGGCGGGTCGATTTGGTGCACCTTCCCCACCGTGTAACCTTCCTGGGGCGTACCGACGATGTCACCGGCGGCGACGGTGATGTAACGGGTGATCAGCTTGGACAGGCGCACCTTGATGACGCTCGGCTCGAAGGAAAGGACCTCGACCCCGGCCGGCAGGTTATGCAGGAATGACGGCTGCAGGTTGATGCCGCCATCGTAGGAGTCGCCCTCGAGGGCGTTTTTCGGGTATTCGACTTCCAGCGAAATTTGATCCCGGCTGAGGTTTTCTACGACCTGATTGGGGCCGCGCAATTTCAGTTTAATGGTCTTTTGCGGAACTGAAAGGAATTTCCAATCGGCCGGCAGCTGGCTTTCGTAATCGATGTCGACGTCGAAGATTTTTTCCCGCATACGGTAGAGGTCGACGCCGAACCATAACAGGGAGCCGATAACCAGGGACAGGAGCATCAGCCAATAATTAATCCGCTTCTTGGGGGCGGCAGCCAAGGGGGCGCGCCGCACGATCCGGGTGGCGCTGATTGAGGTGGGTTTGGGGACATTGCCCGTTGTGGGTTTGGCGACATTGAGCGATGCGGGTTTACTGATGTCTTCCATTAGCAATCGTCTTTCGCTGTGGCTGCCGGCGTTTTGCCGGCTGTTCGGGAATTTCACACCCTCCCGGGTTCAGGCGGGGATGGCGGATTCGTCCGTCTCCTCGTTGATGCGCGCTTGCGAAACGGATTTGCGCAGAATCGAGCGGAGGCGCTCGTAATCGAGATCGCGGATAAACTCGCCGTTCAGGGTGACGGAAATCTGCCCGGTTTCTTCCGAAATCACCACGGTCAAAGCGTCCGACTCTTCGGCGAGTCCGAGGGCGGCGCGGTGGCGGGTGCCCATGCCGCGGGTCATTTCGATGTTTTCGGAAAGGGGCAGCAGGCAATTGGCGGCGACGATTCTCCCTTGCCGGATAATGGCGGCGCCGTCGTGGAGCGGCGTGTTTTTCGTAAAAATGGTCCGGAGAAGCGGCGCGTTGCATACGGCGTCGATGGCGATGCCGGATTCGATATAGGCGTTGATCTGCATGTCGCGTTCGAGGACGATAAGCCCGCCGACCCCGCCCTTTTTCGCAATCCACATCGCGGCGTCGGCGATTTCCTTGTCCAGGACAATTTCCCGCGGGTTCCACAGCCGGACCGATTCCCCGAGTTTGACCAGCGCGTGGCGGATTTCCGGTTGGAAGATGACGATTATGCCGACCAGGGAAATGTTGACCAGGCTCTCGACTATCCAGGAAACGTTGTCGAGGCGGAGGTATTTGGCCGCCACGAACAGGACCAGGAAAATGCTTCCGCCCAAAAGGGCGAGCCCGCGTAAAACTCCTGCCCCGCGGGTTCCGTACATAAAGCTGATCAGGAGATAGATGAGAAAACTGAAGATGAGGATCTCCACCATCGGCGAAAAAATGCCGAGTGGGAGGTTGGCATAACGTTCCATCCAGGCGAACATGGCTGCGTTCCTGTGGGGTGGGTTCGGTCGGTTTAACTGAACTTTTACAAAGTGTCGATTTAACCGCCAATCGCCACTTTGTAAAAATCATTTTTGCCCGAATTTCAAGGGTTTTTGCTTTTACAAAATCACCATTCGGCGGTTTGCATGGTGATTTTGCAAAAGTACAGGTTTAATTTGCGATAAGGTCCGGGAGCAACCGGCCTCAAACAGCGACAATTCGCTCCGTTACTATTAAATGGCAAAATGCCGACGGATGCAAGAGGCGAGGGGCAAGGCACGAACACAAGAGGGAGCCCGGGATGGGCTCCCTGTGCTAAAACCACCATTGGGTGGTGGCGATATGGTCGGGGACGATCAGCGCAGTTGTTTGGCGATTTCATGCCCCGCCCCATCGGGTTTGGCCCTTTGACCGCTACCGCCGCTTTCAGGAGCCTTCCCCCCCTACTTCGAACCCAGCCGCCGCCAAAGCTTCGCGGGCGGCAGTGGCGTTGGATTTTTTTAGAAGAATGTAGTCGGTGTCGAAGGTGGAGACGGCGAAGATGCTGATCCCCCGCGCGGCCAGCGCGCCGCTCAAACGGGCCAGGACGCCCACCAGCGAAAAATCCAGGACCCCCTCCACCCGGAAAACGGTCCAGCCGGATTCGACCTCCCGAACCTTTTCCGGCACTTGATCCGTGGGACAAACCAATGACAGCTCGGTCGGGGTTTTCGCGACAAAAACCAGTTCGGAGGATAGCAGACCGGCTGGGAATTCCCCGCCGCCGCCCAAAATCCCGCCCGGATCCGCGAGTTTGCAGACGGAATAATCGCCTGGTAAAAAACGGATTCGCATCAGCGAATATCCTCGTAGGCCCGATCGGCGACTTCCTGGCGTTTGTTTGCGTCAAGGGCCCGGTGGTTTTTCCGCCAGCTGAGCATCTGCCTGATGATGCCGGTTTTTTCAAAACGGCGAATCGAAGTGACGGCCTGGAAAGTGTCAACGAAAAGATAGTCGGCGCCGGTCGCGAGAGCGCGCCAAATCAAATCGGTGGAAGTGCCTTGCGGCAGTTTTTCGTCAAAGCCGCCGCAGGAGTCGAAGGTGGCGCGATCCATCAGCATCACCCCGCCAGGCGCGTGGGCGCGTTTGCGTTTGGTTGCGAGATTGGCGATGAAGAAACAGATCTTCACCACCGCGCCGCCCTTGTCCGGCGCGCCGGCGACGGTGCCGATGTAATGCTCGTGGCCACTGGCGGCTTCGGCCAATAAGCGTAGCGCCTCGGCAGGCAGGCTGGTGTCGGCGTCGACAAAAACCAGCAGGCGTCCGGCCGCGGCGGCGGCGCCGAGGTTCTTCCCGAAAGACATGCCGCTCTTTTCACTTTCCGCCAGCGTGACTTGGGGGAACCGGGCGGCGATGGCGCGGGAGCCGTCGCTGCAGCCGTTCAGGGCGGCGATGATTTGCGGCGCGGGGCCGGGGTAGGTGAGGGAACAAAGGTTTTCGAGGGTAGCGGCCAGGCGACGTTCCTCGTTATGAACCGGCACGACCAGGGAAAGGGCCGGCCAGGGGTAATCCGGGCGATCCAGCCCCGAGGCGCGGCGCGCGGCATCCCGCGCCCGCGACAGGTATTCCAGCTGCAATCCCCGTAAATAAAGGAACACCCCCACCACCTGCGGCAAAAGGACGGCGAAGGAACCGATATGCAGGGCATAGGCAATCAGCACCAGGGTGCCTGCCAATGACATATACCAATAGACTACCGGTATGACCGGTTTCTTGACTTTTTCAGATGCCAGCCATTGCGCCAGCAACCGCATAAAAAATAGGCCTTCCCCCAATAAACCTACCAATTCCCAAATATCCCAGCGCATATGTTCGAACATTTAGTTTGGCTTTCAACCGAAGTTTTGCATACTGCCGATTGAACCGCCCCTCGCCAGAATGCAAAAATCATTTTCTCCCGGATTTCGGGGGGGGTTATTCAACAAAATCGCCATTCGGCGGTTTGAATGGCGATTATGCAAAACTCCAATTTCCCTACCCCCACCCAACCATCCTACACCAACCGTTCGCTTTCCGCCAAACTCTTTTCGATATGCGTCACGTCCTTTTCCTGCAGGCCGAATACGGAAAAGACCATATAGTCCAATTTTTCGATTTCGTGATCGGTTCCCACCCCGCTTTCCAGACAGCGATTGACCTGTTTTTCCAACTTCAGGGCCGTATCCGCATCGATCATGGGGAAGGGCAGCAACTCGAGGTCGCCGCGGAGAATCTTCCGGCTCTGGCAGCGCTTGACAAAAATGTATTCGAATACCGACGAATTCAAAAAAGCCAGCGCCACCCGCATCGACATGCGCGGCAGATTGGGGATGACGATGTTCGCACTGTTCAGGGTCAGGGTGCGGCGGTTGTCGTAGGCGAAGACCAGGCGGTCCGAGACAAAGCGGTAAATGAGTTTTTCCGGGGCCCGGTAAAGCCGCTCCGGAGCGACCTGCTGAAAGGATTTGGGATTGAAGACGATGTGGCACTTCGGTTCGCCGCAGCGGAATTTGAATACGTCCCGCCCGCGCAGGACCGGTTCGGTGCCGGCGACCGGTTCGGAAAGGACGCGGCGGGCATTGTCGCCGGTGACGATCCCCAGGGCCCATTCCGCGTGCCCGGCCAGGGTCTGGTGCGGGACGGCATAGATTCGGTCCAACAACAGGGCGTCGTCGGGGGTTACCATTACGTCAAAGGAGAGGTGGGAATTGCCGAGGAAGCGGCTTTGCAGAGTCTCGTGGTGATCGCTTTTCCGGCAGATGAGAACCCGCCAGTCCCTCTCCGGCGGCTGTTTCTGCAGGTCGAGGCGGATAATCGGGGTAAAGACGCTGGGGAAAATCCGCCCGAGGAGGGTGATTTTTCTGATGCAGGTTTTTTCCAGCAGAAGGCGGCGGATATCCTCGTGGGCGCGCACCTTGAGAATGGACTCGGGAAGTAGAAACGACAGTCTGCCGCCGGGGCGAAGCAACTGCAGGGACTTTTCCAAAAAGAGGGAAAAGGACTCGTTTCCCCGTAACGATCCGGAAAAGGATAGGGCGGAGTTGTCGAGCCTGCCGGGTTCGAAGGCGGTGCTGTCGAATGTGTAAGGTGCGGCCTTTCCCCCCCAAGGCGGGTTGGTGGCGACGGCGTCGAAGCGGCTCAGGAGGCAGTTGGTGCGGCAATCCTCTCTTCCGGTGGCGAGATTCTTGAGGGAGTCGAGACAAGAGATTTCGGGGGTGAATTCGGCGTCGGGAAAAGCGAGGAGCAGATTGAGGCGGGCGATGTCGACGGCGGTGGGATCGTTGTCGAAGCCGTAGATCTGGGTAGATTTCAAACCGAAGCGTTTGGCGACTTTGACCAGATAGCGTCCCGTGCCGCAACAGGGGTCGAGGAACAGGGCTTGCTCGGACAGGGCGTCGGCGAAGTCGTCGAGGCAACTGTCGATCATTTCGTCGGGGGTGAAAAAGGTTCCGGTGTTGGCCCGCGCCCCGGCTACGGACAAGCCCTGGAACAGGACACCCAGGGGATCTTCGACATTTTGCCAGGATAAAAAGGACTCGGTGAATTTGGGGTCGGGCGGGGGCAGGTTGCCGTTCAGGCGGGTTTGCCAGGCCCGCATGACTTTTTCCACCGATTTTCTTTTCCAAGCCATGGCATCGAACGGCGCGGTGAACAATTGTCCGTCATGTATTCGCGGAAAAAAGGGGCTCTCCAGCGGAAAATCCACTTCGCGGTGGCGCCGCAGATAGAAGAGAGCGGCCCAGAATACGGTTTTATCGGCGTCGAGATCGAGACCGAGGCCGGTATTTCGCAGGTTTTCGGAATAGGCGGCAATATCTCCGGCGATGCGCGAGTCGGTCATTTGCTCGAAAGGTATGATGTCGGAGGCGGATTTATTGGCCCGTTTTCTCAGGCGGCTGAAGGTATTCGCCTTGATGGTTTCATGCAGGGCGAGGACATCGCGGCGATAAAACGCCAGCGGTCTGACCGCGATGGCCGGGAGGTACCCGGCCCGCGCCCAATTGCGGACCGTGGCGACGGAAACATTGAGGATTCGCGCGGTTTCATAAGCCGAAATCCGGATCATAGTGCGGATTCACTTTCCCGATGTTTGCAAGTTGTTCTCACAAATAGTTATATTTTTTCGCCAAGTAAAATAATTGCTTGGCTTTTAATTTCACAAATTATTGCCGGCAGACGCCTCTCCCGAAAAAGTAGTGTTACGTAACTAGTAATATATACTCTTTTAATAGATTTATGACGTTAAAGGATTTATAATTGTAAACTATAATAACGCGATAGCCAAGTAAAAAGTTGCCTGACCCTGGCAGTTTTATTTTCCCGGAGGGGTTTTAGTAAACGCGTAAGGTACATTTCATTTTTATCCCCAATTTTTCAAAATAATATATTATTTGGTTATATTAGCCTAATATTATATGAGAAAAAGGTAATATTTGGCCAAGTTAATCGTTTTTCTTAAATTAAACAAAAAAAATGCCCATCTGCTGGGGGCAGATGGAAACAAAAATTTTGCTGGTAGGATTTACTACACCAGAGATGTAAAATAGATTACTAGGGTAAAATAAATTTCGCTCTGGCGAGTATTAATTCGCAGCCATTGATCTATACATAGGGTAAATGAAACGGGTGTGAGTTGCAAAATCACGGAAGGAGGTACTAAAAAGAAACGCGAGTTGCAGTTTTGTGCGAATTCGTCTATAAATCCAATGAATGTGATAACATATTAGTAGTGCGAATTGTCCACTTTTTTGTTTCCTTTATAACGTAGTAATATTATTTCATTAATACAGCGGCTTGCAGCAGCATGAAACTGCGCGCTGCCAGCGGATACTATGCCGAGTGCGTATTGGAATTGTGGAAATGTGTATCGCCCTGTCAGACGAGGAAGCGAAGGCGGAAATCACTTTTTCAGCCAGCGGTTAGGCTGTAAAAGTTATTTCCGACTGAGCTGACGAAGTATGACTGGACGAGACACGTTTTCACAATTTCAATACGTGCTCGGTATATTCTAGGGATGTGTCTGCACCAACCGCAAAACCGCTCCCTCCGCCGCGGCAAAGTCGCGCCAATCCTGCGGCAAGGCGTTCTCCTCCTGCCTCAGGAAAAACCACAGTACCGAGCCGCTACCGCTCAAGTGCACCGGCCGGGACAATTTTTCGGCTAACGCGTCCCGCAGCCTACCTAAGCTGGGAATATTTTCAAACACCGTTGCTTCAAAACGATTGAATGCCTCTCCCTCCATGCCGGCGAGATCTCCCGCCGTCCAGGCATTTAAAAACGCCGCCGCGTCGCGCGCCTTGCCCTTCTCCGGCAGACGCAGCCCCCGAAAAGCCGCGGCGGTATCGGAAAATACCCCGGAAATTGCCAAGCCGAGCGAGATGGCAGGTTTGGCACTTTTTGCCAGGGGCTGTATGATTTCACCCCTTCCCCGGCATAAGCACGCCCCGCCATAAAGGAAAAACGGCACGTCGGAACCGATGCCTTGCGCCAGCTCCGCCAGTTCCTCCCTCCCCGCCGCCAGCCCCCATAATTCGTTGATCATACGCAGGGCCGCCGCCGCGTCGGCGCTGCCCCCTCCCAAACCGCCTCCGGCCGGGAGATTTTTCTGCAGTTGAAAAGCCAAACCGCTGCGCCAACCATATTTACCCGCCATCGCTTCCGCTGCTTTGTAAAGCAAATTTTCCTTCCCCACAGGCAAGGCGGGGTCGTCACAGGCGACGACGATATCTTTTTCCGGAAGTGTCCGCACGCGTATACTGTCGGCCCAAGTGATTTCGGTAAAAACCGATTCGAGATTATGAAAAGCATCCGGGCGTTTTTCCAGCACTTCCAAAAACAGGTTTACCTTGGCCCTGGCCAGCGTAAATAACTCCCGAGCCGCATCTGGATTTACTTTATTTTTTTCCACAATTTTTCTCCGCTGTGCCTGAACGCCATTACAACGGTAATTCGAGGTGGTGAAGTTTTTTTATGGATCCGGAAACACTAAATCGAACCTGTAAACCCCCGAAAGGCAAACCATGCTGCAAATACCAGAACTGAAACCCGGGCAAACCCCATTTGACCCCGCCCTGACCGGCCTGTTTAATACCGATTCCTCCGAGCAAAAACTGCTCTATCCGGCCCGCGCGAACGCAAACGCCTCCAGTAAAAATGCGGCCGCGGAGCAAAGTCCGGAAAACCTTCTCAAGCATCTCCTGGTCAAAGACTCCCTTACCAGCCTGCACCGGGAAGACGATGAGGAAACCGGCAAACTCCTCGCCTATACCGGCACACAAATTCAGGATCTGGTCCCAGACCAGAAACGTTTTCTCAAAGCCCAGGAAAATAAATATCTCGCCATCTTTCAAGAAGAAGGTTTGCGACGCCTTTTTCAGGAAATGAGCCGCGGCTATTTTAGCCAAGCTTTGGCGCAAGCGGAAGCGCTGCGCGACCGGAAAATACGCGAATACCAGCAGGAAGTTTGTGAGCGGCAAAACCGGGAATTGCTGGAGCGGGCACTTCGCCCCGAAAACGTCTTTAATGATCTTCTCCAGACCGACTACCGGAACATGATTTTGTATAACCTTGAATCGACCCTTCTGGATAAACC
The DNA here is from genome assembly GCA_031548865.1 of Planctomycetota bacterium. Classification (GTDB taxonomy): domain Bacteria; phylum Planctomycetota; class SZUA-567; order SZUA-567; family SZUA-567; genus JAJBSZ01. The sequence goes on from JAVBQR010000022.1 coordinate 42,831, forward strand.
CGAAGCCGAACGCCGCCAGTGTTTGGACAACCTGAGCCGGGAGATTTATCGGCGAATTATGGATAAACGCCTGGAACTGGATCCGCAACAAGTCACGACCATCATCAAAGCGGCGGCGGTACGCCGGGTTCTGGGCGAGGAAGAAAGCGCAATTTATGAAACCAAAGCCCGGCAGGCGCTACGAAAAAACGAACTGCGCCGCCAAGCCCACGCCTGGCTTGCCGACAACCTCTCCCCCTCCGAAGTAAATACCCGCAGCCGCCAAGATTTCCCCGATCCGGAAGAGGCCAAACAAGTGCGTGAGGATTATGCCGCCCTGCGTTATCAGAAAAACCGCAAACAATACCTCGCCCGCAGCGTCGACTTAACCCGGGTTTGGCGGCTAATCCAGGAAAAGGATCTGAATCCCCAGGCCATACCCTTCTGGGTACGGCATACCCAACCTAAACTTCACGCCTGCCTTATGGAACTCCTGGAAAAGCGGGAAGCAAATGGCGGAGCCATTCCCGACCCCGACTACCAGCGTTTTCTCGCTTTTATGGATTCCTTCTCACCCCAGGCGGCGGCAGAAAAACTCCATGCCGAGCAAGAGCTATATTCCCTAACCCTGGCTCTCGGCGGTCCCGACAGCAACGCCTACCAGGTACTACTACGCATTCTTATCGGCAAAGCCGTAGCGGCGGATTGGAATTGGCTCCAGGCCTTGCAATTTGCCCGCGATGAATATCAGCGGCGTCATCCCGGAGACGCGGAAAAGGAAAGCAGTTCCCATTCCGACTTGAACCGCTTCCTGGCCGGTTTCGATCAAGCGCGGCGTTTACAGCTGGTAAAAAATTCCGCGCAGGAAATGGATACTATTGAACTCCGGGAGCTCTTAAGGAAATACCTCGTCAGCTACGACAAATAGAATAACGAATTTTCCTACCAGCGTACTTTGAAAAATTCCGAACGGCGCTAAGCTCGCTTATCACAAATATCCCTGCCATCGACACAACAAACCCCCGCGCAATAGTGACGCGGGGGTAATAACTTTTCAGAATTGTCGACTTTCGACGAAGTATTGCGTCGGTAGGTTAGTTTTCTTTGGAAAGGTAAATCTCACTTTTGTGGATAAAACCCCTTTTCCTTAATTTTCCCATTTTTGCTATTAACATAGATTCGGTAAAACGCGCGATCCCGTTCTTCCGGTATATCCTTACCCGCCCAGAATTGCCAAACCATGATCCGCCGCTTTTCGTTTTCCTCTTGGTAACGGGCCTTTTTCAGCATCGGCATAATATCCTGGAAATCCCCGCCGACCCGAACGTAGTTCTTGTCCAGCCATTCACAAGCCGCCAGACGCTTTTTCGGATTTTTCGAAACCAGCATCGCCACATAATCCTCGGCCCCTTCGGGAGCATTGGCATAGGCCTTTTCATTCAAGATTCGCCGGCCTTCCTTGGGGTTTTCGAAATCCTCCGAGGAGAGGATAAAATACTTTTCAGTCAGGTTATCCGGGAAATAACCCTTGCCGTTGCATTCGATGCATTTTTTCGCCACCGCGATACTGCCGGTTATCTTCCCGAACGGCAGGTTGGTTCGACCGCTGCCTTTGCATTCGGGGCAGGTGTCATTCCTGATCGTGACAATGCGCAGCATATAATCCTGGTTGACACTGACCGTCAGCCTTACCGGACGGTCCTTTTGGTCCGTGGTCTGCTTCCGATAATAATTTCCTTCCGCCAGCGTGTCCCGGATTTCAGTTAACAGTTCCGGCCGGTTCACTTCCGCTTCGGAAAGATATTTCCCCAGGTTATAGGGATTCAGCTTCACCGCGAGATAATCCCCCCGGGACGGAGCGGTAGTCAGGGAAAAACCCTTTTCTCCAGCCAAGAGCGGAGACACAGCGAAACATAGGACTATAAGGACGTATTTGACCCAAGCTGGCATGGCAATCCTCCCGGGAGCGGCGGGTTAGTTATTTGAAGAGACGCTATTACTGTCATTGGTTCCACGTGGAACATTCGCCGGAGGTGAATTTCTGCCTGAAATGCCACCTTAGACTTCCGATAAAGTTGGTTCCACGTGGAACAAAGGAAGGTTTTATGGCCTCTAATGTTTGCACAATAGCAAGAATGTTGAAAACTAGCTTAGTCAAACTTGGCATTTAACATGGTTTCAACATATTTTGCTGTCTGTTCTACCTGCCTAAAAAGCAGCTATCCGGCATATTTTTATGTCTTTACAGTAATAAGTAATATATTCAGGGCCAATAATAGTAGTAATAATCTTTTATACTAGCTAAATAATAGCGAACCTGTAAAAGGCTGCTAACCCGCGTTTGAGAAAAAAATGCCCTGTCGGGCTTTTGCCCCGCCTATGCGGAATTTTGCCCTTTACAGCTATTACAACAGCCATTATCATACCTGCTTCACTTATTCTTCTTCCATACCAGCCCACCGGGGAAACTGCTCCCACTTCCATGGGTGGTCCTAATTGCGAGAGGCAGCAGCATGGAATTCACTATTCAGAAGAACCCTTTCTCCGACGCCCTTTCTCTCCTCGCTTCGGTGGTGCCGGAACGTTCCAGCAAACAAATCCTGCAAAACCTCAAGTTGACAGGGAACGCCGATTCCACCATCACCCTGTCCGCCACCGATCTGGAAATCGGCATAACCCAGACCCTGGAAGTCACCGATCTCAAAGACCCCATCTCGGTTCTGCTCCCGGCCTCCAGGTTGAACGCGCTGGTTAAAGCCTCCTTCACTGAAGAATTCCATATCGATATCCAGGATAATCGGATGGAAGTCAAGACCAAACAAGGACATTTTACTTTGATGGGACAGGACAGCACAGATTACGTCACTATCCCCGAATTCAACCCGGCCGGCGCTGTCTTTATGCATGGTGACGATTTCGCCGACGCGGTGCAGAAAACCGTTTTCGCCACCGCCAAGGGTGACACCCGTTATGCTCTAAGCGGCGTCTATCTGAACGTCAGCGAACAAATTGCCGATTTCGTCGCTTCCGACACCCACCGCCTGAGCCTATCCAAAAAGAAAATTCGCAATCCTGACCAGGTAGCTTTTGATGGGATACTATTAGGAAAAGGCATGAATATCCTTGCCCGCCTCGCGGCCGGGATGGAAGTGGTGGAAATCGCCCTGACCCAGAATGAGCTGTTGGCCAGGACCCATAACGCGTCCCTGTTTATCCGCCGCATCGACGGGATGTTCCCGAGGTACCAGGATGTCATCCCCCCGAAACGCGACAGCAGGTTTACCGTAAATAAGGAAGAGCTGCAGCGCGGCTTGCAGCAAATCGGGCTGACGAGTCCCGAAGAGTCGAAATCGGTCCTGTTTAGAATTACCGCAGGCAATCTTTGTTTGTCGAGCCAAAGTGACAGCGGCGCCGGGGACCTGAATATAGATGCGGAAACCACCGGCGAAAAAGTGGAAATTAAATTCAACTACCTGTTTCTCCTGGACGCGGTGAAAAATATCCCCGAAGCCACGGTTACGGTTCAATTCAAGGATGACGACAACCCGGTCCGCATCGACAGCGGCGATTTCCTTTATGTGTTGATGCCCATGAACAGGTGAACTGATGGCGACCCGGCGAAAACTCACTCGCGCCGAACGTAGCGAACTGGAAAAGGATCCGGAGTGGCGGAAATGGTTTCAGGAGGTGGCGCGGCGTAGGCAGGAAGGCGAGGAACGGACAAAAAACGGCGAGTTGCGGGTAAGCCGTTTCCTGGTCGACGGCGAGGTAAAAACCATCTGCCGAGCGGACGGCGCGCCGCAGCCGGTTAAGGAAATTTTAAAAAATCAAGCCCGGGATTTCAAACTCGATATCAGTTACGATTTGCAACTTTTACAGGAAACTTGGCAAAAAGTGGTGGGGGAGCTTATTGCGAACGACAGCGCCATATTTAGCTTCAAAGGCGGGGTCTTGACTATCGAGGTATATTCGAGCGCCCTCTTTCAGGAAATCCGCTTATTCCATGCCGAGGTTATTCAGAAGGATCTGCGCGATGCCTGGCCGCTAGTCTTGCCGCTCGCCAGTATCCGTTACCGGCTGGGCCGGCGAAAAGAGGACTGAGGGTGGGCACGGGTTTGTATGTCCATATACCGTTTTGTCTATCCCGTTGCGGTTACTGCACTTTTGTCAGCGGTGAATACGATCCGGCGCTGGCCGATGCCTATTTGGCGGCGCTGGCTGCGGAGTGGCGGGAAGAGGGCGGTTTTATTCCCGATACCCTTTTTATTGGCGGGGGGACGCCCTCGGCTTTGCAACCGCGCCAGTTGGCGCGGTTGCTTGCGTTTCTGCCGCAGCCGGAGGGAGAAGCGACTTGCGAACTCAATCCCGATTCTGCCACAGTTGAGAAATTGCGCCTGCTTCGTGACTGGGGAATAAACCGCCTCTCTTTTGGGGTGCAGACTTTTTCCCCGCGGGGTTTGGCAATCCTGGGTCGGCGTCACGATGCGGCGACGGCGCGGGAGGCGGTACGGCAGGCGGTGGATATGGGCTTTCCGGCGGTGAATGTGGATTTGATTTACGGCTGGCCGGGGCAAAGCGCAGCGGATTTACGGGTTGATGTGGAAGAGAGTATCGCGCTTGGGGTAAAACATCTTTCCTGTTACGCATTAATATTGGACGCATCGGCCCGCGCTTATGATTATTATCGGACGCTCCTCCAGGGGGAGGAGGCGGAGGAAGAGATTGGTGCAGGGTTCTGGGAGTTTCTCGACCAGGAACTGGAAGCGCGGGGGTTCAGGCACTACGAAACCAGCAACTTCGCCCGTGAGGGTTATTACTGCCGCCATAATGTGCATACCTGGGAAGGCGGGGAATATCTGGGCATCGGTTTGGGGGCGCATTCGCATCGCGGGGGGGTGCGCTGGGCAAACAGCGCGGATCTGCCAGCTTATTGCCTGGCCATGGGGAAAAGCAGGGAAATAAGGGTTTTTTCGGAACAGCTGCCGCCGGAGGAGAAAGCCCGGGAGACGGCGGTCTTTTGGCTACGCCTGTTCCGGGGAATTGCTTTGGCGCGCTTTCGGGAACGGAGCGGCTTTAGCTTTGAAGCGCTTTACCGCGCGGAACTTCCGGGGCTGCTACGGGAGGAATTATTGGAATATGCCGAGGGGGGGCTACGCATCCGGGTGCCGCGCCGACGGCAGATAATTTTGGACAGTATTTTGGCTGAATTAATATAACGAAAACGCGGCGCGCCCGGGGGGTTGGGGGGAGGGCGCGCCGCAGGGGAGAAGAAGCTGCAATTTTCATACGCTTACGCGGGGGGGAATTTCCAAAAAGCCGCTGCGCTCACTCGTAAAAGCTGGCCCAGTTGTCGTACCAATCGCCTTGATGCGACAAAAAAACATCCCCGGGGTGGCTTTCCTCATAGTGGTAAAACACCCCGCCGCATTCCTGCCAAAGAAGCCCCCGGTACACAACCTGCCGCGACGTCGACATACGTTGCCCGCATAACAAACCTTCAAATACTTTAGGTTCATATATCAAGCCACATCCTCCACCGAATCTGACAAATCTCCGGCCGATAGATCGCTATCCGTTTGTTCCTTATCTCCAATGATATTGTCGCCGGAAGCGGAGGAATCCTTCGCGGAATCCTCCCCACCTTCCCCGGCGCCGGGCCGGACGCCGGGGTCGATGGTGATGACGTTGTCAAGGAGGCGCGCCCGCAGTTGCTCCTCAATTTCACCGGCGAGATCCGGGTTGTCCCGCAAAAATTGCATGACATTATCCCGGCCTTGGCCGATCCGGTTGTCGCCATAGGAGAACCAGCTGCCGGTTCTGTCGATTACCTTCTGTTCGACGCCGAGGTCGACGACTTCCCCGAGGCGGTTTATGCCCTGGTTAAACATGATCTGGAATTCGACCGTCTTGAAGGGGGCGGCCATCTTGTTTTTGACCACCTTGACCTTGGTTTCGTTGCCAATCGCTTCGTCGCCCTTTTTCACCGGCAGGCCGCGGCGAATATCCAGCCGCACCGACGAATAGAACTTCAGGGCGTTGCCGCCGGTGGTGGTTTCGGGGCTGCCGAACATGACCCCGATTTTCATGCGGATTTGGTTGATGAAAATAATGCAGGTGTTCGACTTTTTCACGATACCGGTGAGTTTCCGCAATCCCTGGCTCATAAGTCGGGCCTGGAGGCCGACGTGGTTCTGGCCCATGTCGCCTTCGAGTTCGGCCTTGGGGGTGAGGGCGGCGACCGAGTCGATAACGATGATGTCGACAGCATTCGACTTGACCAGCATTTCGCAAATTTCCAGGGCTTGTTCCCCGCTGTCGGGCTGGCTGACCAGCAGGGTGTCGAGGTTTACCCCGAGTTTTTTGGCGTAGGCGGGGTCGAGGGCGTGTTCGGCGTCGATGAAGGCGGCGATGCCGTTGGTTTTCTGCGCGCTCGCCACGCATTGCAGGGCGAGAGTGGTTTTGCCGGACGACTCCGGGCCGTAGAATTCGACGATGCGCCCTTTGGGAACGCCGCCGATGCCGATGGCGGCGTCGAGGCCGATGGAGCCGGTGGAGATGGCGTCGCATTTGACCACGTTGTCGGTCCCCAGGCGCATGATGGCTTCCGGGCCGAAGCGCTTCCCGATGTCGGCGAGGGCGGCGGTAAGGACGGCGTTTTTCTTCTCTTCGGGAGTGGCGTCGGGGTCGTTCACGATTTTGGCGGCTTTATCGGCTTTGTCGGATTTTGCGCGGGGGGCCATGGCACTCTCCTTGAGAGGTTGGGGAAAAATTGTTTAACAGCCAAATGGGAAATAAGTAATAAGCGTCCGCTGCGTCCAGCCGGCCCCAAACGGCAAAGGATGTTTTGGATGAGAGCCCTGATATGCAAGGCAAACGCCATTACTTATTTCCCGTTGGCTATTTAAGGACGCGGTGCAGTCCGATGACTTTGCCGCCGATTTGCAGGTCCGAACTATAGTCGACGGTGAATGGCCGGTACTTGTCATTTTCGGGGATAAGCATCAGGCTGCCGTCTTCGAGCCAGCGGAAGCGCTTCACGGTCGCCGCGCCGTCGATGACGGCAACGCCGATTTCACCGGATTCGACCCGGGGTTGCTGCCGGACGATGGCGTAGTCGCCATCCCAAAAGCCGGCTTCGAGCATTGAATCGCCGCAAATTTTCAGGGCGAAATGTTGTTCCCGGTCATAGATGCTATCGAGGTCGAGATAACCGTCGAGGTTTTCGATGGCGTCGATGGGTTTCCCGGCGGCGACGCGTCCGATGATGGGGATGCCGCGTTGCGGAGTCAGGAAATCGGGGGCGATTTCGATGTTGCGGTTCAGCCCGGGGCGGCGGCTGATATAGCCTTTTTTAGTCAGGGCCTCGAGATGGGCATTTGCGGCGTTGGTGGAAGCGAAGCCGAAGGCGGCGGCGATTTCGCGCACGCTGGGAATACTCCCTTCCTCCCGCAGTGAATTCAGGATGAAGTCGAATACATCCTTCTGTTTTTTCGTCAGTTCCTGCATTGCCTTCTCCGTGCGGCGGCGCCGGTTTGTTGATTTTTCGTGAAAATCGCGGCCAACGCCGGACGATTCTCTCGAAAAGTCCCGGATTTGGGACGATAATAAAACTGGGCTTTTGCGGTCCCGAACGGTTATTTATCACTGAACTTACGTTCAACTTTCATAATTATGTTATACTGAACCAATGTTCACTTGTCAACCTCATTTTTTTATATATTTTCCCAAATTTTTCCGCCTAACAAGTACTTGGGTCTGCAAAACCCCTTACCGCTAGCGGTAGGGGTAAGTTGCCCGAAAAAATTTTCCGCGCCAGAAGAATTCCACCACAACCGGAATGTTCACCTTACCGTCAAGTCGCGCCGATATTTTGCCGATAAAAGCAATGGGGAAAAGGGAATCAACTAAATTCGCCTTGGTCAATCCGAAAAATACAATTCTGACAAAGTTGTTGGCCCCTTCGTAAAACCGCTTGCCAAGCGGTCCAATAGCATTACCTTGCAAATTCTTGCTATCCACACTTTCTGAGGAAATCGAGCGGCGCTAGGCTCGATTTCCTCAGAAAGTCGACTTGTAAAAAAGCATAAATCCCTGAAATGGAGAAGACGGTATGCCCACCAACGAAGCTCGCGGCGACTTCGGCAAAAACTGGAACGACAAATTGCGCCTCCTCGACGCCATCGACGCCATGCGGGAAAGCGCCGCCCATTCCGCCGCCACGCCAATTCCTCCGGAAGAAAATACCCCCACCGTCATGAAACTGCAGGAAAAACTCCACGTCTATGAGCAAACCTGCGCCATGCTCGAACACGAAGTGCAGGTCCTGGAGCAGCAAACCATTTCCGCCCTTGCCGAAGCGAATCGCCTCCGCTACGAACTCAGCCGTACCAGCGCGCAAAAGAACTCCGCCTACGGCGCGGATTTCCTGGATCATGTCGAAAAGGATCGCATCCGCAAAATCATCGACGATTCGGAAAACGAGCGCCGCCTGCTGCTGGACGCCCTGGAAAACAGCGAAGCCGAACTCGCGCGCATGGTGAAGACTCTCGACATGGTGGCGCGGAAATTGCAGGTGGCCTAAGCACTGCCGCCGTCCCGGGCCGGACCGTGCGGCGGAAGCGACAAATCATGAGCCAAATTTTCCGGCATATTTCCTGAAAACTATTACTTCCCCGATGCTTTTCCTCGCAGGCAAAATGGTTGCCGGGCCGTTGTCCTATTGGGATAACGGCTCATTTTTTTTCTGTTGCGGCAGCGGGGAATTATTCGCGCCGGCTTGCGGCGTCGCGTGAATTGCCAAGCTGCTTCGCTACCGGAGGCCTCAGGTAGCCGGATCGGAAAATTGTTGCTTGCTTCAGGGGTATTATGTCTATAAGATTAGCATACGGTCCCCCCTTAGTCGGCGTACCCCTCTTTCGAGTGAAAATGTTAGGATCATATTATGCGTTTCAAATCCGTCCACGCCGTTTGCCAGCTCGAAAATACGGTCGAAAACGCCCGGGAAGCGGCCAAGAAAATCAAGGCCGACTTCGAAGATTTCCAGGCCGGCGTGATCGTCTTCTTCGCCTCCATCGCCTATGACCCGGAGACTCTCGCCGCCGAGATGCATGCCGCCTTCCCGGGCGTGAAAACCCTCGGCGCCACTTCCGCCGGCGAAGGCGAGGACGGAAAAATCCTGACCCACTCGGTGGTGGCGATGGCCTTCGCCCCCGAGGTTTTCGCGGTGAGCGAAACGGCGCTGATCCTGGACGACCTCCCCCACCGGGCCGTTCCCGCCGGCCAGGCGATTTACCCCGATGCGCGGGCGGCCCTGGACAAGATCTGCGCCGGCGTCGGCATTAAACCGCTCGACCTGGATTACCGGGAATACGCGGGTTTTCTCCTTTTCGACAAAATTTGCCCCTTCGGTTACGCCGTTCTCGACACCCTGGGCGATATGACCAATGTCATCTTCACCGGCGGTTTCGCCGGCGACGATTATTGTTTCAACGGGCAGATGCGGGTTTTTTATCAGGGGCACGCCTACGATCGCGCCGCCGTCCTCTGCTTGTGGAAGCCGGTCAGAGGCTTCGAACTCCTGAAAACCCAGGCGGTGGAAACGACCAACCGCAATCTGGTGGTGACCAAAACCGATCCGGTCGAGGACATCATCTGGGAATTCGACAACCAGCCCGCCGCCGCGGCTTTGGCCAAATGCCTCGGCAAGACCCTGGAAACGCTCAACCGGGAAGATTTCGACGACAATCCCCTGGCCTCAAGCGTCGACGGCGAGCCGTTTTTGCGGGCCGCTCTCCATATCATCGACAACAAGGGTTTGTCGATGCTTTTCCCGACTCCGAACGGGATGCGGATAAACGTCACCCGGGCCGGGAACGTCTACGAGAAGACCAAGCAGGCGCTGGAGGCGAAGGTGCGGGAAATGGGCGGGGACATCGGGGCGATTCTGCACATCAACTGCTGCTCCCGGCATACCGCCCTGAAAAAAGTCAATCAGACCGAAGCTTTCGCCAAGCTTTTCTCCTTTGCGCCGAATATTTCCCTGGCTTCCTACGGTGAAGTTTACGTGGGCTGGGTGGGGATGACTTCGACGATGATTTTGTTCAGGTGAGACGACAAGCGGGCTGTCCCAAGAACTGCATTTTCAGGGTTGCCCGCACAATCTATTGTACCGCGCCAGAGACGTCGTTTTCCACGACGTCTCGTTTTCTATCGAGAGGACGCATATGTTGGAAAAAACGCCCGGAAAACCGACTGTCCCCTACTTTCTCCTGATTCTCTTGGCGCTGATGGTGCTGAATTCCATTCTTGTTCCCGCCATCGCCAAACCGCAGGTGAAGGACGCCGATTACAACACTTTTCTGGAACAGCTCGACCAGGGCAAAATCAGCGAGGTTACCCTCGACGCCGAGCGGCTCTTCTACACCGCCAAGGACGATCAGGGGAAGGACGAGAAATTCGTCACCGGCGCCTGGCAGAATCCGGAACTGGTCAACGAGCTGCACAAGAAGGAAGTGAAATTCAACCGCGTCGTGCCGCACGAAATGTCGCCGATTGTAAACTTTCTGTTGTCCTGGGTTCTTCCCCTGCTTTTCTTCATTTTTATCGGCCAATTGCTGGCGCGCAGCCTGCAAAAAAGCATGGGCGGCAGGAACGCCCTGACCTTCGGCAAAGCGAACGCGAAAATCTACGCCGAAAACGAGACCGGCAAAACCTTCGCCGACGTCGCGGGACAGGACGAAGCGAAGGACGCGCTGCGGGAAATCGTCGACTTCCTGCATCTACCCGACAAATACGTGAACATCGGCGCGACCCTCCCGAAAGGCGCCCTTTTGGTCGGCCCGCCCGGCACGGGGAAGACGCTTCTGGCGCGGGCGGTGGCGGGCGAGGCCAAGGTGCCGTTCTTTTCGATCTCGGGGTCGGAGTTTGTGGAAATGTTCGTCGGCATGGGCGCCGCCAAGGTCCGGGATCTTTTCAAGCAGGCGACGGAAAAAGCGCCATGCATCATCTTCATTGACGAAATCGACACCATCGGCAAAAAACGCGACTCCGGCAATATGATCGGCGGCAACGACGAGCGGGAACAAACCCTGAACCAGCTTCTCGCCGAAATGGACGGCTTCGACGGCCGCAAGGGGGTGGTGATTCTCGCGGCGACCAACCGTCCGGAGAGCCTGGACGCCGCCTTGCTGCGGCCGGGCCGTTTCGACCGGCGGATTCCGGTGGAGCTCCCCGATCTCGCCGGCCGCGAGGCGATTTTGCGGGTCCATGCCAAAAAGGTGAGAACCGCTGCCGACATCGACCTCAACCTGGTCGCCCGCGCCACCGCCGGCGCCTCGGGGGCGGATCTCGAGAACATCATCAACGAAGGGGCCTTGCGGGCGGTCCGGGAGAAGCGGGACAAGGTCGGCCAGGACGATTTGATGGAGTCGGTGGAGGTGATTCTCGCCGGTTACCAGCGGAAGAACGCGGTGATTTCGCCGGAGGAGAAGAAGCTGGTCGCCTACCACGAAATCGGCCACGCCATGGTGGCGGCGAAGTTGTCGGATGCGGCGCCGGTGCATAAAATCACCATCGTCCCGCGTTCTTCCGGGGCTCTCGGCTACACCATGCAGGTCGACGAAAAGGAACGCTATTTGATGACCCGGGAGCAGATCCTGGGCCGAATCGCCACCTGTGCCGGCGGGCGTTCGGCGGAGGAATTGATTTTCCAGACCCGCACTTCCGGCGCCTCGAACGACATCGAACAGATGACCAAACTCGCCCGGGCGATGGTGACCCGTTTCGGGATGACCGACGAATTCGACATGACCGCGATGGAAGTGGTGGCGAACCGCTATCTCGGCGGCGACGCCAGCCTTGCCTGCTCGCCGGAAACCGGCGCGAAGATTGACGCCAAGGTCACCGAAATCATCCGTGACGGCCACCAACGGGCGCGCGAGGTATTGGAGAAGGACCAGGAAAAACTGCACCGTTTGGCGGAGTATTTATTGGAAAAAGAGACAATTAGCGGCGAGGAGTTTCTTTCCGTCCTGAACGGCGGCAGCCATCCCGGGCCGGCGGGTGCGGTGGCGCCGTCCCTGGAAGAAAAAGCTCCGTGAATTGGCAACTGAAGCGCCGAAATTTCCAGCCTATCCGGTATAAACTGAAGACATGCGCCTAGCCGGCCGATAATTAATGGGTGCGGTTCATTCCCATCTTTTTCGGAAAACGGATTCGTATGGAAGACGATGCCCCTTCTTGGTTGTACTCGGCTCCGTTGGCGACCCTGCTTCTGTGCGGAGCGGTGGCGGTGTATTTGCTGGGTTATCTTCCCGAGGCGGAAAAGGCGCGGGAGTGCGAGGAACGGGTCCGCCTGGCCCAGGTGCGGATTCAGGAATTGACGCACCAGGAGAGCCAGGCCCGGCGCCGGATCGCCGAGTTGCGCGACGCTGCTCCCGAGGCGATTGAGGAGGCGGCGCGGGAGGTATTTCACTTCGGGACAATCAGCGATTTTCTCCCGGCCGGCGGGAAGAAAAAATAAGAGACCTCTATGCCTGACGTCCTTTCCCAAAGCGAAGTCGATGCCTTACTTAGTGCCGTCGACTCCGGCGTCGACATAGCCAGCACCGTCGATACGGCGAAAGCGTCGGCGAACGAACCGGATTTGCCGGAAGACGTCCAGATTTACGATTTCAAGCGGCCGGAGCGCGTCTCCACCGACCAAATCCGCTCCATTGAAATGATGCACGAAGTGCTGGCCCGTAAACTCGGCGCCAGCCTTTCCGCCTATTTGCGCAGCATTGTCGAAGTGAAAATGGCTTCGGTGGAACAGCTCACCTATCAGGAATTCCTGATGAGCCTGCCCAATCCGACCTGTTTCAATCTGCTTCGTTGCGAACCGCTGGACGGCTCGATGGTGCTGGAAATAAACCCGTCCATAGTGTTTCCCATTTTGGACAAGCTCCTGGGCGGCGGCCACGGCGACCCCCACATCCCCGACCGGGAAATGTCCGACATCGAATGGCGGTTGATTTCCCACGTCACCACCGAAACCTTGACCTTTTTGCGGGACTGCTGGCGGCCGATCATGGACATCGACTTCATGGTCAGCGGCCGCGAATCGAATCCGATGCTGATGCAGATCGTCCCGCCGAACGAAGTCGTCATCCTGGTCTGTTTCGAGATCCGCATGGGCGAGTCGTCGGGCATGCTCAACCTGTGCATTCCCTTCCCGGTCATCGAACCGAAGATCGGCGACTTCTCGACCATTCAGACCTGGTTCCAGACCCGCCGCACCTCCGACGCCGCCCTGGAAAACGCCAAATTGAACGAAGGGGTCAAAACCGCCACTCTGGAAACGATTGTCTACATCGCCAAAACCCACATCACCATGCGGGACCTCCTGCGCCTCCGGCCCGGCGACCTCATTCTGACCAAGAAGGATATCACCTCGCCCCTCCTGATGACCATCGCCGACCGCCCGAAGTTTTGGGTCTATCCCGGCCAGCACCGGCATTACAAGGCGATTCGGGTGCATACCGAGACGGCGATTGACGATGAACTGTAGAGTTCGCTTTTCTTTTAATGTCCTCCAATAAGCGAGAACCCAATGTCCGAAGCCTCCGCCCCCAGACCGTTTTTTCTCTTCCGCCCCAAGTTTCTCATGTTTGTCATCTATGTCATCGGCTACCTGTTTCTCCGCTCGAACGGGATGATCAGTAAACAGTCCGTGGCCTTGCCGGGATCGCACGGGGTCGAGGTTTTCCATATGATTGGCGTCAATCCCGACCTCCCGCACTGGCAGACCCAGCTCTGGCGCGCCCTGTTTACCTTCGCCATGGTTTGCGAGGAAGAGGGCGAGAAATGGTACGTTATCGGCCGGGCGAAACTGGACGAAGCGCGCGGCCAGCGCGGTCCGGGCGGTCCCGGCGGCCCGGGCCGGCAGGAGCGGAGCATCATCCAGGAAATCGGCGACAAGGTCCGCCAGTACACCGATGCCGTTCCTCCACAACAGCAAGGGGGCGGTCTGCGGCCGGGTACCCAGCAGCCTTATCCGCAACCGGGTTACCAGACCCAGCAGCAGCTGCCCAACCAGCAGGGCTATTATCCGCAACAACAGCCGCAGCAGTATCCCCAGCAGCAATATCAGCAATACCCGCAGCAGCAGCAGCAATACCAACAGCAGCCTTTGCAAAATTACCCCCAGCAGCAGTACCAGCAATATCCCCAGCAATCCCAGCCCTACGGCCAAGGTCAGCAGGTCTATCCACCCCAATCCCGCAGCGTAAGATAGGTGCCCCACTATGTCGGTCGCTTTGATCAATCCTGAAATCGCCGAAAAGGGCGGCCGCATCGCCAAGGCGTTGATGGAAGGCGGCGCGGCCGGCTGGTCGACCTTGATCGGCAAAAATGTCAGCTATGTCATCGGCGCGGCGGATTTCGGCGTGGCGGGCGAGGTGATCAAACCGGATGAAACCGGCGAGGCGGTGGTTACGGCGATCGATTGGTCCGGCGACACTTCCGGGAAAATTTTTGTCCTGGTGTCCACGCAGGGGGCAAAACAGGTCGTCGCCTATATGATGGCGCTGATGCTTGGGGGCGACGCGAACCCGGAGACCCAGGCCCTCGACGCCGACGGCATGGACGCCTACGGTGAGGCCATCGCCAGTTTTATCGGACAAGGCGCCCAGCAGGCCCGCGGGGAACTTGGCGGCACTATCAAGACTACCGTCCAGGGTTCGAGCCTGGTCAATTTCGGCACCGCGGCATCGGACTCGGTTCTCGGTCCCGGCGAATATCTCAACAATAAGGTCAAGGTGACGATAGAAGGGCTGGCGCCTTTCACGATGTTCGTGCTGATCGGCCGTTCGGTCACCGGCGTGGCGCCGGATGCCGGCGCGATTGAGGCGGGGGCGCCGGCCGAGGCGGCGAGCCGCCTCGGGGTGGACGTGACGAATTTGGCTATCGCCCTGAAGATCAAGCTGCCGCTGGTGGTGGTTATCGCCACCAAGAAAATGCGCATGGAATTGATTCAGGGCATGTGTCCCGGGACGATTATCGAGTTCCGGAAAATGTCCGGGGAGAACCTGGATGTCCTGGCCGGCAACGTCAAGGTGGCGACCTCGGAGGCGGTGATTGTCAACCAGTGTTTCGGCGTGCAAATCCGCAGCATTATCGATCCGAAATTGTTGGTGAAGGAACAGGGGGCGGTGCGGAATTGGTAAGTGTCACCCCCTGCTCAGCGCCGCCCGGGCAATCCGCTCCAATAAATCCCCGTAGCCGAGTCCCCCCCGCTCCGCCGCCGCCGCCAGCCCCGCGCCCGGGGTCAAACAGGGGTTGGTATTCGCCTCCAATATGTACGGGCAGCCCTTTTCGTCGACCCGGTAGTCGATCCGCGCATATCCGCCCAAATCCATCGCCCGCCATACTCTCCCCGTCAATTCTTTGAGTTCGTTCAACAATTTCCCGTCGCTTTCCGGAAAAACGAAGGAGCGCGGCGTCGCTTCGTATTCCTGCGATTCCTCCTCCCACTTCGCGGCATAGCCCACGATGGTCGGTTTGCCCCGTTCCAGCTGATCAAAGAGAATTTCCGCCGCCGGCAGAACCTCTTCGCCCCCCGTCGCCCCCGCCAAAATGGAAATGTTGAACTCCCGCCCTTCGATAAACTGTTCGGCGAAAAACATCTGTCCGTGCCGCCGGTGCATTTCCCGCAAGCGGTCCCGCACCTCCTCCGCGCGCGGTTGCCGCATGACCGAAGCGTCGTCCATGTACAGGGAGGCGTGCGATTCCACCGCCTTGACAATCCAGTCGCCGTGGAGCGGTCCCTTCGCCACCAACTTGCCGCTTGCCAGCGGATCCGGGTCGTTTTTCCCGAAGGAACGCAGGCGCCCCTTGGCGTCCAGCCACAGGGATCCCGCCACCGGCAAACCCAGCTCCGCCAGCCATTCCTTCGTTTCCAGCTTATTGTTCGACAACATCATGGCGTAGGAACCTGAGCCCGTGAAGGGAATGTCCCAATTTTCCAACAGGAGCGGGACGATGGACTGCAACCGGTCCGAGTGGTCCAGGGATTCGACCAGGTTGAAAACCAGCCCGGGTTTTTTCTCCCGCAGCCGGCGTTTGAAGTCCCACAGGTTCAGACCGAGGGCGCAGCGCTCGACCGCGCCGCCCTTCTTGACGATTTCCGCCTCGATGGCGTCCATCTGTTGGAAAACGTCGAGGCTGGCGGCGTCGGCGTCGGAAAGGTCGCCGTCGTGGGCCAGAATGGTCAGGCCTAGTTGCGGGAAAATGCTGCCTGCCTCGTCTTCCTCGAAAGGCCGCGGCCGGATCTTCCTGGTGCTCTTCGCGTTATTTGCCATTGCCCACCCGTTTCATCACCGAAGCCGTAATCCCGGCAATCAGCCCGCTGTAGTCCATTCCCGCCAGGCGTCCCATAATCGGCAAATCCGAATGCAGCGGGTTCAGCCCCGCCAGCGGGTTGATTTCCATAAAACAGGCCTGTCCGGCCGCGTCGCAGCGGAAATCGGCCCGGCCGGCGTCGCGGCAACCCAGGAGGCGGTAGGCCGCCAGGGCCTGCGCCGCGGCGTCCCGGGTGACCGCGTCTTCCTCCGCCAGACGGTAGCGGACGCGGTCCTCGTACTGGTCCTTGTTTTCGTAGCTGTAGACCCCCGGCTGGGCGTTGGGCAGCAGCTCGACTTCCATCACCCCCAGGACCCGCGCCTCGGCGCCCGTTCCCAGCACCCCAATCGTGAACTCCCGCCCCGGCAGGTATTCCTCCACCAACACCGGCTGTTTGAATCTGTCCAATAAATCCAGGCACACCGCGCGGAGTTCGGCCGGCGTGCCGGCTTTGCCGGCGGGGGTGACGCCTTTGCCGGTGCCTTCGGCGATCGGCTTGGCAAAGAGGGGATAACGGAGCTTTAACGCCGCGAAGTCGAAAACGGCGTCGTGGACCACGGTGAAATCCGGCGTGCGGATGCCGCCGGCCCTGACGACATCCTTGCAGATGCCTTTATGGAGGGCGATGGCGAGGCACAGCGAGTCGCCGAAAGTGACGGGAATGCCGTAGGCTTCCAGGAGGGCCGGGACCTGGCTTTCCCGGGTGGGGCCGCGCCAGCCTTCGGTGATGTTGAAGACAAAATCCCAGCGCTCCCCGGCGGCGAGGCGTTTCACCAGGCTGGACAGTTTGCCGATGCGTTCGACGCGGTGGCCGAGCCGGCGGAGTTCCTTGTCGATGCCGTCGATGGTGACGTTGCTGTCGAATTCGGCGGCGTCCTCCGGCGAAAAGCCTTCGGCGAGGTATTCGTCTTTCAGGTCGTAGGTGAAGCCGATATGCATGGGGACCTTTCACTGAAGTTTTACCAAATTGCCATTCGAACCGCCGAATGGCGATTTGGTAAAAATCAAACCCCCTGAAATTATGGTAAAATGATTTTTCCACAGTGGCGGTTGGCGGTTCAACCGCCACTGTATAAAACCTAGCTTATTTTTTGCTTCTCCGCAGCCTCTCCGACGCCGTCGCCAGCCGCTTCACGAGCAAATCCTCCATCGCCATCATCACCCTGCTCCCCGGCGGGACCGACTCGGTGAGCCAGACGCTTCCGCCGATGGTCGAACCCTTGCCGATCACCGTCTCGCCCCCGAGAATCGTCGCCCCGGAGTAGATGATGCAGTCGTCCTCGATAGTCGGGTGGCGCTTCACCGAACGGAGAATCTGGCCTTTGGCCGGACTCAGCGCGCCCAGGGTGACCCCCTGGTAAAGGGTGACGTCGTGGCCGATGGTGGTGGTTTCCCCGATGACGATGCCGGTGCCGTGGTCGATGAAAAAGCGCCGCCCGATTACCGCTCCCGGGTGGATGTCGATGCCGGTGCGGGAGTGGGCCCGTTCCGTCCACATGCGGGGAATGATGGGGACTTTCGCGCGGTAGAGGACATGCGCCAGGCGCTGGGTGGCGACCGCTTCCAGGCCGGGATAGCAGAAGAGGATGACGTCGGGGCTTTCGGCGGCGGGGTCGCGTTCGAAGGCGGCGGCGACGTCGTCCTTGAGGATTTCCCGTAGCTGCGGGAGTTCGCGGAGGAGGTCCTCGACCGCCGCCGAAGCCCGCTGGCAGGACTGGCATTCCAGTTCGTTCTGCTGCCGCAGGCGGCAGTCGTAGGCCAGGGCGCGTTCGATTTGCCCGGTGAGTTCGGTGTGGATGCGGGTGATGAGGTCGCCGAAATAATAGGGGAGGCTCGCCGGGCTGACCGCCTTCCCGTGGGTGTAACCGGGGAAGAGAATCGCGAGCAGCATGTCCAGGACCTGTTCCACCGATTTGGTGTCGGGGAGATCGTGGCCTTCGATGAGGTTTACGGCCTGGTTGTCGTCGCAGGTGGTGACGAGGTTGGCGACCAGGTCGCTAAGTTGAAAATTGGCGGACGGAGTCATGGGTTTATCCTTGCCGGTTTCATTGTTTTAATGACTGGGCTTTTGTAAAACATCAGTTAAAAAAACCGCGTTCTCCCGCCCGCGGCGGCGGCCACGCCTTCCACCACTTTCGCCCGCGCCCGGGCGTGGATTTCCTCCAGCTCCGCCAAGCTTTCCGCTTCGCCAGGTTCCGACAGTTCCAGCGCCTGTTCGATGGCCGGGGCGATTTCCCCGCAGGCGATGCGTCCGGCGAGGAACAGTTCCACCGCCGTTTCGTTGGCGGCATTGAACACGGCGGGATACTTGCCGTCCCGGCGGGACGCCTCCAGCCCCCGCCCCAGCACCGGGAAGCGCCGCAAATCCGGCGGCGCGAACTCCAGTTTGGCCAGCGCCGCCAGGTCCAGGCGCGGCAGGCCGCAGTCCCGGCGTTTGGGGTAGGTCAGCATATAGGCGATAGGCGCGCGCATGTCGCAGATTCCCAAATGGGCGAGGATCGACCCGTCGACGAACTCGACCAAACCGTGCACCGCCGCCTGGGGGTGTACGAGAATATCGACCTGATCCTGTTCCAGCTTGAACAAGCGCCGGGCTTCGATGACTTCCAGCGCCTTGTTGGCGAGGGTCGCGGAGTCGATGCTGATTTTCGCGCCCATCCGCCATACCGGGTGTTTGAGGGCGTCCTCGGGAGTGGCGGCGGCGATGCGTTCCGCAGACCAGGTGCGGAACGGCCCGCCGCTGGCGGTGACGATGAGGCGACGGAGTTCCGCGTGGTTCCGCCCTTCCAGGCATTGCCACAGGGCGGTGTGTTCGGAGTCGAGCGGCAGGACGGTCGCGCCGGCGCGGGCCGCGGTTTTGAGGAACAGCCGCCCGGCCGAAACCAGGACTTCCTTGTTGGCGAGCAGGATGCGTAGGCCCTTGTTCGCCGCCGCGAAGGTGGGGGCGAGGCCGGCCGTTCCGCCGATGGCGGCGACACAGAGGTCGGAGGAGGTCTCGTTCACCATTTCGGCTGCCGCGTCGTTTCCGTAATAATATTTTCCGCGCCAGTTTTGCCGGCGGAGCGTTTCCCCGAAAGAAGCATCGCCGCCCGCGAGGGCGATGGCGGCTTGGGGGAATTCCCGCGCCAGGGCGAGGATTTTCTCGCCGGGGTGGTTGGCGGACAGGCCGGCGACCGCGAAGTTGGTATCGCCGCCGTTACCGCTACCGTTGCCGGTGGCGGGGTCAACCGCCTTGCCGCTGTTTTTGAAATCGCGGATTACCGCCAGGGTGCTGGTGCCGATTGAACCGGTGGCGCCGAGGATGATGACTTTTTTCATTGGTGGGTGGCATTCATGCAAATGGGGAAATGGGGGGAAGTGAAGGAAGTGGGGTCGACATGGCGGCGTCTCGCTTCAGGATTTACCTTTGTGGCGCGGGGATGCCTCCAAACGCTTCTTCCACGACGCGAGCGACCGGCTCACCGAGGTCGGACTCGCCGAACCCAGCGTCACATAACTCCCCGGCGTCTCTGCCGCATCCAAACGCTGGTAAACATCCATCCCCAGCAACGGGCTCACCGCCCGCATCTCCGCGTGGCTCAAATTCCGGAGCTGCCTGCCGCTGTCCTCGGCCAAACGCACCAGCGTCCCCGAAACTTCATGCGCGCTGCGGAAAGGCATTCCCCTCTCCACCAAATACTCGGCCAAAACCGTCGCGTCCAGGAATCCCCCCTGCAACATCGCCTTGGCCCGCTCGGCGTCAAACCGCAAGCTCGGCAAAAACTCCGCCAAACACTCCAAAACAAAATCCACCGTCCGCACCGCATCGAACAGCGGCTCCTTGTCCTCCTGCAAATCCCGGTTGTAGGTCATCGGCAAACCTTTCACCGTGACCAACAGGCTGACCAGCGCCCCCACCACCCGCCCCGTCTTGCCGCGCGTCAACTCCAGGAGATCCGGATTACGCTTCTGCGGCATAATGGAACTTCCCGTCGACCAGGCGTCGTCCAGCTTCGCGAACGACCACTCCGCGCTGGTCCACAGGACAATGTCCTCGGCCAAACGGCTGGTGTGCACCGCCACGATGGATAGGCAGGACAAGGTCTCGATGACGAAATCCCGGTCCGACACCGCGTCCATCGAGTTCTCGCACAAGGCGTCGAACCCGAGTTCCCTCCGCACCGCCTCCCGGTCCAGCGGCAAGGTCGAACCCGCCAGCGCCCCCGAGCCGAGGGGCAGGCGGTTGGTGCGGCGCCGACAGTCGGCGAGACGCTCGCGGTCCCGGCCGAACATTTCCACATAAGCTAAAAGATGGTGGGCGAGCAGCACCGGCTGCGCCCGCTGCAAATGCGTGTAACCGGGCATCACCAAACGCCGCTCGCGCTTGGCTACTTCCAGGAGGGCAGACATAAGGGCGCGGAGGCGCTGGCTGATCCGCTCCTGTTTCTCCCGCGCCCACAAGCGGAGGTCGGTGGCGACCTGATCGTTCCGTGACCGCCCGGTATGGAGTTTCTTCGCCGGCTCGCCGATGCGTTTCGTCAACTCGGCCTCGACAGACATGTGAATGTCCTCGTTCGCCTGGTCGTAAACGAAATTCCCCGCCGCGATGTCCCGGGCGATTTCCTGCAGGCCCTTCCGGATGGCCTGGTGCTCCTTCCTGGAAAGGAGCCCCACCGCCTCCAGCATTTTCGCGTGCGCGAGACTCCCCTGGACGTCCTGCGCCGCCAATTCCTTGTCGAAGGAAATGGACTGCCCGAACGCTTCCATAAGAGGATGCGTCGCGGTCTTGAAGCGTCCCTTCCACATCTTGGCCATGGGTCGTCCTCTATTTGAATTCGATCTTGTCGATGCGGATTTCCATGTTGCCGCCGGGCAGTTCCGCCGTGACCGTTTCGCCCGGGCCGTGGCCGACCATCGCCTTGGCGAGGGGGGAGGTGACGAGAATCTTTCCGGCCGTCGGGTCGGCCTGGCCCGCGCCGACAATCGTCCGCACCATTTTCTGCTTGTCCTTCACCCGGGTAAAGGTGACGGTCGTTCCCAAAACCACCTTGTCCTTGGGCGCCTTCGAAGGATCGATAATCACCGCGTTGGCGAGGAGACCGTTCAACTGGGCGATGCGGGCGTTCAACATGGCCAGTTCCTCGCGGGCGGCGTGATAGTCCGCGTTTTCTCGCAGATCCCCTTTTTCGCGGGCTTCCTCGATGGCTTTTTTGATTTCCGGGCGCTTTCTTTCCAAATCCGCCATTTCGACCTTGATCTTGGCCATTCCTTCCTCGGTCATGGGAACTGCGTCGCTCGCTGACATGGTTCGTTCCTTGCTTTTCAAAGGATAACGCGCTTCCTGGAAAACTCCGCGATTACTTTAACAAAACACCGGAGCGCCGCCTTGCGACGCCCCGGAGTGGCTAATAAATAATTTTGGGGAGAAACCCCGAAACCAAAACCCGCCGGAAAAACCCCTGCCGGCCATTATCCCCGTGACGAAGGACAATGTCAAACCTCAATCTGTTTTACAGCGTTACTTTTGCTGCAGCGGTTCGCGTGATGCTAGCGTTGCGGGACTACTTCCCCAGCAACTCGCCCAGACGCCGCATGCCCTCGCGGATATTGTCCTCCGACGTCGCGTAGGAAAGCCGGACCTGCTGCGGCGCCGCGAACGGCTCGCCGGGGACCACGGCGATTAATGCGTTGTCCAGAACCACATTGGCGAAATCGCTCGGATTGTTGATTTTCACCCCGGCGACGGTCTTGCCAAAAACGCCCGATATGTTCGGGAAGGCGTAGAAGGCGCCGTTCGGCTTCGCGCACTTTATCCCCGGGATGGCGTTCAGGAGGCCGTGAATCAGGCCGCAGCGGCGTTCGAAATGGGCGCGCATTTCCCCGACGCAGTCCTGCGGGCCGGTCAGGGCTGCCACGGCCGCGGCCTGGGCGATGGAACAGACGTTCGAGCAGGTCTGGCCCTGGAGATCGTCTAGCGCTTTCGCGACCGCTTTGGGTGCGGCCGTCCAACCCAGGCGCCAGCCGGTCATGGCGTAAGTTTTCGAACAGCCGTTGACGACGGCGGTGTGGTCGCGGCAGTAGTCGGAAACGGAAGCCACGGATTTATGTTTGGCGCCCCCGAAAATGAGGTGGTTGTAAATCTCGTCCGAGAGGCACCAAATCCCCTTCTTTTCCATAATCCGCCCGATTTCCATGATCACCTCGGGGGGGACAATCTGCCCGGTGGGGTTCGAGGGGCTGTTGAGGATGAGGAGCTTGGTTTTCGGGGTGATCGCCGCCTCGAGGGCGGCCGGGGTCAGGGCGTAGAGATCCTCCTCGCGGGTTTTCACCGCCACGGGAACGCCGCCGACCAGCCGGACCATTTCCGGATAGCTCACCCAATAGGGGGCGGGGATGAGCACTTCGTCGCCGGGATTCACCAGCGCCAGCAGGGTCAGGTAAATCGAGTACTTGCCGCCGGGCGAGGCGACGATTTGTTCCGGCAGGTAAGTGACGCCGGTGTCGCGGTGGGTTTTTTCGGCGATGGCTTTGCGGAGTTCCGGGATGCCGGGGACCGCCGTGTAGCCGTGCTGCCCGGCGTCGATGGCGTTTTTGGCGGCTTCGCAAATGTGTTTCGGGGTTTTGAAATCGGGTTCGCCGACGCTGAAGGAAATGACCTTCTTGCCTTCGGCAGCCAATTTCTTGACCTTGGCGTTCATCGCCAAGGTCGCACTGGGTTCGAGTTCGAGCACACGCTTACTCAGGAATGCTTGCATTGGTTCCCCTTGCATTGTTGTCTGTATTGCCATGTATCTGTCCGGCAGGGCTTGTGCCGGGGTTTTTCTGGGTGTCGTCGGCTTCTTTTGCTCCGGCTTCGTCCGGGTCGGAATCCCCGCCGAGGTAGGTCCGGTGCGCCCCGCCGGAGTCGACGATGCCGGCGGCGGTGGATTTTCGGTTCCGGTTGTGGATATCCGTGTTGAAGTCGTCGTAATGGTTCAGGTAGACGACGAGGTCGGTGTTTTCGGCCAGCCCCAGGGCCAGGGACTGCGCCGCCATGGCGCCGGCGCGGTCCCCCGTTTTGTAGCGGGCCAGGGCGAGGGTGTCCAGGAAAGCCGCCGAGTCGGAGGCGTAGCGTCCGGTGGGCAGGCGATCCCGCGAGGAAATCACCAGGGTCGCGAGTTGTGCCGCCTGTTTGGCGTCGCCGCCTTGCGCCGAGGGGGCTTCGGCCAGGAAGTAGGCCTTGGCGTTGATGAGGATCAGGCGATAGGGGCGGCTGTCCTTTTCGGGGAGCTTCTGCAGTTCCTTTTCCGCTTCGTCGAGGGAGCGGAAGGCCTCGTCATAGTCGCCCAGATCGGCGTAGGTGCCGGAGGCGGTGAGGAGGGCGTTGAAGCGTTCCAGGCTGCCGGGGAGCTGATCGAGATCCAGGCCGCGAAACAGGTTCGCCGCGTTGGCGAGGAAGCCGAGCCGCCGCGGCGAATGTTCCGACGCGACGATGACGGCGTAGGCCAGGTTGCAGCGCAGAACGTGGTTGTCCGGCAGGGCGGTGGCGTAGTGTTTGCCTTTTTCGAGGAGTCCGGGAATTTGGTCGTTACTGGAGTAGTGGATGCGGGCGGGCAATTCCGCCACCCAATTGGCGCGTTGCCGGGCCGAGAACTGCCCCGCGAACCAGCCGGCGGCGGCGAGCAGGAGGAAGAGGAGAAATCCCTTCCAAAAGCTCAGTCCCGAATCCGGGAGCGGGCTTCCGATGGCCGGCAGGCCGCAGTCTTCGCGGGTATACCTGCCGAAGGGCTGGTTGTTGGGGGTGGAGGACATGGGGCACTCCGGTATTTGTCGCTAATCACTGAAGTTTTGCCAAGTGGCGATAAATCCTACAACGCTAGTACACTGTCAAACTTGTGATTGTGGATTCCTGATGCCGGGTCAGGCGCAGTCTCCGTACCCTGCCACGCCGCATCCCCCTCCACTCGTCATTCCGGTGTCGCAAACAGTCGCTTCACCCCGAACGGGCGGTTTCGCCGGATCAAGGTTCGGAGATACGCGCAGCTATGGTAATATTCGGAAAATAGAGTGTTGGAACCGCTCAAGCTCCACAAGGCCGGATTTGCGGGGCGGTTCCCGCAAATCCGGCCTTGTGGAGCTAGCTGTCAAACACGATGCTCTCGACTTCCGGCATGCCTGATTGAGGGAGGAGCGGGGCTTGCGCGCGTTGCATCCGGGCGTGGAAGAAGTCCGCCCCGACCACGGTCGCCCCGGTCAGGTTGCATTCCCGCAGATCCGCGCCGGAGAGAATGGCGTTGGTCAAGTTCGCGCCGGTCAAATCGGTGTGGCTCAAGTCCGCGCAGCACAGATCGTAACCCGTGAGTTCCGCCGCGTGCAGATCCAGGCCGGTCAATTCGATGTTCCCCGGCAGGTCCTGGCACCAGCGGTTCCAGCCGGACACGTCGTTCTTGCGGACGCACTCCCGCAGTTTTTGGCCCGGGGTAATCCGCAATTTATGCGTTTCCTTGACCTCCAGCTCCATTTCGTAGCCGCCGCGAATGCGCTTGAGCTCCCGCACCTTCCCCTTGATAACCGCGATGGTCTCGCCGCGGCCGCTTTTCTCGGCCTGTATCGTCACCTCCAGGCCCATCTGCCGCACCACCTCGGTATTGCCGCAGCGGATGCAGAGCCGCTCCTCGTTTAGGAAAATCGCCTCGCCGGGGTTCAGCTTGCGGATGGCGGCGGCGTTGCCGCTCAGCATGCGGTAGACGAGACGGCGTGGTTTCGCCCCCATCTCGATGTGGAGTGGCGTCTCGTCCGATTCGTGAATCAGCGCCTCCAGGCTGGTAATCAGCTTGTCGACGAGTTCCAGCTCCGGATAGGCGCTGACGGGGGCGACTTCGACGGTCATGCGTTTTTATTCCTTCATCTTCTTTTTCCGTTCCGCCACCACCTCCTCGGCGATGCGCAGGGGGACGACTTCGTATTGTTCGAAATGCATGGTGAAGCTGGCCCGGCCCTGGGTCATGTTGCGGAGTTCCGACGCATAGCCGAACATGTTCGCCAGGGGAACGGTCGCCTTGATCTGCTGACCGTTCATGAGCGGTTCCATGCCGCTGATGCGGCCGCGTTTGCCGCAGAGGTTCCCGGTCACGCCGCCGGCGAATTCCTCCGGCGTGGTGACGTTCACCGCCATCATCGGTTCGAGGAGCTGCGGGTTAGCCTTGAGGAAGGCCTTCTTGAAGGCCATCGAGGCGCAGGTGCGGAAGGCCTGTTCCGACGAATCGACCTCGTGGTGCTTACCGTCGAAGAGGGTGACCCGCACGTCGACAATCGGATAGCCTGCCCAGGCGCCTTTGGCGAGGGCCTCGGTGACGCCCTTCTGCACGGCCGGGATGTATTCCTTGGGAATCGCACCGCCGACGATGGCGTTGACGAATTCGAAGCCGCTGCCGGAGGGAAGCGGTTCGACCTTCAGCGATACTTGGGCGAACTGGCCGCGCCCGCCGGACTGCTTGGAGAAGCGTTCGTTGATTTCCGCCAGGATGGTCGCGGTTTCGCGGAAGGCGACCTGCGGGGCGCCGGTGACTACTTCGACGCCGAACTCCCGCCGCATGCGGTCGATGAGGATGTCGAGGTGCAGTTCCCCCATGCCGGCGATGATGGTCTCTTCCGTTTCCTGATCGGTCGAGACCAGGAAGGTCGGGTCCTCTTCCGAAAGCTTCTGGAGGGCCTTGTCGATTTTGTCGCGGTCGGAACGGTCCTTCGGCGCGACGGCGATGGAAAGGACCGGGGCGGGAAATTCGATGGCTTCGAGGATAATCGGATCGTCCTCGCAGCAGATGGTGTCGCCGGTCATGGTGTCGCCGATGCCGATGACGGCGCCGATTTCCCCTTCATAGAGGCAGTCGACCATCTCCTGCCGGTTCGCGTGCATGCGCATGATGCGGCCGATGCGGGCGCGTTTGTTCTGGGTCGAGTTGAGGACATACGACCCGGCGTCGAGGCGGCCGGAGTAGACCCGGACATAGACCAGTTTCCCCACGTGGCGATCGGTCATGATTTTGAAGGCGATGGCCGACAGCGGTTCGCCGCCGCCGGGCACGCGCCGCCGCACTGACCCGCGCATCGACTCGCCGATGACCGGCGGCTTGTCCACCGGGCTCGGCAGGTAATAGACGATGGCGTCGAGGAGCATCTGCACGCCCTTGTTCTTGAAGGCGGAACCGCAGAGGATGGGGACGATTTTCTGGTCCTGGGTCGCCTTCTTCACCACCTGGCGGAGTTCGTCCTCGCCGATGTCCTTGCCGTCCAGGTATTTTTCCATCAGGCCGTCGTCCTGCTCCGACGCTTTCTCCAGGAGGTTCATCCGCCATTCCGCCGCCACCTTCTGCATTTCCTCGGGGATTTCCTCGATGCGGACGGTGAGGCCCTTGTCCTTCTCGTCGTAATAATGCGCCTTGTTGGTGACCAGGTTGAGGACGCCGGTGAATTCGGGGCCCTCGCCGATCGGGATGGAGATCGGCACGGCGTTGGCGCCGAGAATGTTTTTGATTTTTTCGACTACCCCGAAATAGTCGGCGCCGACCCGGTCCATCTTGTTGATGAAGCAGATGCGGGGGACTTCGTACTTGTCGGCCTGGCGCCAGACCGTTTCCGACTGGGGTTCGACGCCGCCGACCGCGCAGAAGAGGCCGACCACCCCGTCGAGTACCCGGAGGGAGCGTTCGACTTCGACGGTGAAGTCGACGTGGCCGGGGGTGTCGATGAGGTTGATTTCGCAGTCGCGCCAGGTGGTGGTGGTGGCGGCGGAGGTGATGGTGATGCCGCGTTCCTGTTCCTGGGGCATCCAGTCCATGGTAGCGGAGCCGTCGTGCGTTTCGCCGAGTTTGTGATTTTTGCCGGTGTAGTAGAGGATGCGTTCGGAGCAGGTGGTTTTCCCTGCGTCGATGTGGGCCATGATGCCGATGTTTCGAACGCGTTCGATGGGGATGCTTCGTTCAACTGCCATGGTGGTGTCACTCCTGTTTGGCGCCGTCCGGGGCGCGCTCTCTGGTCATAATGCCGTGATGTTACTGCATACCGTGATCTTACTGTCGTTGTTTTTAACGTCGTTCGTTATGCGTCTACCAATTTTCCATTTGTCCATACAAAAGGTCAAGCCGCAACTCGGGCGGCTTGACCGTGGGGAGAGTATAAAAATTCGCGTGCCGCGGTGCAAGGGAAACCCGGGGATTCGTTTCAAAAAAAACCGGTTGTGGGAAATTTCGTTCCTAAACCCAGTTTTCGACTTTCAAATGCGGGATGCGTCCGAATTCCTTGCCGTTGTTGCTTACCAGCATGTATCTCGATCCGTCGATCATCTTGCATCTTCTTCCTGATACATTTTTTCCTTCCTCAGCAATTCTTCGTATTCCTCTTGCATGAAGTCTTCCGGCAGGGAGCGTAAAATTTCGACAGCTTTTGAAAAGTTTTCCCCTGCGGGCAACGGAATCAACGGCCGCAAATAAATATTGCCATCCTGGAAACCAATCGAATATTGTTTGGCATCGAAGCGAAAACCTTTAGGAAAGACAACAATTTGCCCGTCTTCAGTATCGACGACTTTGGCGATTCCCATGGCATTACTCCTTTCGTGTGGAACACCGCATATACCTATAGCATATGCCTCGACACTCTCATCGTCAAGAAAACACCGGTTAGGGCGCGACGCAAAATAACATTTACAAGTAAATTTTTGCCGTTTCGCTTGGATCGGCATTTTCGCCCTTACCGCCTGGGCGAAAATGCCTCTGGGCCAATGTGTAGCGCCTGAATGTGTAAATGTTATTTCGCGTCGCGCCCTTTTCCCGGGTGCTATTCTTCAGTGTCGATGTTTGAATTCGCCTCTTCCCCCTTGGTCCCCGCGATTATTGCGGCTTGCCTATTCGCCCGTCTATACCCAGTTTTCGACTTTCAAGCCGGGGATGCGTTCGAATTCATCGGTATTATTGGTGACTAGGGTGAGGTTGGCGGCCATGGCGTGGGCGGCTATCCATAGATCGTTGTTACTAATCGGTGTACCGCGTTTCTCCAGATCGCCGCGAATTTTGCCATAATACCTTCCACAATCGGATTGCATGGGCAATATCGGGATCACTGAAATAAAATCAGCCAATAATTGATGAACAATTTTCGACCTCCGGCTTTTAACCGCCCCGGTGACCAGTTCACCCCAAGTTATTACCGAAATCACCGCCTCGCCCGGTTCCACCAGGGCAAAGCGTTTCGTGACCGAATCTATTCTGCCTGTTTGAATATAGATGCAGATATTGGTGTCCAGCATGAATTTCGGCGTGTCACTCATAGTCTCTCCCGCTTTTGCGGCGGTCCGTCGCGTTCAATCACGAAATCATCGGGCAGGGATCTTAATATTTCTATGGCGCGTACAATATTCTTGGGCTTAACCGGACGCAGAATGAGCTCGTCGCCATGGCGCGTAATTTCAACTTCCTTTTCCTCGAACTGGAGTTGCTTCGGAATTCTGACGGCCTGGCTATTTCCGGATTTGAAAATTCTGGCGCGGGTCATGGTCGGCTCCTTTCCTGGTGCAAGGTGCAACTATGTATATACTGGACTTTTGCAAAATCACCATTCAAACCGCCGAATGGCGATTTTGTAAAATCAAAAACCCCTGAAATTCAGGCAAAAATGATTATTGCAAAGTGGCGATTGGCGGTTTAATCGCCACTTTGTAATAGTTCAGTATATACATATAGTATATACGCGGCGACCTCTCTAGTCAAACCGAATCTTCGGTATCCAACCCCGAATCCTCCTTCTCCCCGGCGCTTCCCGCGATTATCACCACCGCCTCCCCTTTCGTCTCATTTTCACTGAAAAATCCGCCCAATTCCCGCAAGGTCCCCTTTTTCACCCTTTGAAACTTCTTGCTGAGTTCGAGGCAAACGGCAGCTTCGCGGTTTTCGCCCAAATTCGCGGCGGCGATCCGCAGCAGACGTCCCAGACGGCGCGGCGACTCGTAAAAAACCAGGCTGGCGTCGAGGTCGCGGTAGTCCGTAAAAATCCGCTGCAGGCGGCCGTCGCGGCGGGGGGGGAAACCGAAGAAGGTGAAGTGCCCGGCCGGCAGGCCGGAGTAAGGTATGGCCGTCGTCAGGGCGCTTACCCCAGGGATTATGTCGCAGAAAACCCCGGCCTCAGTGGCGGTTTTCCACAGGTTGAAGCCCGGGTCGGAAATCCCCGGCATGCCGGCGTCCGAGCAGTAGGCGACGCTTTTCCCTTGTTTGATGAAATTGACCAGGTGTTTCGCCGCCGCTTTTTCATTGTGATCGTTCAAGGCAACCAGTGTTTTCGCCGGGGGAATTTGGTAATACTGGAAGAGTTTCCGGGTCACCCGGGTGTCCTCGCAAGCCAGAACCTCGACGCTGCGTAAAATCCGCAGCGCCCGCAAAGTGATGTCTTCGAGGTTGCCGATGGGCGTCCCGACCAAATACAGGCCGGCCGCCAGCGGCGGGACCGTTTCCGCGGCAATTTCCGGGTTTTCCTTCATTGGCATTCCTTATGCCGGAAACAGGAAAGCAGGTGATCGTTCACCATGCCGGTGGCTTGCATGTGGGCGTAGACGATGGTGGAGCCGACGAACTTGCAGCCGGCGGCTTTCAATTCCTTGGATATCCGGTCGGAGAGTTCGCTGCGGGCGGGGATTTCCTCGAAGCTGCGCCATTTATTGACGATGGGGCGGTTATCGACGAAGCTCCAGATATAATTGGCGAAAGAGCCGTGTTTTTCGGCGATTTTCAGGAAGGCGCGGGCGTTCCCGATGGCGGCGGCGATTTTCAGCTTGTTTCTGACGATGCCGGGATTCGCCAGCAGCCTAGCCGTTTCCTTTTCCCCGAAGCGCGCGACTTTTGCCGCATCGAACCCGGCGAAGGCGGCGCGGTAGTTTTCGCGTTTTTTCAGTATCGTATACCAGGACAGGCCGGCCTGGGCCCCTTCCAGGACGATGAATTCGAACAGGGCCCGGTCGTCCCGGAGCGGCACGCCCCATTCCGTGTCATGGTATTGACAGTAAAGCGGATCCTCCCCGCACCAGGGGCAACGGGTGATTGCGGCGGCTTTTCGCGACATGTGGGCTCCTTTACTTTTGCAATGTCTACAATTGTAAGGAGTATAGGGGGCGGGATAAATAAATACAAGCGAGCGGTGGCCTGCTCGCTTGTTTCTGGGCGGTATAAAAAAGGGAAGCCCCTTCCGGGGGGGCGGAAGGGGCTCGGGACTTTGGCGCACGAATTCTGCTCAAAATTCGATCAGAATGGGGGAACGCGCGCCTACTAGCCCTGGGGGAGGCTAGTAGGAGCACTATACTTCAGTTAAATTTTTTTGTCAATATTTTTTGTGGAAGAAAAATTAAATAATCTGAAAATGTCTACTTTTTTAAAAAAGGCGGACGGCGGTTGCTTCGCTTTTCTGCAAAAGTCGCGAACCTTCCCTTGAAATAAAAACCGGAAACCCATACACTTTTCCTCTTCAGTTAAATGTACCCTCCCAGCAGGCGAAAGCGGGCCGGCTGGCGGTCTTTTTGTATTGGCTCATTTACCCAAACTCGCAGAGGGCCTCGCCGTGTCAATGGATCTGTTCCGCAGAAAACAAAAAATCATCTTCTGGATCGTCACCCTGATTATCGTCCCCTCCTTCGTCCTGGTCTGGGGCGTCGGCAGGATGGACCGCGGACCTCGCGACGCGAATTTCGAGGTCGGGTCGGTGAATGGAAAGGGCCTTGAATACCACGAATTCGAAGGCTTCCAGAAACGCTTCCGCGCCGCCCTCGGGGGGGTTCCCCTGCATTTCGCCGGGGCGCCCGGCGCCGGCACGCAGAATGAGGAGATCTTCAAATACCTCTTCACCTACCAGCTCCTGAAGGATGCGGAAAAGGCCGGCGTCACCGCCTCCGACCTCCAGGTCGGAACCTATATCGAAAACGGCCACCCCGCCATTGCGCCGCAGATCGCCAAGGAAGGCGTCAAGGCCAAGGAAAAGGCGGTCGACAACATCTGCCGGCAAATGCAAATCACCCGCACCGAATTCGTCCAGGGGGTCAGGGACTGGCAGACCATCGGCAATTACCTCGACGCCGACGCGAACCTTTCGGCCGTCAATGACGACACCGTCTATACCTTTTATTCCCTGAACAAAAGCGAAGTGGTCACCAAGACCATCCGCTTCCCCGAGTCGGCGGGCCTGAAGGATCGGGCGAAACAGGAAATAACCGCGAAATCGGCGGAAGAGCTCGACCGCGCCGTTCGCGACTACATCGCCGCCCACGGCGAGCAGCAGCGTTACCGGGAGCCGGCCAAATGGCGCTTCGCCTGGCTCCTCGCCCCCTTTGTTCCCGCCAACACCGTGCACCAGCCGACCGAGCAGGAGATTCGGGATCGCTACGAACAGGGCCGCGAATATCTTTACCGCGCCCAGCCGCTTAACGAAGTCCACGACCGCATCCAGGCGGAGCTGGTGAAGCAGGAGGTGGAACGGCAGACCCTGCGCAACTTCAAGGTCGACATCGATAGCCAGCTTCTGGGTCAAGCCGGGGAATTGGCGCCGGAGGAAGTGGTGAAGCTGGCCCAAATGGTGAAATTCGGCGTCACCGCCGGCGACAGCGGCGCCGAGCCGCTTACCGCCGACCAGGTGGTCAGGAAAATTCCCCAGGGGAGCGACTTCCAGCTGCAGATGCTCCTGAACGGCATCGACTCCGGCCCCGCCGCCGATCGCGAAGCCATTGTCAAGGAATGGAAAAGCGGTTTCAACCTGTCCGGCAATCCCTTCAAGGGTGAACAGGGCTATTACCGTTTGCGCCTGCTTGATTACCTGCCTTCCACTCCCGCGCAGATCGAGGACGCGGACGGCAAGGTCAAGCCGGAATATTTCGAAAAGGCGGTCGAGGATCTGGTCGGCGAACGGACCACGGAACTGGCCCGGGCCGACGCGGAAGCGATGGAAACGAAGATCCGCGCCTATATGCTGGCGAAGGAAAAGGGGGAACCCGCCCCCGACGCCGAATTCGCCCACGAATTCGCCGCCCTCCCCACCGAGACGGTAAGTTATCTCCGGCTCGCCGATACCGATTACGAACTCGGCCGCCTGCCGATTGGCGATCTGCTTGGCCCCAAGCCCTACCGCGATCCGGCAACCGGCGAACACGGCCAGGAATTGGTGGTGCTGGTCGAGCGCCGCGTCCCCAGCCGCGCCGCCTACGACGCCGAGTCGGCGGAGGTGAAAAACATGTACAAGAATATCGCCCGGGCGAATTATCGCGGCAATTATGGCTTTACCTACACCCAGAACGGCCCCGCCGCCACCATTCAGCCGAGCCCGGCGATCATGGGCGGTCTGTCGGACCGCTTCAACAAGGGGGGAATCAAGGTTAACCCGGAATTGTTGCGCACTCGCGAAGGATAATAGCCGCATTTCGTCAGGATAACCTTGTACTCGGTTCAACCGGACCTATCATGCAAGCGGGGCGGGGCAAAAATTTAAGGTGGACGGCCCTTCCTTTATCTGCTACAACTATGCATAATGGTAGGTTTCGCAAATTGCTTGTCGGTACGACAAGCAATTTGCGTATATCGGCGGTACATAGGGATTTGCTATGTGCCGACGCCTTCACCACAATGCGGCTGATAAAATGCTGCGAGAGGAGAGATACTATGTCCGCCAACGCCGAACGCGTGTT
>JAVBQR010000153.1:0-27833 GCA_031548865.1 Planctomycetota bacterium
TTCCGTCACCGCCGGGCGACGAAATTCGACCTGGACCACCTGTACAAAATGGCGATTGGCTGCGTGTGCAAAATAGCGGTTTGGGAGAAAGAGGAAATCGAATCCGCCGGCGACATTCTGCGGCATTTCATGGATAAAGTGCGTGCTCACGGCGAGCCGGAATTGTGGGGAATCATGCAAAAGCATTATGACGAAAGATTCCTGCGGCAGGAAATGATAGGCCTGTTTGGCGACTCATAAATCGACCGCGTCAATCCTGCTGTCGCGCACGTTCTTGGGGACATACCGGGCGTAATGCTCCTTGCATACCTTGGGTGAATCCCCGAGCCATGCGGCAATGATGTCCAGGGACAATCCCGCCTGGGCGTGGCGACTGGCGAAAGTGTGCCTGAAGGCGTTCCAGCCGAATTTTTCCGGGTTGGCTTTGTGGATGCCCGGCAGCAAGCGCGGTAGATATTCCTTAACCAACCTTGTGGCAGCAATTTCCCATCCGTAGTGTTTGTCCGGCCAAGGGACAACCTTCCCGGTACCGGAGCGCTTTTCATGGGCAAGCCGTTCGTCGAGGATTTTGGCCAGGGGAATTTGCCGTTTCTTGCTGGTCTTGGACTTTCCGACGATGATGTATGCATCGGCGATGTCGACCCATTTTAGGCGGGCGATTTCGCTTCGACGCATTCCGGAATAGATGGCAATCCAGACGGCGATGCCATCGCGGAGGGTGTTTACCGCGTCCAGAAGCGGGCGGATTTCGTTTGCCTCCCAAACGACAATGCCGTCGTGTGGCCTTTCTTCGGTAATCTGCTGTATTCCGCTCATTGGGTTATGATGCTTTGGAACGTAACCGATTACTCGCAACCATTTATAAAATCCTGACAGTGCCGCATGGGCGCGGTTCCGCGTGGCGTTGCTGTTTTGTGACGCAATCAGATCCAAAAATTCGAGCAGGTCGGCAGTTGTAACTTCCTGAATCGATCCGCAGTGTTCAGAGGCTTTGGTTAGGTAAGTTTTTACTGTTCTCGGCCATGATGACATTGAATTAGCTTTCAGGTGGTTGATGTAACGGGAGATTAGTTCATCGTCCGGTGTGCCGGTTTTTAGGTTTTCCGCCAGGGCGAGATATCGTTTTATGGCTGGTTCGTTGCGGACTTCCTCGGGATATTCGACGCGACCGGCGAAGGCGGCCCCCAGGGCGAGGCAAAGCGCTTCCGCAAATGATTTGGTCACCGGACCTAAGGAAAACTCGAAGGGATTTTCAAAGGCATACCAGCGGATTCGGTAGTTCTTGCCTCGCAAGTCGACTTTAGGGATGGGGAATTTACGCTGTTCTCTCGACATATTTAACCTTTCGCGGCCTGATATTTGGGGAAATGACTTGGGCGACCATAAAGGTAAATATCGACAAAAAAACCGCAACCCTTTAAGGTTGCGGCCGTTATATTGGGGCGAAAAACCGGATTCGAACCGGCGACCTTCTGAGCCACAGTCAGACGCTCTAACCAACTGAGCTATTTTCGCCGTGCTTAATTGGTGGGGAAAAGGGAAACACCTTCTCCGCAGGAAGGGAATAGTATATATGGCCAGACCTTTTTTGCAAGTGTTTTGTCTAACGACCGGACAAGAGCGGTATTCCTTGCATTGGCGGCGCTTCGCCTATATCATTGGCAACTATGAACGAAAACCCGCAAAGCGCCGCCAAACCGAGTCTGTGGCTTATCGATTCCCAACGCGCCCCATTGAAAAACGTGGCGGCGGAAGCCGGGGATGTTTTCACCTGCACCTATTTGGGCGAGGACTGGGAAGTTCGCCGGCCCGATAACCCGCCCGACGCGATACTGGTCGCGGCGGAAATCCGCGGCGGCGCCAATGGAAACGCCTTCGGCAAATTACTCGATTTCGCCCAAAGCGCTCCGGTCCTCGTCGTCACCAGCCTCCGCAGCCTTGCCCAGGCCGTCGCCTTTTTCCGGGCCGGCGCCGCCGATTACCTGTCCCTCCCCCTCGACAAGGCGGTACTCCTGGAACGCCTCGACGCCGCCCTCCGGCGCGCGGAACAATCGGCCATGCGCGACTGGGTCATGCAGTTGGAGCCGGTCGACGCTGACATCGGCGACCTCACCCTGTCGCTCACGCCTGCCGAATCAGGGCGGACACGCGCAGACGACGACGACATCCTCGCCCAACTCCCCGGCGGGGACGCGGCTGGTGGCGGAGGCGGTTTCTCCAGTAAGGAGGCGCCGTCCGAAGCCGCGACCTCAACCCCACCGAACGAAGCAACCCAACCGAACGATGCGGCCCAACCAAAGCCAGAGGATTCGGCGCCGGACGAGCCGAAGCCAGACGAGCCGAAGCCGGACGAGCCGAAGCCGGACGAGCCAAAGCCGGACGAGCCAAAGCCGGACGAGCCAAAGCCGGACGAGCCGAAGCCAAACGAGCCGGAAGCGGACGAACCGGAAGTGGTCGACGGCCTGCCGATTCCTAGCTTGTGGGAGGAATTGCCGTGCGGGCTGCTGGTTTTCGATTCGGCGGGGAATATGGTTTTCGCCAACCGCTTGGGGCTGGAATTGTTCGGCTTCCCGACGCTGGCGGAATTGCAGGAGGTTCTGGAAAACGACCGGGGGCGTTTCGCCGCGCACGGGGCGAATTTGCGGCCGCTCCCGGACAACCAGTGGCCGCAGGTATTGGCGCAGAAGTCGCGGATGGCCAGGTCGGCGGTGCTTTCCATCGAGAAGCCGGATCGGCGCCGCACCTGGATTCGCATCGATTGCCTACCGCATCTGCATGACGGGAAGATAACCCGGCTCAGCATGACCATCGTCAACCTCACCGGGGAATTGCCGCCGTTCAATCCGCGCGGGGAAACGGCGGCTCCGCCCGCCGGGAAGAGGGATAAACGGGGGAGAAGGAGGAGGTGATGTCGGAGGCCAAGGGGAGTTACCAGGTGATTCTGGAGAAGGTGCCGGAGGAGCGGCAGGCGGAAACGGCGCTGTTTTTGTCGGGGTGTTTTTCCCTGCCGCCCGCCTCGACGCGGGGGATTGCCGCGTCGGGGCCGATCGCTATCCTTTCCGATATAACGCAGGAGCAGGCGGAGGCGATACTGGCCGAGCTCACTCCTTCCCTCCCCGCCGGAGTGACCTTGCGCTTGTCCGACGGCCAGGAAACGACCCGGGCCAGCCGGTTGCAGTGGCCGAGGCCGCCCCGGATTTACGGTCGGGATTTGGACGAGTTCAATAGCGAGGACCGCAGCCACGAGCTGAAGTGTCCGATTTGCGGCGGCCTCCTGAGGATTACCCAGGAGCCGGACGGCCTGAAGGCGCTTCCGGCCGGCATGGAAAAGAGAAAGCGCGGCGAAACTTTGTTCCGGCCGGCGGCGGGGTCGGACCAGGACCCGCTCTTCTCCGGCCTGAAGCCGTTGGCGAGCGCGAGCGGAAATTTCGCCTCGCTCCGGTCGTTGCAGGCCGGGGACACCGGGTTTTGGCTGGATCACGGCCACGGTCAGCCGGAACCGCATGAAATGGCAAGAGGCGAGGCGGAGGGGCGGAAGAATGCGGGGGAAACGACCAACGCCAAGCGGAGTTCGGCGGCGAAGGGATCGGTGGGTTTGGCGGCTTTCATGAAACCGGGGGCTTACGCCTTGGTGGTGTCGCGGACGCGGGACCCGCAGGCGGTGAAGATGATTTCCGAAATCATGGGAATGAGCGAGGCGGACGCACGGGACAAATGCATGAATTTGGGGCTGTGCGTGGTGCGGGACGTGGCCCTCGACGAGGCGCAGAATTTGTTGGCCCGGTTCCGGAATCTGGGGGCGCGGGCGCGGATTGTCAAACCGATGTGAAGGTGTGCCAGGCCGAATACCGGGGACATGATGTTTAATTGGCCAAACCGCCGGCCAATTAAACATCATGTCCCCGATATTCTCACGCTTTCCCACAGCGTTCCGTAGCAAGGGTTCAGCCGCCTGGATT
Organism: Planctomycetota bacterium; assembly: GCA_031548865.1. Taxonomy (GTDB): domain Bacteria; phylum Planctomycetota; class SZUA-567; order SZUA-567; family SZUA-567; genus JAJBSZ01. Next base: position 3,960 of record JAVBQR010000153.1, read on the forward strand.
CCGGCGAGTTACGCCTCACCCCGGTTGAACGCTTGCGGTGCCGGAATGACGTGTGGAGAGGGGTGCGGCGTTACAGAGCCCGGAGCCGCCGTTCCCTTGCCTAACCGTTACCGCTGACGTGTGGGGAGGGGTGCGGCGTGACAGGGATTGGAGATTTGCGGCGCAACCTTAAGCAAGTGAATACCTGGACTTTTGCAAAATCACCATTCAAACCACCGAATGGCGATTTTGTAAAATTAAAACCTCTGAAATTCAGGCAAAAACGATTTTTGCAAAGCGACGATTGGCGGTTCAATCGTCACTTTGCAAAACTTCAGTGAATACCCACCTAAGGACATTACCGGCCGAGGCGGCACAATCATGGCTAAGCATCTGGAATTCGGCGAACATGGCGAGGCGTTGGCGGAGGAGTATCTCCGCGAGCGCGGATTCAAGATCGTCGCCAGGCGGGTGCGTTGCCGGCACGGCGAGTTGGATTTGGTGGCCAAGGAAAAAAGCGCCTGGGTTTTTGTCGAAGTAAAAACGCGCGCCAACGCCCGCCGGGGCCTGGCGGCGGAAGCGATTACGCCCAGGAAAATAGGGCATCTCCGCCAAGCGATTCGCGAGTATGTTTATTTGCACCGGCTGGAAAGGGAAACGCTCCGGGGCGACGTGGTGACAATCGATTTTCGCCCCGACGGCCTGCCTGAAATCCGCCACTCCCCGGCGGCGTTCAACGTCGAGTAATGTCCAAAATCCCGGTCAAAACACCGCCGCCTCAGCATCCCGAGGGAGCGAGTTCAACGCTTCGCCGCCGTCCGGGGTGACCAACACCATGTCCTCGACCCGAATCCCCCCGGAACCGGGAAAATAAACCCCCGGCTCCACCGTGACGATGTTCCCCGCCGCCAGTTCCTTTCCGGTCGGGCTCAGGCGCGGTTCCTCGTGCACCGCCAACCCGACCCCGTGCCCCAGACCATGGGTGAATTTGTCGCCGATACCGGCCTTGTCCAGAACCGCCCGGGCGGCGGCGTGGACGTCTTTTCCCAGCGCGCCGGGACGGATGGCTTCGACAGCGGCTTGCCCCGCCGCGCAGACGGCAGCGTAGCGTTTACGCCATGCTTTGGGAATCTCCCTCGGCCATAGGGTGCGGGTAGAGTCCGAGCAGTAGCCGTTCAGTTTGGCGCCCCAGTCCACCAGGAGCATTTTCCCGGGGGTGATTTTGCCCGAGCCGGCGTGCGCGTGGGGAAGGCTGGCGTTGGCCCCGACCGCGACGATGGACTCGAAGGAAGGGTCGGAAGCGCCGAGGCGGCGCATTTCGTATTCAAGATCGTTACGGGCGTCACGTTCGGTCATGCCGATTTTCCAGCGCGCCTTCGCGGCCAGGAAAGCCGATTCGGCAATCCGCAGGGCGGCCCGGACCGCCGCCACTTCGGCCGGGCTTTTCCGGGAACGCTGCCGGGAAATGGCGGCAGCAACATCCGACCAACCGTCGGAATTGCCGGCGCCTTCCCGCATTTCCTCGAAGAATTTCACCCTGAGGCTGGCCGGGGTGAAACCGATTTTCCGCAGTCGGTTTTTCTTGAGAAGACGGCCGGTAAATGCGGCGAAGCCGTCCTTCCACAGGACGACTTCGCAGCCCGGCGCCGATTTCAGCGCCTCCTCGCTGTAACGCGAATCGGTGACCAGCCAGGTTTTCCTTTTCGCGGCAGACAAGACCAGAACCGCGTCGGAACCGGTAAAACCGGTGTAGTAGAAAATATCCGCCGGGGAGTCGAGAACCGCCCCGGTCAAATTCAATTCGGCAAGGGAGCGACAAAACACACCCAAGCGCCCGCCCGATTCATCGACGGCGGATCCCTTATTGTTCACGGCCACGACCCCCCGGCTGCAATGCCAGCAAAAATGGCGCTTTGCCTAGGCTAAATCCTTTAGCGGACCAGCAAATCCGCCAAATTAACCATCCGCAACAGATGCACGACCCGTTGCGAAGCGTTGATAATCTGCAAAGTCCGGCCTTTGCCCTTGAGCGCCGAGTATTCGCGGAATATGACCCCCATGGCCATGGAGCTGACGACCTTCGTGCCCTGGAAGTCCAGCACCAGTTCCTGAAAGTCCCCGTTGTCCACCACCTCGTGGAGCTCCTTCGCAAAAGCGTCCGACATGGGACCGGTAATTTCCGGATACTTCTTGCCAACGTCCAAAACCAGGCGGGTTGATGACCTTTCCATAATTTTTCCCTGTATATAAATACTTGATTAATAAAAGGGCCAATTAGCTTTCAGGGCAGCTCTAATTTATATAGAGCTGCCCTGACCCTCTGTCGGGTAACTTGTGCCTTCCCTTTATCTTCGCGCTCCGGCCAAATACTCCTGCTTAACCTCCTGCAATTCCCGTTGCACTTCCGGTACCGTCATCGGTTGATTGGTCTGTTCGTCGCGGATAATCATATCCCGCGACAGCGGCAAAATAAAGGTGTCGGGAGTGAAGGGCGGCAGGCCGTTCAGGTTGGTCTTGACGTTCCGGAGAATGCGGGTCGTCTCCTCGACCTTGTAGCGCGGCGGCTCGCCCGGCTTGGGCGGCGGGAACTTGATTTCCTTACGCTCGAAGGAACGCACCTTCCACGGCAATACCTGGCCGGGGAGCATCCATAATTCCAGCGTCTCCCCGCCTTTTTTGGGGGTGAGGACAAAATGCAGGGTCGAATCCTGACGGTTCGGGATGGGTTCGAGGTAACCGGTGATGTCGAAGTCCTCGCGGAGGCCGCTGGCCGAGGTCACATCCCGGCCCATAAGGAACAGGCCGATGAAGACCGCCAGGCCCTGGGCCTGAGAGGCCTGCATGTTCGGCCGGAAAGCGCGGCGGCTGACCGCCCGCTGGCCGTTACGGACAGCCTCGACTTCCCAAATGTTCCGGCCGTCGACGATAATCAGGGTGCACTGTTCCTTGGGGAGTTCCGCCTGGCTGGCGCCGCGGTTGAGGAGTGACATCCGGGTCGGCGCTTCGAGGCGGAGGAATTCGTAGGAAGTCGCGCCGGCCTTCTGCATGCCGCCGGCTTTTTGGGTGACCAGGTCCGCCTCCATGCGCACCACGCCCATGGCGCCGTTGAAGACGTCGTTGATGGCCCGGTCGGTGTCCTGGGGGGATAGTTGCCGCCCTTTACCGGCCTCACCGGCACAGGCACCGGCGATTAGCAAAACCGCCAAAACAAACGGGGAGTGTATAACAAATATTCCATCCGTGAATTTAGCAAGTAAACCTTTCATGCCTTTCCTTCCTGTGCTTCCTGCGGCACTTTCTATTTGAATTAATTGTCACGATCTCCGTGGCCTTGTCAACCGTAATTGACCAGTTAGTTTCATGCCGGGAGATCACCTTCCGTTTCCGGCGTTTTCTCCGGGCTCAATTTATTGGGGCAGCGCTTGCGCCAAGCCAGGAACATGATGGCCGGCACGGTGAAAAGGCTGGCGAACAGGACCCAACTGAGGGCATAGACGGTCAGGCGGCCCATGCTGGCGATGCCGGTATAACCGGAGATGGCGAGGGAACCGAAGCCGGCGAAACTGGTGAGGGCGGTGACGATGAGGGCGCGGCCGGTGTCGGAAATGATGGTTTTGGCCGAACAATTCGCCTCGAAGAAGCGTTCGGTCAGGTGAATTCCATTGTCAACGCCGAGGCCGATGATGATCGGCACCACCAGGATGTTCACATAGTTGAAGTGAATGCCGAGAAAGGACATGAACCCCATGAGGTAGATGACCCCCATAATCACCGGCATGAGACTAAGCACTGTCCGGATGGGATGGCGCCAGTAAAAGAGCAGGAGAATCGCGGCGCAGATGACGAAAACCGCCAGGGAAACTTTACGGAAGTCCTCCTTGACGATACCGGCGAATTCATGGGCGAGGATCGGCATGCCGGAGAGGACCGGTGCGTTGTTCTGGCTGTAACTCCCCGCCGCCTTGTCGAGACGCTCCTTCACCACGGCCAGCCAGGTCTCGTCGATGGCCGGGTCTCCGGCCTTGGTGTCCCGGTCCATCGGGGGGTAGACGCTGATTTTCACCGCCCAGCCCTTGGGTTCGCGGAGAACGACCCGCTTCACCTGTTCCGACCAGTGCAATTTGGGATTGTGGTAAAGGGCCAGGAGCTGTTCGCGATCGAGCTTGTCGCCGATGTGGGCGCGAATCGTTTCCGAGCGGTCCGCCGCCGGCGCCGCGACGGTGATGGGGTAGACGATATCCGCCGGGAGCGGCTGGCGGAGATCGACGATGCGCCGGCGCTGGGTGACAAAGCGCTTAATATAACGCCACAGCGGCGTATCCTTGAGGTCGGTCGGCAGGAGGACGGCGTTTTCGCGCACCCGTTCCGCATGGCGATCCAGGAGGGCGGTGGTGAAGCCGAAGAAATCCGGGTCCAGCCCTTCGTGGTCGATGGCTTCGAGGAAGGTCTGTTTGGCCTGTTTCAAATCGACTTCGCCCAGAGCGGCCAGCATCTTCCTTTGCTGGGACGGGGGCGGTATATAGCGCAGGAACGATTCATGCGCTTCGAAGAGGGGGATTTCCACCCCCTTGCGATTGCGCATTTTTTCCTTTTCCATTTCCGAACAGGCCGCTTGCAGCCGGGCCGCCTGTTCCACCGCCTCTTCCTCGCTGTCGCCGTAGGCGAGCAGCATCAGCGAATTCGGATTGCGGTTGGAAAAAGCCCGGGCGATTTCCCCGCCCAAGTCGAATACCCGATCCGGCGGGCGAAGGACGGTGGTGCGCTCGTCGAATAACATGCGGTCCGGACGGAGTCCCAGTTCCAGGAAGGCGGCGACGAGCATGGCCAGGCCGATGAGGGTGGCTTTCCACGGAAAGCGTTCGATCCAGCCGCCGAGGTCTTCGAGCCCAAGGCCGAGAGGCTTCAGGATCGCCGAGCGTTCCCCGGACTCGCGGTAACGCCAGGCGAGGAGGGAAGGGAGGACGAAGAGCATGACCGGGGCGGAAAGGAAAATGCCGATGCCGGCGAGGACGCCGAATTCGGCGAGTTGGCTGAAGCGGGTGAAGCCGAGGGCCAGGAAGGCGATGGCGGTGGTGACCATGCCGATAATCACGCCCCAGCCGGTGTTTTCCAGGGCGATGTAGAAGGCGCTCTCAAGGGTTTCGCCGTTACTGCGTTCGCGGATGTAACGGTTGTAAATGTGAATCGCGTAGTCGATGCCGAGGGCGACCAGGACGGCGGCGAAAGAGGCGGAGATGATGTTCAATTGCCCGAACATGATCCAGCCCACGCCGATGGTCCAGGACACGACCATCAAGAGGGGAATGCCGATGTAGAGGAGCACGCCGACGCGTTTGAAGACCAGCCCAAAGAGGAGGAGGACGCCGATCAGGCTGGTGGTGAAGGTGGAAAGGAGATTGTAATTGACGTTCGCGGTGTAACCGACCGCAGCTTCGTAGCCGCCGCCGAACTCCATGCGCACCGAGTTCCGGGCCGCCGGCGGAACCAGCCGTTCGTATTCGGCGCTGCCGATTTCGCGGATGCGTTGGGAGATGATTTTCGCGAAGTCGATGCTTTGCGCGGGGCGGTCGGGCTGGATGACGGTGAGGAGCATGGTGTTGTTTTTGTCGACCAGGTAGCTGGCAGTCGACTTTTTGCCGCTGCCGGGTTCGACGCCGTACTTCGCCATGGCGCGTTGAAACACCGTGCCGAGGCCGATGGCGTCGAGGAGGAGCATCTCGTCCATGCCATCGGCCGCGGACATCACCGAGGTCAGGCGCGTTTTCATGTTGGCGACGGAATTCCTGATGGCGTCGGGCTGGAGGAGTTCCTTGACCCGGGGAATTTCGTCGGGGTCGAGGAGGAGGAGCCCGTAGGACGGGAGCGCGTCGTAGAGGAGGTAATCCTTGTCCTCGGGGCGGAATTTCCGCGAGAATGCCGAGCGGACGCGTTCGTCCTGGGAGAGTTTGTCGGCGATGGCGTCGGCGACGCGTCCGGCCGTTTCGATATACTTGCCCCGGGCGGCCTTGCGTTCCTCCTTAGCCGCGTCGGTTCCCAGTTTGGGATTGGCCTTGAGTTCGGCGGCGGTCGGCTCGCGTTCTTGGGCGTTACCCAGATGGAACACCACCACCGCCTCGTCGACGGAGTCGAAGTCGACTACTGCCCGGGTGAAGTCGCGGGCGGCCGGGACATCCTGGGGGAGCATGGCGGCGAGATCGAAGGGGGCATGGAGACCGCCGCGGAAGTAGCTGACGATCGGGGGCGTCCAGGAAAGAACGGTCAGAATGACGGCTATCCACAACACCAGTTTATAGCGGTGACAGTCCAGCCACGCTATCTTTCGGAGAATTATCTTTTGCATTTTTAATGCACCAAATCTGTGGGAAAAACAAACGAAGGAAGCGGTTCGACGCGGACCGGCGAAACGCGTTTGCGTCAAGCCGGCGCGTCACATGGCGCCTCGTTTCGTCGGCTCGCGCGGCCGGGCGGCGACGGGTTCGTCGGAGAGGCCGGGATCCATTTGCGCCTCGCGCAGCGGCTTTTGCCGGGTGTCGGCGGATGTGGCGAGGTCGAAATCCTCGTCGCGAACGGTGGCATTGGCGTCGACCTGCTTGAAATTCATTTCCATGGAACGCCGTTCCCTTGGCCAAGAGAAGGCCATGGTGAAGGGGAAGACGGAATCGTTCCCTGACACCTTACCGCCGGGGCCGCCTCTACCCGAGGCGATGGTGCGATAATCGTCGAAGCGTTTCACGAAGACGGCCTGACCCTTGGGATCGAGTTGGGAAACGGAGGCGATCATGCCGTTTTTGTTGGATATGGCGAGACGGAGGCGGGGCTGGCCGTCCGGTACGTCTTCGTCGATAATTATGGCGCCTGATTCGTTTTGTCCCTCGGCATTGCGCCATTTTTTATGGACCAGGGCGTCGTCCGGGCGGAGCATCTGCTGGAGAACGGCTTCGGGGTCGAACTTGAAGGAGAAATTCTGGAGATCCTTGACCTTGCCATGGTAGAGCGTCTTCTGGGAGGGTACGTAAAAACCGATGTCGTCCTGCAGCATGACCACATCGAAGGCCTGGATGGTACCGGCCAACTTGTCGGCGCGGATGCGCAGGCGATCGCTGTCGTCGGCGACGATGTCGGCATTGACGGTAAGGCCGAATTTACTGGGTTGATCGACGATGCGCATGACGCCTTTTCCAGTGAGGCTGGAAAGGCTGGCGCGGGAGTCGACGGCGTTTTTGACCATCTGATTGGGATTTTGCCCGCGATCCACACCGCGTCCTGCGACGGGTCTACCGCGGCCGCTTCCGGAGGCGCAACCGGCCAGAAGCAACATCAATAGCATGGCTACGGCCAGTTTTAGAACTTTCACCATAAAAAATTCCTTGCCGTCCTGTTTGCGGCATGCCGGGCGTGGTCTGGATATATGGCCTTCTCGTCCCCAATCGCGTGAGGCCAGGGCCCGAAACTTGTCCTTAGTGTATTCGTAATCCTGACGGATACAAGCCAATTTTCGGGTGACAATCGAATAGAGTGGGAACTATATACGTTTATGCCGGTTCCGGAGGTCAGGGAAATTTACCATGGCGATTTCGGCGCGCCTTAGTCCTCGAACGCCCCTTCGTGCACCGAGCGCCCCACCGGCGGCACTTCCCCCGCCCCTTTGTCCTTCCAAGCCACGTTGATTAGGAGGTTTCCGCCGTCCAGTCCGAATCCCTTGTACTCGCGCGTTTCCAGATGCTGGAAGCCTGCCATGCGGGTGACGTCCTTCCAATGCTGCCAGGTCCAGTAGGCGGGCCGGCGGATGGTCGTGGACTCCAGGCGCGCTTCGCCGTTTTCCTCGCTGACGTATAAGAGCCGGTCGTCGATGTAGTCGGCCGCCTTATAGCGGAGGTTCACCAGGGTGCAGGTGATGCGCCCTTCGCGAACGAACCATTCGACACTTTCTGGCGCTTTCGCCATCCAGTCCTTCTCCACTCTTTCGGAGGGTCCGGAGGAAGGCGGTTCTTTTTCGGTGGCGCCGACAAACATGAGGAAACCGCCCGGATGAAGGGCGTGGTAAAGCCCGACGACGGCGATGCCGAGCCGGTCCCAGGAAGGTTCGAGATTCAGTCCGGTGACGAGGATGCCGTCGAAATGGTGGGGCATGTTTTTGGGAAGTTCGTCCCAGGCGGAGCGGAAGAAGGTGGCGGAGGAGTTTTCGTCGCGGGCGAGTTCGCGGGCAAGATTGACGGCGGTGCCGGAAATGTCGGAGCCGACGATGTTCACGCCCTTTTCGGCGAGGAATATTGCCCGCCGGCCGAGTCCGCAGGAGGCGTCGAGGAGAATCTTCGCGTCGAGGCTTTGCGAGAGGTCGGCGAAGGCGCGGGCGGGACCGCCGCCGGTCCCGTGAATCTTGGTGCGGAATCCTTGGCGCCAGCATTCGCGGCGGAACCATTCCCAGCGGTGCACGAGATCCCAGTCGGTCATTGATCCCGGGGTGTTCATTGCTGCTCCTTCGTTTATTCATGCCGCGTCTGCCGCGTGTAAATTGGTAACGCCTGTCCCCCCCATGAAGAGACCGAGTAAAGTCTAGCACATTTGCCGGTTGCTGTGAATGAGGTTTTTCGTCCTAGGGATGCGCCCCCGGGTGATCGAGACCCATCCCCTCCGGTAAACCGAACATGATATTGAGGTTCTGCGCGGCAGAACCGGCCTGGCCCTTGACCAGGTTGTCGATATGGCTGACGACCCGGAAGAGTCCGGTCCGCTCGTCGGCGGCGACGGTGAGGAGGCAGCGGTTGGAACCGCGGACGTCCGAGGTGGAGGCGACGTGTCGGGGATCCTTGACCAGGACGAATTTCGCGTCCCGGTAGAAATCCTGGTAACATTCCAGGAGCCGCTGTTGCCCGACGCCTTGGGGGAGGCGCCCGTAAAGGCAGCTCATGATGCCCCGGCACAGCGGCACGACCTGGGGGGTGAAGGACACCCGGATGTCCCGGCCGCCGGCGGCGTGGGAAAGCTCCCGTTCGATTTCCATGACGTGCTGGTGGCCGGTGAGGCGGTAGGCGCCCATGTTGTCGTAGCGTTCGGGATAATGGTGCTGGGTGACGGCCTTTTTGCCGGCGCCGGAGATGCCGGACTTGCAGTCGCAGACGATGCCTTCCGGCTCTACGAGGCCGTGCCTGACGGCGGGGTAGAGGCCGAGGATGCAGGAGACGGCGAAACAGCCGGGATTGCCGACCAGGCTGGCGCTGGCGATTTCGGGACGGTGCAGTTCGCTGAGGCCGTAGACCGCGTTCGGGAGGAGATCCGGGGCTTTGTGGACGGGATCCTTGCCGAGGCGATTGGCGTATTCGGCGTAAAGGGCGGGGGTGTTGAAGCGGTAGTCGCCGGAATAGTCGAGGAATTTCAGACCGGCCGCGAGCGCTTCGGGGGCGCGGACTTGCCCGACGCCGTCCGGGGTGGCGCAGACCACCACGTCGGCGGGAGCGTTCTTGAATCCGGGGGAGTCGGCGCCCTGGATGACGAGATCGCAGTGCCCTTCGAGATAGGGCCACACGGCGGAGAGGGGTTTACCGACCTCCTGGGTGGCGGCGACGGCGCTGAGTTCTATTTCCGGATGCCGGAGCAGAATTTCGATAAGCCCGAGTCCGCCGTAGCCGGTGGCGCCGATAAGCTTCAGTTTGATCATGGAAGTGGTCTTTCACGGAACTTTTGCCAAGTGGCGATTTAACCGCCAATCGCCGCTTTTCAAAAATCATTTTTGTCTGAATTTCAGGGATTTTTGATTTTACAAAATCGCCATTCGGCGGTTCGGAATGTGGCGCTGGTTCTACGACGCGGCATTTGCGGAGCGGTTCCCGAAACAGCAGCGTCGTAGTTCTAAGAATCTTCTTCGCCTTGCGCAATATGCTCGATGCGGTCCATCCATTCAATCTTCGGGGCGTCACCCCACAGATCCTCCAGACAATAGAAGTCCCGCGCCTCGGCGTCGAAGATGTGGACGATGACGTCGCCGTAATCGGCGAGGATCCAGTTCCCCTCGTGGTCGGGGCGGTTCAGGAGCTTCCCGCCGTGCTTGATGAGGCGCTTGTCGACCATGCGGGCGATGCCGCGCATACGGGTGAGGGAGGAGGCGGAGCCGATTACGAAGAAGTCGGCGTAGTCGACCAGCCCGCGCAAATCGAGGATGACGACCTCGTCGGCGCGCTGCTCGTGCATGGCGAGGGCGGCCTGGATGGCGAGTTCGCGGTTCTTCCTCTCGACGTCGTAGACGGAATTTTTCTTGTCCATGCCGGTCCTTGGATTTGTCGATCGATAGCGAAGAAGTAAACAGTCCGGCGCCTCACAAAGAATAAGGCGAAATCTCCCGTTGAATAAACTTCTGCTTCAAAAAGTTGAGGGTCTTCAGGTGAATCTGGCAAACCCGGCTTTCCGATAGGTTCAGCGCCTCGCCGATTTCCTTGAGGTTGAGGTTCTCGTAATAGTAGAGGATGAGGACCTGCTTCTCGTCGTCGGACAAACCCTTCATCGCCACTTCCTTGATTTCCCGGCGGGTGAGTTCCGTAAGTGGATCCGGCGCACGGGTGTCGGGAAGCATTTCTATGGGGCCGACTTCGTTGTCGTCGTTCTGGTCCCACTTCCGGTCCAGGGAGACCATGGACTTGATTTGCACCTCGCGCATCAGGTCCTTGTAGGAATCGTGGTCCAGCCCCATGTGGTCCGCCAGCTCCTCGTCGTGAACACCGCGGCCGAGCTTCACTTCCAGCTCCTCGCGGGCCTTCTTCACCTGGTTGACCTTTTGCCTCAGTTGCCGGCTCGGCCAATCGAGGCGGCGCAATTCGTCCAGGATGGCCCCGGAAATCCGCCGGTTGCAGTAGGTGGAGAACTTGACCCCTTCGGAAGGATTGAACTTGCGGATCGCGTCCAGAAGGCCGAAATTGCCGTAGCTGATCAAATCCTGGACGTCGAGATAGGTGGGAAATTTCTTCGACATCTTCGTGGCCACGTCGAAGACCAGCGGCAAATAGTTTTCGATCAGCCTTTCCCTGGCGTCGGAGTCGCCCGTTTGCGCGTACAGCGCCCAGAGTTCCGTTTCCTCGCTCTCGCTTAACGGCGGCGGCGGAACGAAGTCGTCCACATAATCATTCATGCAGCTTGCCTCCTATACCATGATGGGGGCCGACCTCCCGGCCGGATTCCAAGGTGATTTCCCAGGGTTGTTTCATGCTGGCGCAAAGTAGGGCCGCAAGCTTCATGGCCTGGATGCATCAGCCGTGTGCGCCTTCGTATTCTTCGGCGCCCGCGGCCTCCTCCTCGCCCGCCGCCCCGGCCAAATTCATTTCCATGTTCACAATGCGATCATAGGTGGTCTTGGCCCGGAACTTCGCTTCCATGTCCCGGCTTCTACTCTCCGCCAAAACCTCCTGCACCAGGGCGATGCCGAGAGTCGAGACAAACAGCCCCAGGAGAAAAAACGCCGCCGCCAGATAGATGCCGATTTCCCAGGCCTTTTCCGCCGTCATCGGCAAGGCGGTCTTCTGATCCGGCAGAAAATAGAAATAGAGCCAGCTGGCCAAAAACATCATCACCCCCAGGACGGCGAAGAACCCCGCCATTTTCTTCACCAACATGGGGAGATTCTCCGTTTAACCCCGCAAATCTAGCGTTGTGGGATTAGCCCAAGGACGATTTTACGCTGTCCACCTCGAGTTCGCGCATCCCCAGCACGAGTTCCGCCAACTCCATGCCGTCCGCCCGCTCGATGGGGCAGGTGTAATCCGGACCGGTGGTCACGTAACTCAGTCCGGTCGCCAGATCCGCGCCGATATTAATTAAGCAGCCGTGGGTTATGCACTCGTCAAGCTTGGTCAGAATTATTCTATTGAAGTTCACCGGCTGGAACCTGTGCACCGTCTGCCGCATCGTCTCCTCCGAGCTCACCCCGGAAAGAAGAAGATGCGTCTCGTCCACCCCGGCCGCCCGCAGGATATCACCCAAACGGGAAATGCCTTTCGCGTCGCGGGGGGAGCGCCCGCCGGTGTCGATGAGAATCACGTCCCGCCCCGACATCGATTTCACCACGTCGGCGATTTCCGAAACTTCCGTCGCCGTCGTTACCCCGATGCCGAACATGCGCCCCAGATTGTTGATCTGCCCGTCCGCGCCGGGACGCCGCAGGTCCTCATTAATCAGCCCGACGCTTTTCCCCATATGCATGGCGAAGTGGATGGCCAACTTTACCACGCTGGTCGATTTGCCGACTCCCGAGGCCCCGACCAGCGCCACCACCGTCGGCCGCCCCTCCGCCGGCAGGACCGGTCCGGCGCAGGGTATCCGCCGCGCCACCGCCCGGCGGAGAAGTTCCCGCCCGCTCGCCGCGTCGACCCGGCCCGGCGCCTCCCGCTGCAAATCCTCGACGATGCCCCTGGCAATTTCGTCCGTTATATTTTTATCGGTCAATTCCCGATAAATAGTCAACAATTCCGGACCCACCGCCGGCAAACCGCCCCGCGCTTGCAGGGAAAGCATGGTCCGCATCTCTTCGAGGGCGCTCGCGTACTCGCGGCGGGTCTCGCGCAACTCCTTCTGAAATTCATCGAGGCGTCCCGCCAGGCCGGTGCTGGTCTCGCCGATGGAGACGTACGACGCCGCCGCGTTCGCCATCTTGTTTTTCACATTCGGCGAATGCTTCTCGACCCCCTCCAGCGCCTTGGTGTAACTGCGTAACAGCGGATTCGGCGCCGCTTCGGTTTTCTTCTTCCCGGCGGCTTCCGGCAGCCCCGGCGCTATCTCCAATTCAACCGCCAGCGCGTCCCCGCCAAGTTTCCCCGAGGTCAATTTGCTGAACAGATTCGATTCTTTTATGTCCCGCCGGCTGACGATGCTGAAATCCGAGCCAAACATGGTTTTGGCCTTGACCAAGGCCTCCGTATAAGTGGGCGCCTTGACAATCGCGGTTTTGGAATCGTTCGCCATCGGGGCCTAGTCCAAATCAGGAGTTCAAGTCCACCTTCACCATGCCTACGGAAACCGGTTCGTAATCCTGCAATACTTCGTTGAAGGACATCACTGCCAACATCGGCAGCCGCGCCATCGTGAGCCGCTTCACGTGCAAACGAATCTGCGGCCCGACCAGCAGGAGCGGATTGTTCCCGCCCTGCACCTGCCGTTGCACCTCGGTGGAAATAGCCTCCACCAGCTTCGCCTGCGCGGGACCGTGCAAAGTTATGAAAGACCCGGCTTCGGTATGTTCTATTCTTTGCGCCAGCTGTTCCTCGAGGCGCGGGTCCATGGTGACCACGTTCAGCTTGTGGGTGCCAGGTAGCGCGTATTCGTTGCAGAGCCAGCGCTTCAGGCCGTTCCTGGCGAATTCGGTGAGGATGTCCGGGTCCTTCGTCCGCCGGCCGACATCCCCCAAAACTTCCAGAATGGAACCAAGATTCCGGATGGAAATCTTCTCCTGAAGAAGATTCTGAAGAACTTTCTGGACTTCGCCGATGGACAGAACCGCCGGCACCACTTCCTCGACCGTGCCGGGCGAGTATTCCTTGACCGTGTCCAGAAGCTTGCGGACCTCGTCCTTGGTGAGAAGCTCCGACGCGCGCGAACGTATGACCTCGGTGAGGTGGGTCGCCACCACCGTTTCCGCGTCCACCACGGTGTAGCCGACCCGCTCCGCGTATTCCCGCGCCGACGGATAAATCCACACCGCCGGCATGCCGAAGGCGGGTTCGACCGTTTCGTCGCCGTCGAGGCGTTCCGTGGCAGCGCCGGAATCTATGGCCATCAGCTTGTCCGCCTCCGCCGTTCCCTTCGCCACCGGCGCGCCGTGGATTTTCACCACGTATTCGTTCGCCTCCAACTGGATGTTGTCGCGAATGCGGATGGGGGGGACGATGATGCCGAGTTCCAGGGCGAGCTGCTGGCGAATCATGTTCACCCGCGCCAGGAGCCCTCCGCCGCCGGATTGCTGGGTGTCCACCAGCGGCACGACGGCGTAGCCGACCTCCAGTTCCATCGCGTCGACCTTGAGCAGGTTCTCGACCTTCTCCCCGGCCGGAGTCGCGGCGGCGGCCTCCTCCTCCTTCTTCTTCGCTTCCGCCTTCTCCCGCGCCTCCACCGCCGAAGTCGACATGGTGCGCTTCGCCATGTACCAAGTGCCGCCCGCGAACGCCGCGACTATCAGGAGCGGCACCGGCGGGAAGGGCGTCAGCCCCACCAACCCGGACAAGCCCAGGAGTCCCAGCATCACGGCGGCGGCGGCGATGGGCTTTTCCTGGCCGAGGAACTGGCCGAGGAGCTCGGTGCCGAATTCGGTGCGGCCGGCGGCGCGGGTGACGAGAAGGCCGGAACCGACCGAAATCATCAGGGCCGGAATCTGCGACACCAGGCCGTCGCCGATGGTCAAGATGGTGAAGACCCGGGCGGCCTCGATGAAGGGCATGCCGTTGATGAAGACACCGATGACAAAGCCGACCAGAATGTTAATGCCGGTGATGATGATGCCGGCCATGGTGTCGCCCTGGACGAATTTCGAGGCGCCGTCCATCGCGCCGTAGAAGTCGGCGAGCTGCTGGACTTCCAGGCGGCGCTTGATCGCCTCCTTTTCGTCGATAACCCCGGAGGCCAGGTCGGCGTCGATGGCCATTTGCTTGCCGGGCATGGAGTCCAGGGTGAAACGCGCCGCGACTTCGGCGATGCGGGTGGCGCCCTTGGTGATGACCATGACCTGGATGATCATCAGAATTATGAAAATGGTGAAACCGACCGCCAGGGACGACAGGTTGTTCGCACCCGCCACCGAACCGCCGCCGCCGACGAAGGCGCCGAAGGTGGCGATAAGGTGCCCCGCCGCGCCTATGCCTTCCTGCCCCCGGCTGAGAATGAGGCGGGTCGACGAGATGTTCAGGCCCAGGCGGTAGAGGGTCAGCATCAAGAGTAACGACGGAAAAGTGCTGAACTGGAGCGGCTGATCCACGAATATCGTGACCATGAGAAGAATCATGGCCATGAGAATGTTTATGGCGAGGGCGATGTCCAGGATGAACGGGGGCATCGGGACCAGCATGCAGGCGAGGGCGCTCAGGACGAACAGGGAAATCAGGATGTTCTTGCCGCCTTTCATCAGCAAGAAGTTCTGGATCTTCCCGACCCAGATCATGAGCAGATTGTTCGCCTGCTGCGCACCGGCGCTCATTACTTAATCCTGGAATTTTGCATAATCACCATTCAAACCGCCGAACGGCGATTTTTAAAAAGAAAAATTCTTTAAAATCATATGAATCCCGGTAATAGCATTTCCATCGCCCACGCTATTCGCCTTGCGTTCCCGCTTTTCCCACATTCCTGAAGGCTGCCCGAGCCGCAATCATGCCGGCGCGGGCACGGCCGGGGCACCCTGGATGTACATCTTCTTCTGCTTCGCCCGGTAAACTTCGGCTAGAATCTGCGCCACCGCGGTGAAGAGTTCGGCAGGAATGTAGGCGCCGATTTCCACCTTGGCGTACAGTTCCCGCGCCAGCGGCGGATTCTCCACCAGCATCACCCCCGCTTCGCGGGCGGTGTCGATAATCTTCTGCGCCAGCAGGTCCTTCCCTTTCGCCACCACCTGCGGCGCCTCCATGTCGGGCTTGTACTTTATCGCCACCGCGTAGTGGGTCGGGTTCCTGACCACCACCTCCGCCTGCGGCACCTCCTGCATCATGCGTTTCTGCGCCATTTCCATGGCTTTTTGGCGGCGCTTCCCCTTGATCTGCGGATCGCCTTCCATTTGCTTGAATTCTTCCTTCACCTCCTGTTTGGTCATCTTCAGATCTTTGTTGTTCTTGTACTTCTGGTAGTAGAAGTCCGCGAAACCGAGGGCCATGAGAAGAATCGCCAGGGTCTGCGCCAGGGCCAGCACCTTTTCGGTGGAATAGATGAACATCCCCGCCGTTTCCATTTCCACCATGCCGACAACGTTTGGCACCTCGCTGATGACGGTCCACCAGGCGATGGCCATTATCACCGACAGTTTGGCGAGGTTCATGACCAGCATCACCACGTTCCGGATGGAAAACAGGCGTTTGAAGCCGGCGACGGGGTTGAGTTTGTCGAAATTGAGCTTCAACGGCTCGGTGGTGATCAGCCAGCCCACTTGGTAGTAATGCACCAGATAGGCCGCCACAAACATCAGGCCTATGAACGGCCCCAGCAACAGGAGAAGCCAGAGCATCCAGTCTATGGCGTAGGGAATCAGCTCCTTGCGGTACGGGATCTCCAGGTCCGCCATGTCCATGCCGATCATCTTTTCAAAGAAGACCATCATGTGTTCGGACATCCAGGGGCCGATGTATTTCAATAGATTGATGGCGATTAGGGAAAGCATCGCCGCCGCCAGGTCCCTCGATTTGGGGATGTTCCCTTTCTTACGCGCTTCGCTGAGCTTATGCCCGGTTGGTTCTTCGGTTTTTTCTTCGCCGCCAGCCGACATGGCTTACCTCCCCGGGGCCGGCGCGGGCGAGCCCATTTCCACCACCATGTCGGAAAGCTCCTGCAGCATGGTCCCCAGCGGGCCTTCGGGCGTGTCGTTAATCCTGAACTGGAGAAGATCGCTCAGGTTGAACTGCCAGTCGTGGGGAACCAGGGCCATGCAAATCGCCGGATAGACGAAAATCAGGGTCGACAAGCCGAGGACCACCCGCAGGGGAATCCCCAGGACCTGGATGTTCATCTGCGGCATGGTTTTGGTGACGTACCCCTCCACCACGCTGTTCATGAGCATGATCATCATGATGGGGATGGACATTTGCGCGCCGAGTTTGACCAGTTCCAGCGCCTGGATGGTGCCCATCTTGTAAACGGGATAGTTCAGGTTCACCGCCGGCCTCAGGGATCCCACCGGCACCCACTCGTAGCTTTTCGCGACAATGTAAATTATCAACAGATGCAGCTTGGCGGTTATGAACATGGTCAGGGTCAGGTTCATGTTAATGAAACCGAGCATCGGCACTTCAATCCCGGACTGCGGATCGACCACGTTCGCCATGGAGAAACCGATCTGCTGCCCGGCGATTTCACCGGCCATCTGCACCCCGGTGAAGATTAGGGAAGTCAAGAAGCACATCGACATCCCCAGCATGAACTCTTGCCCGGTCAGGATCAGCAGATCCACCATTTCCAGGTTCTCCGGAACCGTCGCGGTACGGGCCGCCGCGCCGACCAGGAGCAGCGGGAAAGTTATCGCCAGGGCGATGCGGATCTGCAGCGAAAACACTTCGGAACTGAAGAACGGGGCGAACAGGCACAGGCAACCGCAACGCAGCAGAACCATGATATATAGAAGAAACGCGGAAAGCATTTCCGTCGTCATGTAATAATCGTGCGTCATGCCCGCCACTCCAGCCGAGGCCTTCTCCGACCGCCGCGGCACCCGGCGCCACCCCGGCCGCCTTCCCCGCCCAACCTCCTGAACGGCACGCCGAAGCGCCGCACGCGGCGGCATCCAGGAAAACGTAGAATAGATTCTCCAGGGCGATCACCAGGGCAACCGTCAGTAATAACTTGAGAACATCTGCATGCATTTTTCGAAATATTCGGAGATGGAATCTATCAGCCACGGCATGGCCAAAGCCACCACCGCCACCACCGCCACCAGCTTCGGCACGAAAGTCAGGGTCATTTCCTGAATACTCGTCACCGTTTGAATCAGTGACACCAGCACCCCCACCACCAGGGCGGTCAACAATGTCGGCAGCGAAAGAATAAGGCATATCCACAGCATATCCTTTGCCACATCTATGATGTCCTGAATGTCGGGAATCACCGGGTAATCCCTTCTTCATGGAATTGCGCGCGCCACCTGTCCCCACCGGTGCCATTGCCGCCGACGCTTCTCAATAGATCGACTGCAGATTCGTTCCCGTCGCCACCGGCACGATGAGGTGCTGCAACGTATTGGGCGGAAAGCTGGTAATCAACCCCTCGAAGAGGAGGCGCCAGCCGTCGACAATGACGAAAACTATGATCTTGAACGGCAGCGATATCATCACCGGCGGCAGCATCATCATCCCCATCGCCATGAGAATCGAAGAAATCACCACATCCAAAACCAGGAACGGCAGGTACAATAGAAATCCCATCCAGAACGCCCGCTTCAATTCCGAACAAATGAACGCCGGAATAAGCACCGTGGTCGGGACGTCCGCGGGCATGAGCTTGCCCATGTTCTCCAGCCGGGCCGCGTCCGAATGTCCCGCCGCCCCCATGAAGAAGTACAACTCTTCCTTCCCGTCGTTCGCGGCCAGGCATTCAAGCATGAACTGGCGAATCGGCGCCATCGTCCGGATGAGCGCCTCCTTCTGCCTGAGCCGGCGGACCTCCCCGGGGGCGATTTCCACCATCGTCCCGTTGAAGTACGGCGCCAAACCGTCAGCCCACGCCTTCTCCCAGGTCGGCCACATGATGAAAAAAGTCAGGAACAGGGACAAACCCACCATCACCTGGTCCGGCGGCAGCGACTGGGTCCCCATCGCCCGGCGGACAAAGCCCATCACCACCATGATGCGGAGAAAACTGGTCATCATGATGAGAATGCTCGGCGACAAGGTCAGAATGGTGAGGATAATCACCATCTGCAAGGCGGTGGTCATCTGCTCCGCCTTGTCCATCGGCACCAGACTGCCGTTTTCGATGGTCGGCAGGGGCAAATAGAGGAGTCCGTCCTCGAGAGGATTCCCCCTCGCCACCGCCGGCGTGAAACGCTCGTTCGCCGGTACCCGGATGGACATGGGTTCGGGTGACTCGCGGGGAGCCAACCCGGTGTCGACGCTGGGGTCGCGGCCCAGGCCAAGGCGGCCGTCGAAGTCCCAGGCATAGCCGTCGTCGGCGGCCATGGCGAAATTTACGAATAAAGTTGAAACGGCCAGGCAAAAAAATATTGCCGCCGGCCAGGGGCTTTTCTGCATTCGGGTTTATCCCATGGCGTCAATGCGCCGGCGGCCGGGCGGTTTACCCGGTTCGCGGATTTGTTTCATGCGCTCGCGCAGGGTCGACATTTGCGCGTCGATTTCAGCCGCCTTCACATCGGCCAGCACCCGGTTTTCGGCGGCTTCCTCCCGCTGGACGGTTTTCTGGAAGAGGCGTTGGAAAACAGTCAGGCCGGCCTCGGTCTTCGGCCGGGCCAGCTCGAGGATGTCGGAGATTTCCGTTTCGTCGGTGATTTCCGAAAGGGGGCGCATTTCATCGGGGGAAACGCCGACGACGACGATGCGTTTCCCAACCCGCAGCAACGATACGAAACGGCGCTGATCCAAATAGGTCCGCCCCAATACCTCCATGGCGGGATGGTTGAAAAGCTGACGGTGTCCGGGCAGGTATTTTTTCACCATAAAAAGGATGGCGCCGAAAATACCCGAGATCACCAGGACCGCGAACAGGGCGGTCCACATCGAAGGCGCGCCGGCGCGATCGCCTTCGGCCCTGCGGCGGCGGTTGGACTCGGGGAAGGACAGGGGATGGCTTTCGAAATCGGCGGCGGAAACGGCGGCGGAAACGGCGGGAGAGGCGGCGTTGGTTGCGGGGCGGTTCACCGGAGCGGAGCTTTCCGCCGCCGCCGTGACGGCGGCGGGCGGAGCGTAGGCGTTTTGCTGGTTAAGTGAAGCTTGGGCCGGGGCGGTGGTTTTTCCGTAGGAAGCGGAGGAGGCCGGCGGATTGCCGATGGGAAAACCTTTGCCGGCGGAGGAGTTTTCGGCGGCATGACTTGTCGCGGCCGGAGTAATCCGGCATACCGTAAAGGCTGCGAAAAGACATAGCGCGAGATAGTTCTTCATGCCGCGAGCATCCCCCATGCCTGCGTGGTGGTTTTCTCAATACCCCATAGAAAACCGTCTGTCCGCCGGGCGAAGCTGTTCCCGAAACTTCGCTGGAGCGGACAAGCGCTTTTCCCCCAAATCCTACTATCCGCATTTGGGGGGACGGGATCAAGAGGCTATTTCGGAAAAAGTTGAACCGGTCTCATTCCGCCGCCTTCACCTTGTCCCAGACCTTGACGTATTTCATGTTATCGTCGCCGAGATCGCGGATTACCTCGCATTTATCCATGATGCCTTTGGGCAAAATGAAGGCGTGGTTGTCGCGGAGTTCGGGATCGAGCTGTTCGACGGCTTGGGGATTGGGCATGTAGAAGCGGATGGACTCCATGTTCTCCCGGGCTATTTCCGGGTCAAGCATGAAGTTGATGAAGCTGTGGGCGAGGTCGAGGTTGGGGGAGTCGGCGGCGATGACCAGGTCGTCGGAAGCGAGGGAGGAGCCTTCCTTGGGGATGTAGAAGTCGATGTCCGGGTTTTCCTCCATGGTCAGGGCGATATCGCCGTTGTAGGCGTGGATGACCAGGAATTCGCCGGAGGCGAGGCCGATTTTCGCCTCGTCGACGTCGAACTTGGCCAGGTTCTTTTTCCAGCGGAGCAAGACCTCCCCGGCTGCGGCGAGCTGCTTGTCGTCGGTGGTGTTCAGGCTGTAACCGAGAAACTTGAGGGCGGCGCCGATCGTTTCGCGCATGTCGTTAAGCATGGTCATGCGCTTCGAGAAGGTGCTCTTTCCGAAAATGTCCCAGCTTCCCAAATCCTCCTTTTTCACCCGGCTCTTGTTGTAGCCGATGCCGGTGACGGTGCGGGTGTAGGGGACGCTGTAGATCATTTTGGGATCTTCCGTGTGTTGGAGGAAGCCGGGGTCGATGTTGGGGAGGTTGGGGAGCTGCGCATGATCCAGGTCGGCGATCATATTTTGCTTCCTCATAATCGCGGACATGTACGAGGAGGGGGTGATGAGATCATAGCCGCCGCCGCCGGCTTTCAGCTTGGCGTACATCGATTCGTTGGAATCGACGTAGTCGATGGAGAGGCGGCAGTGGAACTTCTTTTCGAATTGATAGATGACATCCGAGTCCAGATAATCGGACCAAGTGTAGATATGAACGACACGTTCGCCCGCGCTGGCGGGCGCGATTATCCCGGTCGCGGCGATCGCCGTCGCAACTAGCCAGAAACAAACCGCCGCCAATCCTTGTAGTTTAGCACTCCGCATTTTCAACTCCTTCAATCGATAAACCAAATCCCGCCCCCGGGCCGCCTATTAGGTTCTTCCCTATCCGGCGTTTGGCACAAACTTCCGCCTATCGCGAACCAGCGATCATAAAGAAAAAAAACAGAAAAAGCAATCTCAATTCAACTGCTTGCCCTTATTGGACATACAAACCAGTCCGATAAAAATCAACATTATCCGACATTATTTCTGAACCGTGGCGGCAAATAAGTCGATCAATCATTATCGGAGCTTTGAATCTTGCCGCGAACTTCGGATAGGCGGAGGAATCAGTTAACGGAAAAAAGGAGGTGGATCCGGGGTTTGGCACGTGATGTTATTGGATAACATGTGTAAGTCGTGGAAAGTGGTGCGGTAGGGGAACGGCGGCCGGGAGGCGGTTTTCTCGTCACGGAGGAGAACCGGATCCAGGCCTGTTCCAGGGGAAACAGGTTGCGGTGCGGCCGTTGTTTGCACGAAAAAGACTCGGTCATATTTGTTGAATGGCTTTTTCAAAAAAACGTTGGGAGAAGAAAATTATGCGTACGAGATTGTTCACTTCGGTGGTGGCCACTTTGGCACTGATGTATTCCTCCGGATGCTCGGGGAATCAGGCGGTTACGTCGACCGCCTTCAACTGCAACCAGCCCCTTCCGCCCATGCCGTATGTAAACCAGCCCGCCAGCTACACCGCCGGCGTTCCGGTTTGCGTCGACACCCGCGGACAGCAGGTCGCACTGGTTAAGAAGAAGAAGACGAAGGTACCCAAGGGCTGCCAGTACGTCGCACCCAGCGCCTACTGCGTCGACGCCGCCAATCATTATTACCTGGCTTCCGACCCCTGCCTGACGGGGCTTACCACCAACTACTCCGGCTATGCCACCGTCCCCTACACCGGCACCGCCAACCTCCTTGCCGCCCCCACCTACGTACCGGCCCCAACCTACGTACCGGCCCCCGGTTACGGTCAGGTCGCCGGCTACGGCGCCGGCGGTTGCCCCCCGGCCGTCGCCATCACCCCCGGAAATCCTTGTCCGCCCCCCGGCGTAGTCGCGGCTCCGCCCCCGGACTGCCG
Source organism: Planctomycetota bacterium (assembly GCA_031548865.1). Taxonomy (GTDB): domain Bacteria; phylum Planctomycetota; class SZUA-567; order SZUA-567; family SZUA-567; genus JAJBSZ01. The sequence continues at coordinate 26,038 of JAVBQR010000153.1, forward strand.
CACCGTCTACCGTAAGGGCCGCCGCCCGCGTCCGGCCAAGCCGAACCTCTGCCCCCCCGGCGTGCGGATGGCTGCGCCTATGCAATATCAATGCCCGCCCGCTCCGGCTCCGGTCTGTCCCCCGGCCCCGGTTTACTCGGCGCCAGTATCGTACGTAGCGCCGGCGGCGGAGCCCGCTCCCATTTTCCCTACCTACACTCCGGAACCGGCCCCGGCTCCGCTGCCGGAGCCTGTTGCCCAGCCGGTGATCCAGCCGGTGATTCAGCCGGTGATCCAGCCGGTGGTGCAGATTCCCGAGCCGACCCAGGGTCCGATTATCCAGCCGGTTATCCAACCGACAGTCCAGATTCCGGACCCGGTGACGGGACCGATTATTCAGCCGGTGATTCAACCGGTGGTGCAGTCGCCGCCGAATCCTGAACCGATTATCCAGTCCTTGGTCCTGAAGACCACCACCGAAGCGCAGAGCGATCCCAAACCGGTGGTCCAGAAAGTGGAAATCCAAACTTCCACCTCGACGACCGCCCCGGAACCGATCACCCAGTCGCTGGTCATTAAACCCAGCACCACCCATACGGAACAGACGCCCATCGTCCAGCCCGTGGTCCTGCAAGCCAGCACCCAGCAGAACGTGCAGCAGCCGATCATCCAGCCGGTCGTGATTCAGCCGGTGATTCAGCCGATTATCCAGGCTCCCGCCCAGCAGCAGGTGATGCCGATGATGGTGCAGGCTCCGCCTCCGCCCCCCGTGCCGCAGTGGGTGCCGCCGGTGATTCAGCCGGTCATCCCGCAGTATGTGCCGCCGCCCCCGGTGGAACCGACTTTCGCCTCGGTGGTTCCGCCCTACTCCGGACCGACCAGTTCCGGGTTCGAGCCCGGGGTTCTGGGAGCGGGATACTGCCCCCCCGACATTTGCCCGGTTCCGAATCCGGTATTGTGCGCGCCGGGGCAGAATTTGTCGGAATGCTTCACCATGAACGAAAACCAGCTTCTTAATAGCCCGCAGGTATATACCCCCAACGCCATGGCGCCGCTGCCGATTTCGGTGCCGCCGGTGAATGTGCTGCCCTCGCCCGCCATCCAGCAGCTCGAGGCCCAGCCCACCTTCCCGCCGGTTGGAGGTACCTACGTCGCCCGCCCGGAAGTGACCATGCCGGCCCCGATTGCCCCGGGCACGGCCACGGAAATCGACAATGCCCTTGACGCCATGTTGGGTTCGCCTTCTCCCACGTACCTGAAGTAAAAAAATCCCGGGCCGCCAGGCGGTCCGGGATTTTTTTCCATGCCCCACCTTGGCGCATGACCTTGCACCCTTTTAAAACCCGTCCGAATCCACATCCAGCGGAATCACGTTGGCCGGCTTCAGGACCTTGCCCGACCCGGCCTTCGGCGCCGGCAAGGCCCGGGCGGCGGCAACCTGCCGCGATGGCGCGAAAGAGGGCGCGACCAAACCGGCCGAACGGTTGGATAAGGCCGCACGGCCGTTTCCGTTGCCGCTGCCGCTGCCGTTGCCGTACACCAAATCCGCCAAACCCTGGACCAGGCCGTTCAGGTTCTCCGACTGGCGCGACAAGTCCGCCGCCGCCGCCGCCGACTGTTCGGCGGTGGCGCTATTGCTTTGCGTTACCTTGTCCATCTGCGCGACCGCGGTGTTGACCTGATCCACCCCCTGCGCCTGGTCGTTCGTCGCCGAGGCGATTTCCCCGATGAGCCGGCTGACCGAACTGGAACCGGACTCGATTTCCTTGAACGACTTGTCCAATTCCTGGGCGATGTCGGTGCCGTGCTTGACCCGG